>NZ_BCUU01000001.1 GCF_001591385.1 Variovorax soli NBRC 106424
GGTGGGCCAGGCCATGCTCGGGCGCGTGGTCGATGCGGCCGGCCGCCCGCTGGACGGGCGCGGGCCCATCGTGGCCGACCGGGAAGTGACCCTGTCGGCCGCGCCCATCAACCCGCTGCAGCGCGCCCCCATCGACTCGGTGCTGGACGTGGGCGTGCGCGCCATCAACGGCATGCTCACCGTGGGCCGCGGCCAGCGCATGGGCCTGTTCGCCGGCTCCGGCGTGGGCAAGAGCGTGCTGCTGGGCATGATGGCCCGCTACACCAGCGCCGAGATCATCGTGGTGGGCCTGATCGGCGAGCGCGGGCGCGAAGTGAAGGAGTTCATCGACCACACGCTGGGCGAGGAAGGCCTGGCGCGCTCGGTGGTGGTGGCGGCCCCGGCCGACAACTCGCCGCTGATGCGGCTGCAGGGCGCCGCCTATGCCACCTGCCTGGCGGAGTACTTCCGCGACCAGGGCAAGGACGTGCTGCTCATCATGGATTCGCTCACCCGCTACGCCATGGCGCAGCGCGAGATCGCGCTGGCCGTGGGCGAGCCGCCGGCCACCAAGGGCTATCCGCCCTCGGTGTTCGCCAAGCTGCCCGCGCTGGTGGAACGGGCCGGCAACGGCGCCCCGGGCGAGAACGGGCGCGGCGGCTCGATCACGGCCTTCTACACCGTGCTGTCCGAAGGCGACGACCAGCAGGACCCGATCGCCGATTCGGCGCGCGCCATCCTGGACGGGCATGTGGTGCTCTCGCGCAGCCTGGCCGAGGCCGGGCACTACCCCGCCATCGACATCGAGGCTTCGATCAGCCGGGCCATGACCTCGCTGATCACACCCGCGCAGTTCGACTCGGTGCGCAAGTTCAAGCAGATGCTCTCGCGCTACCAGCGCAACCGCGACCTGATCAGCGTGGGCGCGTATGCCGCGGGCCACGACCTGCAGCTGGACCAGGCCATCGCCCTGTACCCGCGCATGGAAGCCTACCTGCAGCAGGGCATGCACGAGCGCAGCGGCTATGGCGACTCGGTCGCCCACATGCAACGCATCTTCGAACCCCAAGGAGCCTAAATGCCGCAGAAACTTCCGCTGGACACCCTCATCGAGCTGGCGCGCGGCAAGACCGACGATGCCGCGCGCCGCCTGGGCGCCCTGCAAAGCGCCCAGCTGGACGCCAGGCAGAAGCTCGACGTGCTGACCCAATACCGGCACGACTACCACGCGCAGCTGCAAAAGCTCATGCAGCAGGGCGTGTCCAACTCGCAGTGGCTCAACTACCAGGACTTCCTGGCCACGCTGGACGGCGCCATCTCGCAGCAGCGCGCCGCCGCGCAGCAGGCCGCGCTGCGCCTGGAGCATGGACGCAGCGAATGGCGCCAGAACAAGCGCCGCCTCAATTCCTTCGACACCCTGGCCGAGCGCGCACAGCGCCAGGCCGAGCAGGTGCAGGCCAGGCGCGAGCAGCGCGACAGCGACGAGCGGGCCGCCCGCCAGTTCTTCGTGCGGCGCGCGGCGTCGGCCTCCTGACAAGCAAGGTACCTCGACCCATGAGTTCTCTGGTTCTCTCGATTCCCTCGGCGCCGGCCGCGTCGTCGTCGAACGCATCGGCCGCTGCCTCGTCTTCGGCGCGCGGGCGCGATGCCCAGTCGCCCACCGATGCCGAAGGAGGCTTCGGCGCGGCGCTGGCCCGCTCGCGCGATGCGCGCACGCGCCAGGCAGACGACAAGGCCGAATCCGCATCGGATGCGCACCCGGCTCGCCGCCGCGGGCCGGCCTCGGCCACGCAACGCGAGGAAGCATCGCCCGCCGAACTGCTGGCCATGGCGATGCTGACGCCGGCTTTCAGCGCGCAGTCCCTGCAGCAGCAGCGTGCGGCGGCACAGGGCGGCGAGGCCGGTGCACGATCCCTTGCGGAGGGCGCAGTCGCGGGCATGGCCGACGAAGCGCTTGCAAGCAGCCAGGCCTCGGCAAGCGCAGGCGATGCACGCGCGCCCGCGAGAGCCTCAACCGCGGCCGACACGGCAGCAACGCAGGCGGCGCAAGCGAATGCGGCCGAACAGGACGGCAAGGACGCCAGGAGTGCGAAAGCGAAGGCAGATGCGCTGCCGGCCTCCGACGCGAAGCTGCCCACGCCCACTGTCTCCGCCACGGCACCTGCGCAAGTACCCGGCACCGATGCCGCAGCCGCATCGAACGCGGCCACCGCATCGCCTGCCGGCCCGGCCACCGCGGCGAAGCCCGCCGCAGACATCACCGCCCTGCCCCTTCCGGCGGCTCGGGACGCCGCACAGGCGGATCACGCATCCGATGCCCCATCCGATGCGCCTACTCAACTGCCCGGCGCCTTCACCTTCAAGGCGGCCCTGGCCGAGGCCGCCAATGCCGCAGCCCCCGCGCCCGCGCAGCCCGTGCCCCGCTTCACCGTCCCCACGCCGGTGGGCGCGGAAGGCTGGGGCGCCGACATCGGCACGCAGATGATCCGCATGGGCGCGGACGGCCACCACGTGGCCGAGCTCAGCCTCAACCCCGCCGGCCTCGGCCCGCTCAAGGTGACGCTGACCCTGGGCGACAACCAGGCCCAGGCCCTGTTCGTCTCGGCCCACGAGAGTGTGCGGCGCGCGCTGGAAGCCGCGCTGCCGCAGCTGCGCGATACGCTGGCCGGCCAGGGCATCCAGCTCGGCCAGGCCTCCGTCGACGCGGGCGCGCAGCAACAGCAGCAGGCGTTCAATCAGGAACGCAGCTTCGACGCACCCGTGCGGCCTGCCCAGCGCAGTCAGCCGAATGCGGGCCCCGCCGTCGACACCGCGCCGGCGCTTGCCGCCAGCCGAAGCCACTCCGCCAGCGGCATCGACACCTTCGCCTGATCTCAGCGCCGGCCGAGCAACGGCGACTGGCCGATCTTGACCTTCTGAGACTTCTGCTTCGGTGGCGCCGAAAAGCCTTCGAAGGCCCGGCCAGCCCCCCACTCGCCCACCGCATACACGCGCTGGTCGCGCAGGCCGTTCACGCCCTCGGCCCAGGCCAGCAGCATGCGTTTGCCCACATCCACGAACGCCTTGTGCTCGCGCATGGCGTCGCGCACCTGCAGGCCGACGTCGGAAACGGCATCGCTGATGGCCTCGACCATGTGCTGCTGCTCCCTGGGCGGGATGCCGAAGGTGGCGGCGATGAAGCGCTGAAGGTTCTTGCCCGGCGCCCACGTCTTCTTCCCCATGAACTCGATGCCGGGCGGGTTGTACTGAAAGCCGGCATACACGCTGGTGGTCAGCATGTCGTAGGCCGGGGAAAGGTGCGCATCGGCGCGGCTCGTATAGAGCAGCGCCAGGTTCTTCGCATGGCAATCGGCGTTGCGCAGCGCGTAGGTCAGCAGCAGGATGGTGGCGAGCCGGCGGAAGGTCTCGAGCCGCTGCGGGCCGGGCACATGGTCGCGCACAGCCTTGGCAATGCGCTCCCAGGTGGTGTCGTACTTGGCCGCGGGGCGCAGGCCCAGCAGGCTGCAGAAATCTTCCATGCCCCAGTGCGGCTGCCCCTGCTCGTCGACGTCGAAGCGGTGCACCACCAGCGCCAGGCCGTCGTCGGAGACTTCCGTGCGCGCCGTCGGCAAGACCCGGCTGGCCACCTGCATGCACAGGTGCTGGTTCAAGGCCACGAATGGCAGCTGCGCGCTGGAACCCTTGATGATGTGGCGGCGCGTCACAAGGCTTGCCTTTCGGTGCCTGGCCAGCGTGGCGCCCGATCCGGCAGCGCTTTCGTTCTGGGCATCCAGAAACTTCGGCACCACGCCGGACACGCCGCTGGTTGCATGCTCGCGCACCAGTTGCGCAAAGGCGGCCTCGGAATTGTCTCCCTTCAGCAGCGCGGCCACCTCCACCGGCTTGGCCGGCGCGTTCAACTCGGCGCCCTTCGCCGCCACCTGCACGCGGCCCACCATGTTGCGGCCGATGACCGACAGCAAGGCGATCGGACTCGCGCCGATATGCGGACCGAACTGCTCCTGCAGCACCTGCAGCAGATAGCCTTCGGGCAGGTTCATCTGCAGCACCGGCGGGAGCTGGTCGTCCCATGTATAGGACTCGGTGCGCACGGGCATGGTGAGCGAGACGCAATCGTCGGGCGACGCGTTCGGGTGGTAGCCGAGCACGCTCTTGAAATCTCCGGATTGCTCCAGCGTGGCGACCTCGCGGCCCAGGACGTAGACAGACAACTGCATCAGCGCCGCCCCTCGCCCGAGGAAGCACCGGCCGACGACTGCGCGCGTTCGCGCCGCAGTTCGTCCAGGTTGCCCGACTGGCCTTGCGCGACAACGTCGAGTTCGGCGCCCAGCACGGCCAGCACGGCCAACAGCTTGCGTGAGCCGAATTCGGCCGACCTGCCGCGCTCGAAGCGCGACAGCGATTCGGGCGTGACACCCGCCATGGCCGCAACCTGCGCTTGTTTCAGTCCGAGCAACCTGCGGCGAGCGGCAACGGCTTCACCGAGCTCTTGAAGCGTTTGCATTTGATATTTGCATCAATTCTTTGACGATTTAGCCTGATTATTGACGCAAATATCAATTCCAACAAGACCAGCGCGAGCGCCTTGCCCACCAGGAGCACCTTCATCCGTGCCCGGCAATGGCCGGATCTGACGCTCTTTTTCCCTCTTGATCGGGCCTTCGCATAGGCCCTCGCCCAAGAAGAATAGCGCCCGACTTCCTATTCAAGCGAGACCATGGCCACCAGCCCCACAACAGCGACTCCCCCTGCACCGGCATCCCGCTCCTCCAAGCTGCTGATCGCAGGACTGATTTCCCTCACCCTGTGCGCCCTGGCCGTGGCCGCCTACGCCGTGACCCGCGCACAGGGCGGCAGCGCGCCGGAGTCCGCGCCTGCGAGGCAGGCCGTGGAAAAGCCGATCTTCGTTGCCCTGGAGCCGATCACCGTCAACCTGCAGCAGGGCGAGGGCCGCGGCCGCTTCCTGCACGTGGGCATGGCGCTCAAGGTGCGCGACGAGAAGGCCAAGGCCCAGGTGGTGGAGTTCATGCCCGAGCTGCGCAGCCGCGCGCTCATGATGCTGTCCAACCGCCCGGCCGAGACGCTGCAGACCACCGAGGACAAGGCCCGCCTGGCCGCCGAGATCCAGGCCGAACTCAGCCGCCCGCTGAACGACACGCTGCCGCCGCAAGGCATCGTGGGCGTGTCGTTCAACGCCTTCGTGGTCCAGTAACGCGAGGCGGGACACCCAATCCATGGCCTATGAACAGGTCCTGTCGCAGGACGAAGTCGATGCGCTGCTGCGCGGCGTCACCGGCGGCGCGGTCGACCAGTCGAGCCTGCCCACCACGCCGCAGGACGGCTTGCCCGCCTACGACCTGGGGGCGCCCGACCGGGTGGTGCGCAGCCGCATGCACACGCTGGAGGTCATCAACGAGCGCTTCGCCCGGCACCTGCGCGGCGGGCTGCTGAACTTCATGCGCCGCAGCCCCGACATCTCGGTGGGGCCGGTGCAGATCCAGCAGTACGGCGAGTTCGTGCGGCACCTGCCGGTGCCGGCCAACATCAACATGCTGCACTTCAAGCCGCTGCGCGGCACGGCGCTGTTCGTGTTCGACCCGAAGCTGGTGTTCCTGGTGGTGGACAACCTCTTCGGCAGCGACGGCCGCTACCACGTGCGCGTGGAGGGCCGCGACTTCACCCGCACCGAGCAGCGCATCATCCGCCGCCTCCTGGACCTGGCGCTGGGATGCTACGGCGAAGCCTGGGAGCCGGTGTACCCGCTGGAATTCGACTACGTGCGCGCCGAGATGCACGGCAAGCTGGCCAACATCGTCGCGCCCAACGAGGTGGTGGTGAACACCACGCTGCAGATCGAGTTCGGCCCGGTGGGCGGCTTCCTGCACGTGTGCATTCCCTATTCGATGATCGAGCCGATCCGCGACCTCCTGTCCAACCCCATGCAGGGCCAGGTGGAAGTGGACAAGCGCTGGATCAAGACCATGTCGCAGCAGATGCAAAGCGCCGACGTGGAGCTGGTGGCCGACTTCCTCACGCTGCCCTCCACCGTGGGCGAGGTGCTGCGCCTGCAGGTGGGCGACGTGCTGCCCATCGAGCTGCCGGCCACCGTGCTGGCCAAGGTGGACGGCATTCCGGTGATGGAGTGCGGCTACGGCGTGAGCAACGAGCACTACGCCCTGCGCGTGGAACAGATGATCTCCCATCAAGATAGCGACCCGAAAAAAGACCATGACTGACAACACCTCCTCTTCCGACGCCATGGCCGAGGACGATTGGGCCGCCGCCCTGGCCGAGCAGACCCTGGCGGAACAGGCCACGCAGGCGCCGGCCGCGCCCGTGGCCGCCGCCCCGGCCGGCACGCAGGTCTTCCAGCCGCTGCAGGACCGGGCACCGGCATCCGCCGCCGGCGCGCTGGACATCTCGCGCGTGCTGGACGTGCCGGTGCAGCTCACCGCTGAGATCGGCCGCACCCGCATCACCATCAAGAACCTGCTGCAGCTGTCGCAAGGCTCGGTGGTGGAGCTGGACGGACTGGCCGGCCAGCCGCTGGACGTGCTCATCAACGGCTACCTCATCGCCCAGGGCGAAGTGGTGGTGGTCAACGACAAGTACGGCATTCGCCTGACGGACATCATCACGCCGTCCGAGCGCATGCAGAAGCTGGCCCGCGCGTGATGCGGCAACTGGCCCTGCGGGCCCGCGTGCCCGCCACTGCAGCGGCGTGGCTTTGCACTGCGGTGGCGGCGCATGCCACCCGGCCGACCGTGCCGGCCGCACCAGCCGCTGCGGCATCAGGCGCTGTGGGCGCCGGCGGCATGCTGCAAGCGGTGCTGGGCATGGCCTGCGTGCTGGCGCTGATCCTGGGCTGCGCCTGGCTGGCCCGGCGCTTCGGGCTGCAGCGGCTCGGCGGCGGCCATGTGGTGAAGGTGGTGTCCAGCACATCGGTCGGCCAGCGCGAGCGGGTGGTGGTGGTCGAGGTGGCCGGCCAATGGCTGGTGCTGGGCGTCACGCCGCAGCACATCAACGCGCTGCACACCCTGCCTGCGCAAGCCGGCACGGGCTCGTCCGTGACGACCACCGAGCCCGGCACGCCGCTGGGCCAGTTCAGGCAAGTCTTTTCGCAGCAGCTGCGCCAGTCGCTGGGCGTGAAGCCGCGCATCTCCAGCGCCTCGTCATGACGCACGGCATCCCATCCCGGCGGCGCCTGCGCGCCGGTGCCCTGCTGCTGGGCGCGCTGCTGCTGCCCGCCGGCCTCTGGGCGCAGGGCCTGCCCGGCCTGACCAGCACGCCGGGCCCCGGCGGCAGCCAGACCTGGTCGCTGAGCGTGCAGACGCTGCTGCTGCTCACCTCGCTGTCCTTCCTGCCGGCACTGCTGCTGAGCATGACCAGCTTCACCCGCATCCTGATCGTGCTGGGCCTGCTGCGCACCGCCATCGGCACGCAGTCGTCGCCGCCCAACCAGATCCTGGTGGGGCTGTCGCTGTTCCTGACCTTCTTCGTGATGGCGCCGGTGTTCGACAAGGTCTACACCGAGGCCTACGTTCCTTTCTCGGCCAACAAGATCAGCGCCGAGAAGGCGCTGGAGCGCGGCGTGGAGCCCTTCAAGACTTTCATGCTCAAGCAGACCCGCGAGACCGACCTGGCGCTGTTCGCCCGCCTGGCCAAGGCGCCGGAGATGCAGGGCCCCGAAGACGTGCCGCTGCGCATCCTGCTGCCGTCCTTCGTCATCAGCGAACTGAAGACAGCCTTCCAGATCGGCTTCACCATCTTCATTCCCTTTCTCATCATCGACCTGGTGGTGGCCAGCGTGCTCATGTCCATGGGCATGATGATGGTGCCGCCCGCCAGCATCGCCCTGCCCTTCAAGCTGATGCTCTTCGTGCTGGCCGACGGCTGGCAGCTGCTGATCGGGGCGCTGGCCGGGAGCTTCTACGCATGACGCCCGAATCCGTCATGACCGTCGGCAGCCAGGCCATGCAGGTCACCCTGCTGCTGGCCGCGCCGCTCCTGCTGGTGGCGCTGCTCGTGGGCCTGGTCATCAGCATCTTCCAGGCGGCCACCCAGATCAACGAGGCCACGCTGTCCTTCATTCCCAAGCTGCTGGCGGTGTTCGCCACGCTGGTGATCGCCGGCCCCTGGATGCTCGAGCAGATGCTGGACTACATGCGCCAGCTCTTCGGCAGCATTCCGCAGCTGGTGGGCTGAGAAGCCGCCTGACACGACCGATGCAGCCGGTCTTCACTGTCACCTCGGCGCAGTGGGCGGCCTGGATGGCGGCCTTTCTCTGGCCCTTCGTGCGCATGCTGGCGCTGGTGAGCACCGCGCCCATCTTCGGCGAGCCCACCGTGCCGCGCCGCGTGAAGGTGGCCATGGCCGTGCTGCTGACGGTGGTGCTCGGCCCCACGCTCGGGCCCATGCCCGGCACGCCGGTGGTCTCGGCCGGCGGGCTGTGGATTCTGGTCCAGCAGGTGCTCATCGGCGGCGCCATGGGCTTTTGCATGCGCCTGGTGTTCGCCGCGGTGCAGGCGGCGGGCGAATACATCAGCCTGCAGATGGGCCTGTCGTTCGCCAGCTTCTTCGACCCGATGGGCGGCGGCGGCAGCACCATGGTGGTGTCGCGCTTCCTGCACATGCTGGCCATGCTTCTCTTCCTGGCGGCCGACGGGCACCTGATGCTGGTGGCCGCACTGGCCGACAGCTTCCACACGCTGCCGGTGGCCGACGCGCCGCTGTCGGCCCAGGGCTGGATGGTGCTGGCGCAAGCCGGCGCCCAGGTGTTCAACACCGGCCTGCTGCTGGCCCTGCCCCTGGTCACCGCCCTGCTCACGCTCAACCTGGCCATGGGCATCCTCAACCGCGCATCGCCGCAGTTCAGCATCTTCGCGGTGGGCTTTCCGCTGACGCTGCTGGCCGGCATCGTGATGCTGGAGCTGCTGATGCCCAGGCTGGGGGCGTTCCTGGAGCCGCGCTTTGCCGCGGGGCTGGCGGGAGTGGCGGATTTCGTGGGCGCGTTACGCTAGCCAGGACCCCCGCGGGTTTCGTTATTCATGTGAAATCCACATGAAATCATGTGGCACCTAAATTTGTAATATGACCGGTGCCGAGGCCTAATGCGAGCAAATGGTTGCGGGTGCCGCCCGTCGAGCGACGTCTCACCGCCACCAGCAGGACATCAGGAGACACATCGCATGCGCCGGCCATTTCGTTCTTTCCTTCTCAGCGCCACCGTGTTGTTGGCCAGCCAGGCCCACGCCTGGCCCGATCAGCCGCTCACCCTCGTTGTCCCTTACACGCCCGGCACGGGCATCGACCTGATCGCGCGCCAACTGTCGGCGCAATTGCCCAGGACGCTGGGACAACCTGTGATCGTGGACAACGTACCCGGAGCCAGCGGCAACATCGGCAGCGAGCGGGTAGCGCGCGCCAAGCCCGATGGCTACACCCTGATGGTGCAGGTCAACACGCTGGTCATGAACAAGAGCCTGTACAAGTCGCTGGCCTATGACCCGGTGGCCGACTTCACGCCGGTCGCGCTCACTTCCTGGGGCAGCCTTCTGCTGGTGACCAATCCCACCGTGCAAAAGGCGAAAACGCTCGCCGACATGGTGGCTGAAGCGAAGGCCGCTCCGGGCAAGCTGACGTATGCGACGCCCGGCGTCGGCACGCCGCACCACATGTCCATGGCCCTGCTGGCACAAAGCAGCGGCATCGACCTGCTCCATGTGCCGTACAAAGGCACGGCCGGTGCGGTGACCGATCTGCTGGGCGGCCGCATCGACTTCATGTTCCTGCCAGTGCATGTCGCGCTTCAGCACATCCAGGCTGGCAAGCTGCGCGCGCTGGCAACCGGCAGCCCGCGGCGCCTGCCTCAGCTGCCAGACGTGCCAACGCTGGCCGAAGCGGGAGCCAAGGTCGACAACGTCGACATGTGGTACGGCGTGCTGGCACCCAAGGGCACCTCGCCCGACGTGGTCCGGCGGCTCAACCGCGAGATCGCGGCTGTGCTGAAGCAGCCGGAGGTCGCCAAGGCCTTCGAATCGCAAGGCATGGTGCCTGCCACCGCGACACCGGACGAGTTCGGTGCGCTGATCAAAAAGGACGCCGCCCGATGGGCCGAGGTCGTGCGCCGCGGCAACATCACCGCCGAATGATCGCTCTCGGCAGCGCTGTGGACGGCGCCGCGCGCGCCGACAGCGTTCACACGGACATCGACGGCAGGTGCTGCGCGATGGCCGCATCGAAGGCCTTCATGGCCTCCGTTTCGGCCGCGCCGCGACGAGACACGCGATAGAAGCCCAGCTTCACCTGCGGGTTCACCAGCGTGTCGATGCGCACATGGTGGCGCTTGCAGGCGGCCACGGCAAAGGTCGGCATCACCGCATGGCCAAAGCCGGCCTCGACCATGGAGATCTGCGTGGCAAGAAAGCTGACGGCCAGGCTGGCATCGTGGTCCGCTGCAACACCGATCTTGTGCATGTGCGTGTCGATGGCCCTTTGAATCGGGTTGTCCGAAGGCAGTGTGATCAGCGGCCTGCCACTCAATGACGCCCAGCCCGCGCGGCCGAGACCTTTTGGTTGTGCCGGTGCGGGCGAGACCTTCATCAGCACGAAGTCGGCCACGTGGCGGCGCACCAGTCCCGTGCCGACCTTGAAGAAGAAGCCCAGTCCAAGATCGGCTTCGCCGGACTCCACCATGTCCTGCACGCCTGGCAGATCGCTGTCGAGCAGCTGGATGCGCACATCCGGATGGTCCGTGCGGAACTTCGACAGCAGTTGCGGCAGCAGATGCGAAGACACCAGGGGCGTGGCCGCAATGCGCAACTGCTGGCGTGCGGAGCGACCCAGCGCATCGACCTCGGCCGTGGCGTCGTCGAGTTGCTGAAGTACCGACTCCGCCACTAATGCGAACCGCCGCCCCGCGTCCGTGAGCTGGACCGCGCGCGTGGTGCGGTCGAACAGGCGCGCGCCGAGCTGGCGCTCGAGCTCGCGCACCAGGATGCTGAGCCCGGCCTGCGTCATGTGGGCTCGCTCGGCCGCGCGCGTGAAGCTGCCCGCGCGGGCGACGTAGAGGAAGGCACGGATCTGGCGCATGGAAAGGTTCATATGAGCATTTTATGAGTCCATGTCACATCTAAACTTGTCTAATTCCTGCATGCCGCGTCCAATGTCGGCTGGACAAGCGGCCGCCCGGCCGTGCACCCGCAACAAACAGTGGACAGGTCTCGGGACATGACAGACAAGAAGGCAGGAATCGACAGCGCGCAGACGCAGGTACTCATCGTCGGCGGGGGGCCGGTCGGAATGGGGCTGGCGATCGATCTCGGGCAGCGCGGCATCCGCTGCACGGTGGTCGAGCGCTACGCGACGCCCCAACCGATTCCGAAGGGCCAGAACCTGACCCAGCGCACCATGGAGCATTTCCACTTCTGGGGCGCCGAGCCGGCGCTGCGTGCGGCACGCACCATCCCGCCGGAGTACGGCATCGGGGGCCTCACGGCCCACGGCACGCTGCTTGGCGACTACCACTACGACTGGCTGCAGCGCGACCTGGTGCGCCCCTACTACTTCCAGTCCAACGAGCGCCTGCCGCAGTACGCGACCGAAGCCGTGTTGCGCCGCCGCGCGGCCGAGCTGCCCAGCGTGCAAACCCTGTATGGCTGGAAGGCGGACACGGTGACGTCCTCGGCCGATGGGGTCGAAGTGCAAATCAGTGAACGCGAGGGCAGCGGGCGCCGCACGCTGCGCGCCGACTACCTGGTCGGCTGCGACGGCAGCCGCTCCACCGTGCGTGAGCAGGCCGGCATCACGCAAACGCTGTCCGACCATGACCGCCTGATGGCGCTGGTGGTGTTCCGCTCCCGCCAGTTGCACGAGCTGCTGGCGCGCTACCCCGGCAAGTCCTACTACAACGTGCTGCAGCCCGAGCTGAACGGGTACTGGAAGTTCTTCGGCCGCGTGGATCTGGGCGAGACTTGGTTCTTCCATGCACCGGTTCCGCCGGGCACCACCCGCGACAACTTCGACTTCGCGCGCTATCTGCATGAAGCCGTGGGCGCCGAGTTCGACGTGGCGTTCGAGCACATCGGCTTCTGGGACCTGCGCTTCGCCATCGCCGACCGCTACCGCGCCGGCCGCGTGTTCATCGCCGGAGATGCCGCCCACAGCCATCCGCCCTACGGCGGGTATGGCGTGAACACCGGCTTCGAGGACGCCCGCAACCTGGGCTGGAAGCTGGCGGCGGCGCTGCAGGGCTGGGGCGGCGACGCCCTGCTCGATTCATACGATCGCGAGCGCCGGCCCGTGTTCGCTTCCACGGCGAGTGACTTCATCGCGCGCTCGATCGAGGTCGACCGTGCCTTCCTGCATGCGCACGACCCGGCGCGCGACCGCGCAGCGTTTGAAAAAGCCTGGCGCGCGCGCAGCGAAGGGGCGGTGGGTGAAGTGCAGTCCTTCGAGCCGCATTACGAGGGTTCGCCAGTCGTCGCCGGGACGCAGGGCCCCGGGGGCAGCGCCGTCGGCCGGCACAGCTTCGACGCCCGTCCCGGGCACCACCTGGCGCCAGCGGCGTTGACGTCCGGCGGCAATGTCTACGATCGACTGGGACCGGGCTTCACGTTGCTGGCCATGGGCGCCGATCCGGACCGCGTCGCACGCTTCGTCGAGGCGGCACGCAGCCTGTCGCTGCCGCTGACGGTGATCGAGGCCTCACGCGAAGGCGAATGCGCCCGATATGCGGCGGGCCTGGTTCTCGTGCGTCCGGATCAGTTCGTCGCCTGGACTGACGCGAACGACGTGGACGCAGTGCCGCCGGCGCAGATCCTGAGGGTCGCCAGCGGCCGGGTGTAGCCGGCAGCAATCACTGTGATGGTCAGCGCGCACGCACCCAGTTCTCCACTTCGAGCGCAGGCACTCGCTCGAATTCGGCCATGTTGTTCGTCACCAGCACCAGGCCTTCGCTGCGTGCGTGGCCCGCAATATGCAGGTCATTCACTCCAATGGGTTGGCCGATCTTTTCCAGGGCAGCACGGATGGCCCCATAGTGCTGGGCGGCCTTGGCGCCGTAGGGCAAAACAATCAAGCGACTGCAAAAGTCCTCGATCACGGAAAGGTTCTCGCCCACGCGGCTGCTTTTCTCCGCGCCATGCATGAGTTCGGCCAGGGTGATGGAGGAGATTGCCATGCGGCTTGCGTTCGCATTGAAGGTCGCCAGCACCTCGACGGGGCGCCGCTTCAACACGTAGATGACGATGTTGGTGTCCAGCAGGTAGCGCAGCATCAGAGCGATTCCCGCTCCGACTGATGCTGATTGGCGCGCTCAGGTAGGAAGTCGTCGCTGACACGGGGGCCGTCCAGGAAAAAGCTGTCCCAGGTTTGGCCCAGAGGCGCGAGGATGCGCTCGTTGCCCCTGATGCGTACTTCCACCTTGCGGATGCCCTCAGGCAGGCGCACGTCCAAGGGAAGGCGCACGGCCTGGGTGCGGTTGTTGACGAACACGGTTCCGATGGACATGCCGATCTCCTTGCGAAAGGGTATATGGCAATTGTATATTGCACCGCGAACCCGTCAAGGCTCAGGCTTCGCTGTTCTGGATGAAGTAGTCCGGTACCGCCGGCCCCCACAGGTACAGCGAATCCTCCGGCGGATGATCGCCCGCCGCCCAGGTCGCGCCGGCCGGCACGAAATCCATGTCGGCCGAATATTCGGCGAACGAGCCCCAGGGGTCGCGCACGTAGTGGAAGTAGTTGGACCCGAGCACATGGCGCGCGGTGCCCCAGCCCTGCAGGTAGCCGCCCCTGCGCATCTGCTCGGCGCCCAGGCCGACTTCGTCGATGCCGGCCACGTCCCACGAACTGTGGTGCCAGCCGGACGCACTGCTCGCGGCGAATGCCACCAGGTGATGGTCCGAGCCATGCCGCGCGTGCAGGAAGGCCACGATGTCGCGCGAGCGGTCGGACAGCCGCAGCCCCAGTGCGTCGCGATAGAAGGCGATCGAGCGGTCGATGTCCGAGCTGAACAGCAGTACATGCGACAGGCGGCGCGGCCGCACCGTCTGGACCGCCTCGTGGCCCGTCACGCCTCGGTGGCCGGCGCGCTGCGCCTTGTCCGTTGGCGGCGTCATGGCGCTGGGCGTGGTCTTGGGCCCGACCTTCAAACGAAGCAGGTTGCCGTCCGGGTCCAGGAACCAGAAGCCCTCGGGCTCGGCCCCGCCATAGGCAGGCGCCGGCCGGCCGCCGTGCGCCCGGATCTGGGCCACCAGCGCCTCGTATTCGTTGGCGTAGCAGTGCAGACCCAGATAGGCCAGGCGCTTTCTCGCGCCTTCGTGGATGCGGCCCCAGACGTGCGGGTTGCCGAAGGTGCGCAGATCCAATCGGTTGGCACCGGTGTCGGATACCTCCAGGCCGAAGCAGCCGAAGAAGTCCTTCGCCTGCGACAGAGAAGGCACCTCGAGCGCGAAGTGGTCGATCGAGTGGATGCCGAAACGCGATTCGCCAGGTTGATTCCAGGACATGGTCGTCTCCTTGCTTGTAGGCCAGGGGTTTCAGGCCGGCAGGGCCAGCACCTGCCGCATGGCGCGGCGCAGGCAGGCGACGGGTTCGCCCTGCCCGCCCAGTTCCTTCTCGCGCCATGCGATGTGGCGGTCGGGCCGCACCAGCAGGCAGCCGTTCTCCGCGATGTCGCACAACTGGTGCCAGCGGCCATAGACGTCCTGCGCGTCGCAATACGGGCCGCCGATGGAGACCACGTCGATGGCCACGCCCACCTCCTGCGCCACCTGGCGCGCCGCGTCGCGCCAGGCGTTGCCGCCTACGCCGGTCAGCAGCGTGAAGCGCCCGCGGCCGACCAGGTCGAGCGTCGAGATCTTCTGCAGACCGCGCTGCAGCCACGCATGCGGCAGGCTGGCGCCGGGATAGGTGGTGGCATGGTGGTAGAGCTGCGGGTCGCGCGTCGGCGCGGGAAGGGTCGTGCCGTCCGGCACCACGGCGGCGGACCGGTACACCTGCCCCAGCTCCACGCCGTGGCAGTTGAACTGGTAGTTCTGCAGCGCCACGGCCTGCCGCAAGGCGTCGCGCCGTTCGCGCCCGCGCGCGGTGTCGCCGTAGAGCTCTTCCACGTTGGCCCAGCCTTCGGCCTCGTTCTGGCCTGGCGCGAAGCCCAGCGCGTCGGAGATGGGCAGCATGTCGCGCACCGACTGCATGGCCCGGTCCACCACCTGCCGGCCCACCGGCTGGCGCTCGTGCGTGTAGGTGTCCAGCAGCGCCTCGCCGGCCTTGCCCTGCAGCACCAGCGCCAGCTTCCACGCCAGGTTGAAGCCATCCTGGATGCAGGTGTTGGTGCCCAGGCCGTTGGCGGGCGGATGGCGGTGCGCGGCGTTGCCGGCGATGAGCACGCGCCCCTTGTTCATCGTCTGCGCCATGACCTGGTTGATGGTCCACTTGGAGACAGCCTTGACCTTGATGGCGATGTCGGGGTCGCCGATGGTGGCACGCGCCCGCTCGATCACGGCGGCCTCGCTCAGGTCGGGCTCGCCCTGCGCGGGGTCGTACATGAACAGCAGCACCCACTCGGTCCAGGGCCGCACGCTGATCCAGGTGCCGCTGCCCACCCAGTAGTTGTTGCCCGGCTGCGTCATCCAGTACAGCACGCCGGGGCGGTGCGCGGTGTACTTGGTCAGGTCGGCTTCCAGCCACACATTCACCGCCGCGCCCAGGCCCATCTGCCCCTCGGTGGGAAAGCCGATCTCCTTGACCACCACGCTGTTGTCGCCGTCGGCGCCGATGGCGTAGCGCGAGACGACCTCGAACGCCTCGCCGGTGAGCCTGTCGCGGCAGGTCGAGTGCACCGCGTCAGCGTCCTGCCGCATGGCGACCAGCCCGGTGTTGAAGAGGAATTCGGCGCCGCGTTCGCGCGCCGTGTCCAGCAGGATCGGCTCCATCAGGTGCTGCGGGATGTTGCACATGCTCGCGGGGCTCGCCAGCTCGTAGTCCATGCGCCGCTGCGGCCCGCTGCCCCAGGTCTGCAGGCGTGCGATCTCGGTGCCGGCGAAGCTGGTGGCCCAGATGTTGTTGCTCATCAGGTGGTTGGGGGTGGCCGCCTGCATCACGCGCTCTTCGATGCCCAGGTCGCGAAACACCTCCATGGTGCGCTGGTTGGTGATGTGCGCACGCGGCGAGTTGGCCGTGCCGGGGTAGCGCGTGATGGCCAGCGTCTTCACCCCGAGGGTGGCCAGCTGGGCGGTGGCGGACAGGCCGGCCGGGCCGGCGCCGACGACAAACACATCGGTTTCGATCTTGCGCATGGCAGGCTCCCGGGCGTCAGGCGCGCTGTTCGTCGCGGATGGTGTTTCGCAGCAGGCCGATGCGTTCGATCTCGACCTCGACCACGTCGCCCGCGTGCATGTACAGCTTGGGCGTGCGGCCGAGTCCGACACCGGCCGGCGTGCCCGAGAAGATGATGTCGCCGGGCTGCAGCGTCATGGCCTCGCTGACGGTGGCGATGACCGAGGCCACGTCGTGGATCATCTCGGCGGTGTTGGACGACTGCACGGTCTGCCCGTTCAGACGGGTCTCGATCTTCAGGCCCGCGCCGCCGGCCGGCAGATCGTCGGCAGTGACCAGGTACGGGCCCCAGGCGCCGGTGCCGTCGAAGTTCTTGCCCACCGTCCACTGGGGCGACTTGAACTGGTACTCGCGCACCGACACCTCGTTGCCCACGGCGTAGCCGAACACGCAGTCCAGCGCGCGCTCCTTGGGAATGTGGCGCCCGCCCTGGCCCAGCACCACCACCATCTCGCCCTCGAAGTCCAGCGAGTCGCTCGCGAGCGGACGCTCGATCGCCGCCCCGTGCGCGGTGAGACTGGTGGTCGCGCGCAGGAACAGCGTGGGGTAGTCGGGCTGCTCGTACGGGCTCTCCTTGGTGTGGTCGGCGTAGTTCAGGCCCACGCAGATGATCTTCGCGGGCTGCGCCGCGGGCGCCAGCAGCGTGACGGCATCGGGGTCGACCGTCTGGTGGCTGCGCTGTGCCAGGGCCTGCAGCGTGGCCAGGCTGGCGCCCTGGCGCAGCAGCTCGCCCAGGTCCGCGCCGGGCGGCGTGTCCAGCACCGCCAGGCCGCGTTCCGTCAGGGCGCCAACGCGGCGCTGGCCATCGAGAAGGAAGGTCGCGAGTTTCATGGGATGTCTCCGTTCATGTCGGTCGATGGCGAGTGCCGCGGCGCCTGCTTACCTGGCGGCCTGGCCGGCGGAGAAGCTGGTGATGAGGTTGCGGTAGTCGGGGATGTGGTTCGAGAACAGGGTGCCCAGTCCCTCGATGTCGTTGCGCCAGTCGCGGTGCAGTTCGCAGGCAGCACCGAACCACGTCATGAGCTGAACGCCCGCCTCGGCCATGCGGTTCCAGGCGGCATTGCGCGTGACCTCGTTGAAGGTGCCCGACGCGTCCGTGACCACGAAGACCTCGTAGCCGGCCTCGATGGCCGACAGCGCGGGAAAGGCCACGCAGACCTCGGTCACCACGCCGGCGATGACCAGCTGCTTCTTGCCGGTGGCCTTCACAGCCTTGACGAAGTCCTCGTTGTCCCAGGCGTTGATCTGGCCGGGACGCGGAATGAACGGCGCGTCCGGATGGATCTGCTTGAGCTCGGGCACCAGCGGGCCGTTGGGGCCGTTCTCGAAGCTGGTGGTCAGGATCGTCGGCAGCTTGAAGTACTTCGCCAGGTCGGCCAGCGCGAGCACGTTGTTCTTGAACGCATCGGGGCCGATGTCGCGGACCAGGGAAAGCAGGCCGGCCTGGTGGTCGACGAGCAGCACGGCTGCATCGTTCTTGTCGAGGCGGCGATAGGGCTTGGACATGGTGATCTCCTGAGTGGGTGGGTTGACGTCGTCGGCAGCTCTCTGCCTGGCCTCTACGATATTCATGGAACGATGAGCCCAGAAGACCCCAAAAATAGGTAGCATCGTTCCGCAATCAAGAACGATGGAAAGCGCCGCGATGCCCGATCTCAACGATCTCCAGCTCTTCGTCCAAGTCGTTGCGCACGGCGGCTTTTCCGCGGCGGGGCGCGCCTTGTCGGTGCCCAAGTCCAAGCTCAGCCGGCGCATCTCGCAGCTCGAGGAAGAGCTGGGCGTGCGTTTGCTTCAGCGTTCCAGCCGCCAGTTCGCGGTCACCGAGATCGGGGCGGAATACCACCGCCACTGCGTGGCGATGCTGGTCGAGGTGGATGCGGCGCAGGCCGTCATCGACCGTACGCGCTCGGAGCCCCGGGGCCTGGTGCGCATGAGCTGCCCCACGGCGCTGCTGGACTACCAGGTCGGCGACATGGTGGCGCGCTTCATGTCCAGGCACCCGCGCGTCGTGGTGCAGATGGAGAGCACCAACCGGCGGGTGGACGTGATCGCCGAAGGCTTCGACATCGCGGTGCGCGTGCGCTTTCCGCCGCTGGAGGACACCGACCTGGTGATGAAGGTGCTGGGCGACAGCAGCCAGCGCCTGGTGGCGAGCCCCGAGTTGCTCAAGGGCGTGCCGCTACCCCTGCAGCCGCAGGACCTGGCGGCCTTGCCGAGCCTGGACGAAGGGCCGCCGCATCGCGAGCATGCGTGGCAGCTCCAGGGCCCGGAGGGCGCCAGGGTGGCGGTGCCGCACACGCCGCGCCTGATCACCGACGACCGGCTGGCGCTTCGCCTGGCGGCCCTTCGAGGTGTCGGGGTCGTCCAGTTGCCCACCATGATGGTCCTGCACGATCTGCAGCAGGGTCTGCTGGTGGACGTCGTGCCTGGGTGGACGCCGCGGCCGGGTGTCGTTCACGCGGTGTTCCCGTCGCGGCGGGGCCTCCTGCCGGCAATCCGGGAGCTGATCGACTTCCTGGCCGCCGAATTCGACGCATTGGCAGCGCTTGAACGCGCCGACACCCTGGGCCGCACCTGAGGCTCCTACGATTCCACGAACAGCAGCGCCGGGTTTTCGATCATCGTGCGCATCGCCTGCACGAAGCGGGCGGCGTCCATGCCGTCGACTACCCGGTGGTCGAACGATGAAGACAGGTTCATCATCCGTCGCGCCACCACGGTGCCGCCCTGCAGCACAGGACGCTCCACGATCCGGTTGACGGCGACGATGGCCACCTCGGGCCGGTTGATCACCGGCGTGGACGCGATGCCGCCGAGCGCGCCGAGGCTGCTGATGGTGATCGTGGAGCCGCTGAGTTCCGCACGCGTGGCCCGCCCTGCCCGCGCGGCCTCGGCCAGGCGCGCCGTTTCGGCCGCCGTGTCCCACAGCTCGCGCGCCTGGGCGTGCCGCACCACCGGCACGACCAGGCCGTGCGGGGTCTGCGTTGCAACGCCGATGTGCACGGCGCCATGGCGCGTGACGATGCCGGCCTCGTCGTCGAAGCGGGCATTGATCTGCGGAAACTCGCGCACCGCCAGCACCATCGCGCGCATCAGGAAGGGCAGCAAGGTCAGGTGGCCGCGCCTGGCGCTCCATTTCGCGTTGAGCACCGACCGCAGGGCCTCGAGCTCGGTGACGTCGACCTCCTCGACGTAGCTGAAATGCGGGATGCGCCGCTTGGATTCCTGCATCTGCAAGGCGATGCGGCGGCGCAGGCCGATGACGGGGATCGCCTCCTGCTCGTCGCGCTCGGCATCCACGGCGCTCGCCGCAGGGGCCGGCGGGTGCGCACCATGCGCCGCAACATGGGCGTCGAGGTCGGCCTGCATGATGCGGCCGGCGGTTCCGCTGGGTGCGACATCCTTCAAGTCAACACCGAGTTCCCAGGCACGCCGTCGCACGGCCGGCGAGGCGATCGGACGGTTCTCGCCGGCGTGCGCGGGCAACGGCGCCGGTCGCACCGCTGCCTTTTCCGGTGCCGTCTCCGGCGCCTTCGGCACTTTCGGGGCTTCAACGCGCTGCGCCATGTTCGGCGGCACAGGAGCAGCCGCCGGCACTCCGCCCTCCTCCCGCTCGATCCGGATCAGCTCGGCGCCGACCGCCAGGATCTGCCCGACGTCGCCGCCCAGCGCCACCACGCGGCCGGCGACCGGGGAAGGGATCTCGACGTTGGCCTTGTCGGTCATCACATCGGCCAGCCCCTGGTCCTCGACGACCGTGTCGCCCGGCTTGACGTGCCAGGCCACGAGTTCGACCTCGGCAATGCCTTCGCCCACATCGGGCACCTTGATCACATGGATGCTGCCGGCCATGTCAGGCCTCCATCGCCCGCCTGAACGCGGCGGCCACGCGCGCCGGGCCGGGGAAATAGGCCCATTCCAGCGCATGCGGATACGGCGTGTCCCAGCCGGTGACGCGTTCGATGGGCGCCTCCAGGTGGTAGAAGCAATGTTCCTGCACCAGCGCCACGAGTTCCGCGCCGAAGCCGCTGGTGCGCGTGGCCTCGTGGACCACGACGCAGCGCCCCGTCTTCTTCACCGACGCGACGATGGCCGGCAGGTCCAGCGGCCAGATGCTGCGCAGGTCGAGGATCTCGGCACGCACGCCGCTCTCGGCCGCCGCTGCTTCGCAGACAAACACCATGGTCCCGTAGGTGAGCACCGTCAGGTCGGTGCCGCTGCTAAACACCTTGGCCGTGTCCAGCGGCACCGTGTAATGCCCTTCGGGCACCTCGCCCAGGGCATGCTGCGACCAGGGCACCAGCGGACGGTCGTAGTGGCCGTCGAACGGGCCGTTGTACAGGCGCTTGGGCTCCAGGAAGATCACCGGGTCGTCGTTCTCGATGGACGCGATCAGCAGGCCCTTGGCGTCGTAGGGGTTGCTGGGCATGACCGTGCGCAGCCCGCACACATGCGTGAACAGCGCCTCCGGGCTCTGGCTGTGCGTCTGCCCGCCGTAGATGCCACCGCCGCAGGGCATGCGGATGGTGATCGGCGCGCTGAAGTCCCCCGCCGAGCGGTAGCGCAGCCGCGCCGCCTCGGAGACGATCTGGTCCGAGGCCGGATAGAAGTAGTCGGCGAACTGCACCTCCACCACCGGACGCAGCCCATAGGCGGCCATGCCGATGGCCGAGCCGACGATGCCGCCCTCGGAGATCGGCGCATCGAAGACACGCGAGCGCCCGTACTTGGCCTGCAGCCCCTCGGTACAGCGGAACACGCCGCCGAAGTAGCCGACGTCCTGCCCGTAGATCACCACGTTCGGATCGCGCTCGAGCATCACATCCATCGCCGAGCGCAGGGCTTGGACCATGGTCATGCGGGCCATGTCAGTGGCGGTCCTGGGCCGTGCGCGCCTGCCGCAGCTGTTCGTGCAGGTGCGGCGGCATGTCCTTGTAGACATCCTCGAACATCGACTCCAGCGACGGAACATGACCGTCGATCAGCGTGCCGCCGTAGCGCTCGGCCTCCTTCAACGCGGCGGCGACTTCGGCCTCGAGCTGCGCCTGCGTGCGCCGATGCTCCTCGTCGGACCAGGCGCCCAGGCCCTGCAGGTGCTGCTTCAGCCGCGCGATCGGATCGCCCAGCGGAAAGTGCTGCCAGTCGTCCGCAGGCCGATAGCGCGAGGGATCGTCCGAGGTCGAGTGGGCGCCCGCCCGATACGTGATCCACTCGATCAGCGTGGGCCCGAGGTTGCTGCGCGCCCGCTCGGCCGCCCAGCGCGACGCGGCGAGCACCGCCAGGAAATCGTTGCCGTCCACGCGCAGCGACGCGATGCCGCAGCCCACGCCGCGCGCCGCGAACGTCGTCGCCTCCCCGCCCGCAATGGCCTGGAAGGTCGAGATCGCCCACTGGTTGTTGACCACATTGAGGATCACCGGCGCACGGTAGACATGCGCGAAGGTGAGCGCCGTGTGAAAGTCCGATTCGGCGGTGGCGCCGTCGCCGATCCAAGCCGACGCGATCTTCGTGTCGCCCTGGATGGCCGAGGCCATCGCCCACCCCACCGCCTGGATGAACTGCGTGGCCAGGTTGCCGCTGATCGAGAAGAAGCCGGCACGCTTGTACGAATACATCACCGGCAACTGGCGGCCCCGCATCGGGTCACGCCCGTTGCTCATCAGCTGGCAGATGAGCTCCGCCATGGGAATGTCCTCGCGCGCCAGCAGCAGGCCTTGCTGCCGGTAGGTCGGAAAGCACATGTCGCCCGGCTGGATGGCGAAGGCATGGGCAACGGCAATCGCCTCCTCGCCCAGGCACTGGATGTAGAACGAGATCTTCTTCTGCCGCTGCGCGATCAGCATCTTGGCGTCGAAGGCGCGGGTCTTCATCATCGCCCGCAGGCCGCGCTGAAGAAGTGGCACGTCGGGCGGCGGCGCCCACGGGCCGAGGGCGCGGCCGTCCTCGTCCAGCACGCGCACCAGGGTGAACGCCAGGTCCGCGGTGTCGACCGGCGCCGCGTCGATCGCCGGCCTGCGCACGGCGCCGGCCGGTGACAGATGCAGGTAGGAGAAATCGGTCTCGTGGCCCGGGCGCCCGGTGGGCTCGGGAACGTACAGACGAAGAGGTTGCGGCGAATCCATGGCTGAGACTCCTCGCGCGCCTGCCAGGCAGCAGGCATGAAAGTATGCGCTTCAAACCCGAAGGCCGCCCGCCGCGGTCCGTTCCTTTTCCGCCACGCTGTCACGCGGTCACGCCTTGCTACGCAGAACGCGCCGCCGGAGTGTTGTATGTTCGGTATTCCAAGACACTCTCTCTCGCGAATCCATGCGCAAACGCCTCCTCTTCCTCGCCGCTCCGGCACTGCTCGCCTTGCTGGCGGGCTGCACCGTCAGTACGCCGGGCAGCCAGGCCACGGCGCAGGGCCAGAAGGACTGCGTGACGGCCGCGGCGCGGCGCTACAAGCAGCCGCCCGAGAGCTTCGTGGTCGAAGGCTCGGCCGTCACCACTGCCGCCGAGGTTTACGAGGTGCGCCTGCGCAACACGGCCACCGGCCAGCGGGCCAAGTGCTCGGTCGACCAGAACGGCACCGTCATGGGCGTCATCGACCTTCGCTAGCCCTGGACACGCTGGCCCGAGGACGGATGCAATGAGCCAACCGACCCCCAACCCTTCCGACGTCAACGACACCGACCTGGCCCAGCTGGCCCACCACTGGCGCGCACGGGCGCTGCGTGGCGAACGAGAGGCCTTCGGCGTGGCGCAGGCGTTCGAGGTCGAGCAGCGGCGCCGCTTGCGCGACAGCTTCTACCTGGACCTGGAGCCCGCCAAGAGCACCTTCCAGACGCAGCGGCCCTGGTGGCGGTTCTGGTAGCTGCCGGACCGAGCTTCTGGCGACATGAAAACAAAAAGGGCCCGAAGGCCCTTTTCTGATTCTGGAGGAGCGCTTGGCTCCTCCTGCCGCATCGATGCTCAGCGCACCACGGCGATCTGCGTACGCTGGCCACCCTTGTAGGTGTAGAGCGTCAGCGCGCCGTTCTTGATGTCGCCCTTCTCGTCGAAGGCGATCGGGCCGGTCACGCCCTTGTAGTTGGTCTTGCCGACTTCGGGCAGGTACTTCTCGGGGTCGGCCGAGCCGGCACGGGCCATGGAATCGGCCAGCACCATCACGGCGTCGTACACGTACGGCGCGTAGATCTGCACGTCCACGCCGTTCTTGGCCTTGAACTTGGTCTTGAAGTCTTCCAGCGGCTGCTTGAAGTCGCCTTCGACACCACCGGCTTCGGCGCAGACCACCATCTCTTCGCCCACGGCATCGCCGGCCAGCTTGGCCAGCTCGCCAGTGCACAGGCCGTCGCCGCCCATGAACTTGACGTTCATGCCCAGCTGCTTGACCTGCTTGAGCATCGGGCCGCCCACGGCGTCCATGCCGCCGAAGAACAGCACGTCGGGCTTCTCGCCCTTGAGCTTGGTCAGGATGGCGTTGAAGTCGGTGGACTTGTCGGTGGTGAACTCGTGGCCGACGATGTTGGCGCCGGCGGCCTTGGCGGCCTTCTCGAACTCTTCAGCCACGCCCTGGCCGTAGGCGGTGCGGTCGTCGATCACGGCCACGTTCTTGGCCTTGAGCGTTTCAACGGCGTACTTGCCCAGCGTGCCGCCCAGCTGCGAGTCGTCAGCCACCACGCGGAAGGTGGTCTTGAAGCCCTGGCGGGTGTACTTGGGGTTGGTCGCCGAGGGCGAGATCTGCGGAATGCCCGCGTCGCTGTACAGCTTGGAGGCCGGGATGGTGGTGCCCGAGTTCAGGTGGCCGACCACGCCGTTGACCTTGCTGTCGACCAGCTTCTGCGCCACGGCCGTGCCCTGCTTCGGGTCGGCGGCGTCGTCTTCGGCCACCAGCTCGAACTTGGCAACCTTGTCGCCGATCTTCACGCCCTTGGCGTTCAGGTCCTCGACAGCCATCTTGGCGCCCAGCTCGTTGTCCTTGCCCAGGTGGGCAATGGCACCGCTCGTGGGGCCGACGTGGCCGATCTTGACCACGATCGATTCAGCGGGAGGCGCAGCCGCAGGTGCTGCCGCAGTGGGCGCCGGCGTCGCTGCCGGCGCGGCGGCTTCTTCCTTCTTGCCGCAAGCCACGAGCGTCATTGCTGCCAGAGCTACTGCAGTCCATTTCAATTGCATGGGAAACCTCCAGGGTATGGAATAGGTAGAGTAAAGGAGACCAAAAAAAAGGTCGTGAGACCCGGTGCGTTGCGGAGCAATTTCCGCGCCGCGCCCAAATTCGTTAGCACATGTATGCCAATGAATGCGGCGCAGTTTAGCCCAAGGAAGGGGGTCCAAAAGGCGGCGTGGACCCTGGGGTTTCCGATAGTTCCTGCGCCAGGGCCTCGACGACCAGCGAGCGCAACACCGTCTCGATTTCGCTGCGCAGCAAAGGCATCATCAGATCGAGCTGGCGCTGCACCGCCATGGACACCGTATCGGTCAGGCGCTCCTCCAGCGACAGGTCGACGCGCTGCAACACCCGGTGCAGCAATTGCTCCTCGAGGCGGAAGGCGTCTTCCTCCGAAACCTGCATGGCGGCCGTCGCCACCTGCGGCACGGCCCGTGGCCGCACGATGGGCGCGAAGTGCAGGTCGTCGATCATGTTGCCGCTCTCGCCGGCCGGCGCGATGGCTGGCGCCGGCGGCGGTGGCGTGGGCGCAGATGGCGGCGGCGCAGGCGGCTCCGGCTGCACCTCGACCACGGTGGTCAGGGTGGGCACGAAGCGCGGCGGCGTGCGGCTGGAGGTCACCATCAGCCGCGGCCTCCTGCCGGCGCGAAGGCGTCCTGGTGGCGGATGCCGTAGCCCCGGTCCTTGTAGTGGCGCCAGCGCGCCCGGCCGGCACCGCGCGAGGCCTCGTCCTCGGCCACCAGTTCGATCAGGCGCTCGAAGCGCTCGAAGCCGGCAGGCACCTCGTTGCCCAGGTTGACCAGCACCGCACGGTGCGGCAAGGCGGCATCGGCCGACGCGGCCAGCACCACCGGGGAGCGCTGCAGGACCTCGGTCGGCGCATCGGCGCGGCAGTGCGCCACGAAGTCGGTGGGCTCGGTCTGCCACAGCGCGGCATCGACCGCTTCGAGCGTATCGGCGCTGCCGGTCACCACCAGTTGCGCCCCGCCCTGCATGGCGCCCTTGCGCAGCAGCCGGCAGGCATAGTCCACCGGGTCGCTCAGGTTGAATCGGAACTCGATGTCGGTCACGCCGCAGCCCGCGACTTGCGGCTCGCCTTCTTGCGCCCCGCTGCCGCGCCCGCGGCCTGCGCATCCGCAGCGCCGCGAGACAGCAGGTAGCTCAGCAGCAGGCCCACGGGACGGCCGGTGGAGCCCTTGGCGGCGCCGCTCTTCCAGGCGGTGCCGGCGATATCCAGGTGAGCCCACGGGAAGTCGGCAGTGAACTTCTGCAGGAACTTGGCCGCGGTAACAGCGCCGGCAGCCCGGCCGGCAATGTTCGCCATGTCGGCGAAGTTGCTCTTGAGCCCTTCCGCGTAGTCGTCGTCCAGCGGCATGCGCCAGCAGCGGTCGAGCGAGGCCTCGCCCGCTTGCTCCAGCGCGGCGGCCAGCGCGTCGTCGCTCGAGAACAGGCCGCTGCGCACGCCGCCCAGCGCAATCACGCAGGCGCCCGTGAGCGTGGCGATGTCGATCACCGCCGCTGGCGAGAAGCGCTTGGCGTAGGTCAGCGCATCGCACAGGATGAGCCGGCCCTCGGCGTCGGTGTTGAGCACCTCGATGGTCTGCCCGCTCATGCTCTTGAGCACGTCGCCCGGCTTGATGGCCTTGCCGTCGTTCATGTTCTCGCACGCGGGAATGAGGCCGACCACATTGACCTTGGGCTGCAGCTCGCCCAGCGCACGGAACACGCCCAGCACGCTGGCCGCGCCGCACATGTCGAACTTCATCTCGTCCATTTCGGCCGCCGGCTTGAGCGAGACGCCGCCGGTGTCGAAGGTGATGCCCTTGCCCACCAGCACCACCGGCGCATCGGCCTTGGCCGCGCCGCTGTACTGCAGCACGATGAAGCGCAGCGGCTCGCTCGAGCCCTGCGCCACGCCGGCGAAGGCGCCCATGCCGAGCTTGGCCACGTCCTTGTGCTCGAGCACTTCGCACTTGACCTTGGGCAGCCTGGCCAGGCCGCGGGCCGCCTGCGCCAGGATGGTGGGCGTGCAATGGTTGGCCGGGCGGTTGCCCCATTCCTTGGCGAACTCGATGCCGTTGGCCGTGGCCACGGCTTCCTCGAAGGCTGCCTTGGCGGCCGATGCATCGGGCACCCCGAGCAGCACGTTGCGCACCGGATTGGCCTCGGCCTTCGAGGTGGTCGTGAGGTAAACATAGCAGGCTTCGGATGCAGCCAGCACTGCGGCACGCACGGCCGCGGCATCGGCCGACTGCGCGAACACGATGGCCACGCGCGCCGGCTTGACCGGCTTGACTGCCGCCAGCGCCGCCACGACGGCACTGCGCACCGAAGCCGGCTTGCCGTCTGCCGAAGAGGCCAGCACCACGGTGCGCGGCGCGCCCGCCAGGGGCTTGTAAAGAGAAAGTACCTTGCCGGCCTTGGCTTCGAAGTCGCCGGCCTTGCGGGCCTCGGCTGCCAGCCTGGCCAGGGGCTCCTGGCCATCGATGGCGCCATCGGCAAACAGGACGATCAATGCATCGGCCTTTTCGGCCGCAGCCCGAGAAAGAGTGAGGGTCTTAAGTTGAAAGTCCATAATCGTTTTCTTTTCTCTCCGGTCGATGTTATTCCAATCTTCCTTGCGCAAGGAACTGTCGCGCAGCTTCGGCGCGACCTTCGTCGTGCTCTTCACCATCGTGGTCACGATGATGCTGATCCGCACCCTGCGCCTTGCGGCCAAGGGCAGCGTCAATCCGTCCGAGGTCTTCCTGGTGCTGGCATACACCTCGCTGGGCTACCTGCCGACCATCCTCAGCCTGTGCCTGTTCATCGCGATCGTCGGCACGCTGTCGCGCATGTACACGGAAAGCGAAATGGTGATCTGGTTCTCCGCCGGGCAGGGGCTGGCCTCCTTCGTGCGGCCGCTGTTCCAGTTCTCGTGGCCCATCCTGATCCTGATTGCCGCGCTCGCGCTGGTGGGCTGGCCCTGGGCCAACTCGCAGACCCAGGGCATGCGCGACCGCTACCAGAGCCGGGGCGACCTCGATCGCGTGGCGCCCGGCGAATTCCAGGAGTCCCCGGGCCGCAACCGCGTGTTCTTCATCGACAAGGACACGGCTGACGGCACGGTTGCCAACAACATCTTCGTCTCTGAAGTGGAAGGCGGCACCCAGATCATCACCTCGGCGCAGACCGGCCGCGTCGAAAGCATCGACAACTCGCGCTACCTGATGCTGCGCAACGGCCAGCGCCTGGAGCGGCCGCTGGACAAGTCCGAACTGCAGATCAGCGAGTTCGAGGTCTATGGCGCGCGACTGGGCGCGAGCTCGAAGGGCGGCGGTGCGGTGCAGAACACCGACCGGCCGCGCATGCGCCCGACCCTGGACCTGGTGCGCGACCCCTCCGCGCCCAACCTCGGCCAGCTGAGCTGGCGCGTGGGCATGCTGCTGGCCGCCATCAACTTCGTCCTGCTGGCGCTCACCGTGACCAGCGTGAACCCGCGGGTGGGCCGCAGCGCCAACATGCTGTTCGCCGCATTCGCCTTCGTCATCTACTACAACCTGCTGAACCTGGGCGAAAGCTGGATCGGCTCGGGCCAGTTCCAGCTGGCCGGGTTCCTCGTGCTGCTGCACGGCGGCGTGCTGGTCGGCGCGCTGCTCTGGCTGGCCAAGCGCCACTACAGCTGGTCGCTGTGGAATCTGATGCGCGCGCGCAGGCCCGCTGCGGTTTCGGAGGTCGCCAGATGAGAACCATCCGACGCCTGATCTATGCGGAGGTGCTCAAGGCCGTGGGCTCCGTGGCCCTGGGCTTCCTGTGCCTGTTCTTCTTCTTCGACTTCGTCGACGAGATGCAGTCCATCGGCAAGCCCGGCACGCTGGGCTACGGCACGCCGCAGGCGCTGCTGTATGTGGCGCTGATGATTCCCAACCACTTCTACGAGCTGCTGCCCATTGCGGTGCTCATCGGCACCATCTTCGTGATGGCGCGGCTCGCGCAGAGCTCTGAATACACGATCCTGCGCACCAGCGGCCTGGGGCCCTGGCGCGCCCTGCGCACGCTGCTGGTGCTCGGGCTGGGCTTCGTTTTGCTCACCTTCGCCGCGGGCGACTACCTCACGCCTGCCGCCGACCGCCTGTCGCAACTGGTGGAGGCGCGCTACAAGGGCGTGCTCACCACCACGGGCGCCACCGGTGCCTGGCTCAAGGAAAAGAACGAGGACAGCTCCTTTGCGGTCAACGTGGGCGCCATCGGGCGCGACGGAACGCTGACCAACCCGCGCATCTTCGAGTTCGACGAGCGCGGGTTCCTGCGGTCCTTGACCAGTGCGCAAACGGCGCACATCTCGGGCGGCGTCTGGCGTCTTTCGCAGGTGGAGCGCCAGTCCTACCAGACCCGCGCCAGCGCCGACCGTGCGCACATCGAGACCACCAGCATGCCCAGCCTCGACTGGCCCAGCTCGCTCACCGCCGAAATGGTGTCGGTGGCCCTGCTCAAGCCCGACCGCATGAGCACCGCGGACCTGTTCGAGTACGTGCGCCACCTCGACGCCAATGGCCAGACCGCGCAGCGCTACGAGATCGAGCTGTGGCGCAAGGTGTTCTATCCGCTGTCGTGCCTGGTGATGGTGGTGCTGGCCCTGCCTTTTGCCTACCTGCACTTCCGCCAGAGCGGCATCACCACCTATGTGTTCGGCGGCGTGATGATCGGCATCAGCTTCTTCCTGCTCAACAACGTCTTCGGCTACATCGGCAACCTGGGCAACTGGTCGCCCATACTGACCTCGGCGGCGCCAGGAATCATCTACACGCTGATGTCGCTGGCGGCCTTCGGCTGGCTGGTACTGCGGCGGTAGGCATGGGCGCACCCCGGGGCATCGTGCTGTTCGCGCATGGCTCGCGCGATGCGCGCTGGCGCGAACCGGTGGAAGCGGTGGCCCGGCGCATCCGCCAGCTCGAAGCCGGCGCACTCGTTCAGTGCGCCTACCTGGAAGCCGCCACGCCCGACCTGCCGGCCGCGTTGGCCGACCTGGCCGGCCAGGGTGCGCAGGAAGTCGACGTGCTGCCCGTCTTCCTGGGCGTGGGCAAGCACCTGCGCGAAGACCTGCCCCGCCTGTTGGACGAGCTGCAGCAGGCCCATCCCGCTGTGCGCCTTCGCCTGCGCCCGGCCGTTGGCGAGACGCCGGAATTCATCGACGCGCTGGCTCGGCTGGCCCTGAAAAATTGATCCCGACCGCACTTTAGATAGATTCCGAATGCATAATGATTCCAAAATAAAGATGGAATCGTTATGAATTTACATCAGTTCAAATTTGTTCAGGAGGCGGTCCGGCGCAACCTCAACCTGACCGAGGCCGCCAAGGCGCTGCACACCTCCCAGCCGGGCGTGTCCAAGGCCATCATCGAACTGGAAGAGGAACTGGGCGTGGAAATCTTCGCCCGCCACGGCAAGCGTCTCAAGCGTGTGACAGAACCGGGCCAGCACGTCATCGCCAGCATCGAGCTGATCATGCGCGAGGTGGGCAACCTGCGCCGCATCGGCGAACAGTTCAGCGCCCAGGACAGCGGCACCCTCTCGATCGCCACCACCCACACGCAGGCGCGCTATGTGCTGCCGGTGCCGGTGGCCAAGCTGCGCGAGGCCTATCCCAAGGTGAACGTGAGCCTGCACCAGGGCTCGCCCGACCAGGTGGCGCGCATGGTGATGGACGAGGTGGCCGAGATCGGCATTGCCACCGAGTCGCTGGCCGACTACCCCGACCTGGTCACCCTGCCCTGCTACGAATGGCAGCACGTGCTGGTGCTGCCCAAGGACCATCCGCTGGCCGCCAAGGAGCGCGTCTCGCTGGAAGACCTGGCGGCCGAGCCCATCATCACCTACCACCCCTCCTTCACCGGCCGCACGCGCATCGACCATGCCTTTGCCGCCAAGAAGCTGACGCCGCGCATCGCGCTGGAGGCGATCGACTCCGACGTCATCAAGACCTACGTGCGCCTGGGCCTGGGCGTGGGCATCGTGGCCGAGATGGCGGTGCGCGACGACACCAACGCCGACCTCGCAGTGCGCCCCATGGGCCATGTGTTCGGCCAGAACATCGCGCGCGTGGCCTTCAAGCGCAGCGCCTACCTGCGCAACTTCGTGTTCCGATTTGCCGAGCTGCTGTCCGACCGCCTGGACCGCCACCTCATCGCCAAGGCCCTGGCCGGCCACTCGCAAGACTACGACCTGTGAGCAACCCCACCGTGAGCAACCCAAGCGCCCGCACCCCCGCCATCGACACCAAGCTGCCCGCCGTCGGCACCACCATCTTCACCGTGATGTCGGCCCTGGCGGCCGAGAAGAATGCGGTGAACCTGGGCCAGGGCTTTCCGGATTTCAACTGCGACCCGCAGCTGCTGACCGACGTGAGCGCCGCCATGGCCGCGGGCCACAACCAGTACCCGCCCATGCCGGGCATCCCGGCGCTGCGCGAGGCCATCTCGGCCAAGATCGCGCAGCTGTACGGCCACACCTACCGCGCGGCCGACGAGATCACCGTCACCGCCGGCGCCACGCAGGCCATCATCACCGCCATCCTGGCCGTCGTGCGCCCGGGCGACGAAGTGATCGTGCTGGAGCCCTGCTACGACAGCTATGTGCCCAACATCGACCTGGCCGGCGGCAAGGTGGTGCGCGTGCCGCTCACGCCGGGCACCTTCCGGCCCGACTTCGGCCGCATTGCCGCGGCCATCACGCCGCGCACCCGGGCCATCATCATCAACACGCCGCACAATCCGAGCGCGACGGTGTGGACCGCGGCCGAAATGCGCGAGCTCGAAGAGCTGCTCGCGCCCACCGACATCTTCGTCATCAGCGACGAGGTGTACGAGCACATGGTCTACGGCGAGGCGAAGCATCAGAGCGCGGCCAGCTTCCCAGGCCTGGCGGCGCGCAGCTTCATCGTCAGCAGCTTCGGCAAGACCTACCACGTGACCGGCTGGAAGGTGGGCTACGTGGCGGCCCCGGCGCCGCTCACGGCCGAGTTCCGCAAGGTGCACCAGTTCAACGTGTTCACCGTGAACACGCCCATGCAGCACGCGCTGGCGGCCTACATGGCCGACCCCAAGCCCTACCTGGAGCTGCCGGCCTTCTACCAGCGCAAGCGCGACCTCTTCGCCGCGGGCCTGGCAAAGACGCGCCTGAAGCTGCTGCCTTCCCAGGGCACCTACTTCCAGTGCGTGGACATCTCCGAAGTGAGCGACAAGAGCGAGGCGGACTTCTGCCTGTGGCTCACCAGCGAGATCGGCGTGGCCGCCATTCCGCTGTCGGCGTTCTACGGCAACGGCTTCGACCAGCGCGTGGTGCGCTTCTGCTTTGCCAAGAAGGACGAGACGCTGAACACCGCGCTGGACCGGCTCGCCCGGCTCTGACACCACGCGTCACGGCCCGGCCGCCAGCGGCTTGGCTGACAGGATCGGTAGGCGCTTCCTGACCGCTGAAGGCGCAGTTCTCGCTAACTGCGTTGCAGGGCTCGCCGCCACCATGGGGACACTCGACAACACATGGAGAAGCCGTATGTCCCTCTCATTCATCCTGCTGATCGTGTTGATTCTGCTGTTGATCGGCGCACTGCCCAGTTGGGGCTACAGCCGCGGCTGGGGCTATGTGCCCAGCGGCGGCATTGGCCTGGTGCTGCTGATCGTGATCATCCTGCTGCTCATGGGCAGGATATAGCGGCCAGTACTTCCTAGTGACCCAGCTGCGCCCAGGCCTTGTCCAGCCGCTTGATGCTGACGGGCTGGGGCGTACGCAGCTCCTGCGCGAAGAAGCTCACGCGCAACTCTTCCAGCAGCCAGCGGAACTCGCTCATGCGCTCGTCCACCACGCCCTTGCGCTCGGCCACCAGGCGCCAGTAGCGCTGCTCCTGCGGCTTGAGTTCGGCCAGCTTGGCGGCGTCGCGCGCCGGATCGGCGCGCAGCTTGTCCAGCCGCAGCGTGATGGCCTTCAGGTAGCGCGCGAAATGCTGCAAGGCGCTCCACGGCGTGTCGGCCACGAATCGTTTCCCTACCAGCCGCTGCAGTTGCTGGGCCGCGTCCTGCGTGGCCTCGGGCTGGATCTTGGTGTCCTTGATCTTGCGCGCTGCGGTCGCGTACTCGGCCAGCACGACGCCGGCCAGGCGCGCGACCTCGTTGGCGATGAGCGTCAGGCGCCCCCGCCCCTCGTCCAGCCGCTTCTTGAAGTCGAACCCGTCCGCCGGCAGGGGTGACTGCAGGAAGGCCCGGTCCAGCGCCACGTCGATGATCTGCGCACGCAGCTCCTCCAGCGTGCCCAGCGGCATGAAAACCACCGCCATCTTCTGCAGGTCGGGAATGTTCTTTTCCAGGTACTTCAGCGCGTCCTTGAGCTGCAGCGCGAACAGGCGGCGCAGGCCGGCGCGGTGCTTGCCGGCCGCGACTTCGGGCTCGTCGAACACCTCGATGGTGACCGCGTCGCCGGCGTCCACCAGCGCCGGGAAACCGACCAGCGACTGCGAGCCCCGCCGCACCTCCATCAGCTCGGGCAGTTCGCCGAAGGTCCAGGCGGTGTAGCGCTGGCCGGCCGGCAGCGTCGGTGCAGCGTCGGCCTTGGCGGCCGTCTCCACCACCTTGCCCTTGGGCGCCGTGTTCGTGGCTTGTTCGGCACCGGCGGCCGCCTTCTTCACCTGGATCCCCGCCAATGCCTGGAAGGCGCCGCGCGCCTGCGTGCCCAGGTCGGCCTTCAAGGCACCGAGGTTGCGACCGCTGCCCAGCTGCCGGCCGTGCTCGTCCACCACGCGCAGGTTCATGAACAGGTGCGGCGGCAGCATGTCGAGCTTGAAGTCGGTGCGCTTCACGTCCAGGCTGGTCGCATCGCGCACGAGCTTGAGCAGCGCATCGGTGAGCGAGCCCTGGCCGAAGGCCTCGGCCGTCGACAACTGCTCGGCGTAGCGCGCCGCCGTCTCCGGCAGCGGCACCAGGCGCGAGCGCGGACGCTGCGGCAGGCTCTTGAGCAGCGCCTGGATCTTGTCCTTGAGCATGCCGCTCACCAGCCACTCGCAGCGCTCCTCGCTCACCTGGTTGAGCACGAACAGCGGCACCGTCACCGTCAGGCCGTCCTTGGGGTCGCCCGGCTCGTGCAGGTAGGTGGCGGCACAGTCCACGCCGCCCAGCCGCACCGTCGGCGGAAAGGCCTGGGTGGTGATGCCCGCCGCCTGGTGGCGCATGAGCTCGTCGCGCGTCAGGTACAGAAGGCGCGGCGTCTCGCGCGAGGCGCTTTTCCACCAGCTTTCCATGCTGGCGCCATTGGCCACGTCGGGCGGAATCTGGGCGTCGTAGAAAGCGAAGATGAGTTCGTCGTCCACCAGCACGTCCTGCCGGCGCGACTTGTGCTCCAGCGCCTCGACCTCGCGCACCAGCTTGCGGTTGGCCGCCAGGAACGGCAGGTTGCTCTCCCACTGGCCAGCCACCAACGCCTCGCGGATGAAGATCTCGCGCGCCGCCGCCGGATCGACACGGCTGAAGTCCACGCGCCGGCCGCTGTAGACCACCAGGCCGTACAGCGTGGCGCGCTCCAGCGCCGTCACCTGCGCGCCCTTCTTTTCCCAATGCGGGTCGAGCATCTGCTTTTTCAGCAGATGGCCGGCCACCTGCTCCAGCCACTGCGGCTCGATGTTGGCGATGCCGCGGCCGAACAGGCGCGCGGTTTCCACCAGCTCCGCCACCACGATCCAGCGGCCGGGCTTCTTCTTCAGGTGCGCACCGGGGTGGCGATAGAACTTGATGCCGCGCGCGCCGAGGTAGGCCTCGTCGTCTTCCAGCTTCCAGCCGATGTTGCCGAGCAGGCCGGACAGCATGGCTTGGTGCAGTTGCTCATAGCTCGCGGGCTGCGTATTGATGCGCCACTTGTGCTCCGTCACCACCGTGAGCAGCTGCGAATGGATGTCGCGCCATTCCCGCACGCGCCGCACGTTGATGAAGTTCTGGCGCAGCAGCTGCTCGTACTGGCGGTTGCTGAGCTTGTGGCTCTCGCCGTGGCCGCCGCCGGGCCGCCCCAAGGCGGCCGCAACCCCCTCGGGGGGCAGCGACGACGCGGAGCGCGGAGCGTGGGGGCGCGTTGCACCGCCGCGCGCATCGTGAATCCACTTCCACAAGCGCAGGTAGCCGCTGAATTCGCTCTTCTCGTCGTCGAACTTGGCATGTGCCTGATCGGCCTGCGCCTGTGCGTCGAGCGGGCGGTCGCGCACGTCCTGCACCGACAGGGCCGAGGCGATGACCAGCACTTCTTCCAGCGCGCCGCGCGAGCGCGCCTCGATGATCATGCGGGCCACGCGCGGGTCCAGCGGCAGCTTGGCCAGCTCGGCACCCATGGGCGTGAGCTCGTTCGCATCGTCCACCGCGCCAAGCTCGTTCAGCAACTGGTAGCCGTCGGCAATGGCGCGGCGCGAAGGCGCCTCCAGGAAGGGAAAGCGCTCCACGTCGCCCAGGTGCAGCGACTTCATGCGCAGGATGACGCCGGCCAGCGAGCTACGAAGAATCTCGGGATCGGTGAAGCGCGGCCGGCCCGCAAAGTCCTTTTCGTCGTAGAGGCGGATGCAGATGCCGTTGGCCACGCGGCCGCAGCGGCCGGCGCGCTGGTTGGCGGCGGCCTGGCTGACCGGCTCCACCAGCAGCTGTTCCACCTTGCTGCGGAAGCTGTAGCGCTTGACGCGCGCGGTGCCGGCATCGATCACATAGCGGATGCCGGGCACGGTGAGCGAGGTCTCGGCCACGTTGGTGGCCAGCACGATGCGCCGGCCCGTGTGGCTGTCGAAGATGCGGTCCTGCTCGGACTGCGACAGGCGGGCGAACAGGGGCAGCACCTCTGCGTTGCGCAGAAGCGGCTGGTGCGACAGGTGCTTGCGCAGGTAGTCGGCCGCCTCGCGGATCTCGCGCTCGCCGGGCAGGAAGACCAGGATGTCGCCAGCATCGCGCGGGTCGCGCCAGAGCTCGTCCACGCCGTCGGCAATGGCGTCATTCAGGTCGTAGTCGCGCGATTCCTCGAAGGGGCGGTAGCGCTGCTCCACCGGGAAGGTGCGGCCGGAAACGTAGATGACCGGCGCAGGCCCTTTCGCGGAAGCGAAATGCTGCGCAAAACGCTCCGCGTCGATGGTGGCCGAGGTCACGATCAGCTTCAGGTCGGGCCGGCGCGGCAGGATCTCGCGCAGGTAGCCCAGCAGGAAGTCGATGTTGAGCGAGCGCTCGTGCGCCTCGTCGATGATGAGGGTGTCGTAGGCCTTGAGCAGCGGATCGGTCTGCGTCTCGGCCAGCAGGATGCCGTCGGTCATCAGCTTGACCGAGGCGTCGCGGCTCAGGCGGTCCTGGAAGCGCACCTTGAAGCCCACCACCTCGCCCAGCGGCGTCTTCAGCTCCTCGGCGATGCGCTTGGCCACCGAGCTGGCGGCAATCCGCCGGGGCTGGGTGTGCCCGATGAGCCGGCCCTTGCCAGCGGGCGCGTTGAGCTTGCCGCGCCCCAGCGCCAGCGTGATCTTGGGCAGCTGGGTCGTCTTGCCCGAGCCGGTTTCACCGCAGACGATCACCACCTGGTTCGCCGCAATGGCGTCGGCGATCTCCTCACGCCGAGCGGAAACCGGCAGCGATTCGGGAAATTCGATCTTCAGGACGGGGGCGGGAGAAACGGCAGGCAAGGCGAATGGTTGAGCTTGGAAACGGCACTTCGGTGCCGCCCCCCAGCCCAGGGAAAAGCTTGATGGACAATGACGGAATTATCCCCGCCCAGGCTGCGGGCCCTTGTTCGACCTCCGTCAATCCCGGCGCATGTCCACTGTCTTCAATTTCACCTTCGTCCCCTGGTTCCGCTCGGTGGCGCCCTACATCCACATGCACCGCGGCAAGACCTTCGTGGTGGCCATGGCGGGCGAGGCGATCGCGGCCGGCAAGCTGCAGAACATCGCGCAGGACCTGGCGCTGATCCAGAGCATGGGCGTGAAGGTGGTGCTGGTGCACGGCTTCCGGCCGCAGGTGAACGAGCAGCTCAAGGCCAAGGGCCACGAAGCCAAGTACTCGCACGGCATGCGCATCACCGACGCGGTGGCGCTGGACTGCGCCCAGGAGGCCGCCGGCCAGCTGCGCTACGAGATCGAGGCGGCCTTCAGCCAGGGTCTGCCCAACACGCCCATGGCCGGCTCCACCGTGCGGGTGATCTCGGGGAACTTCATCACCGCCCGGCCGGTGGGCGTGGTGGACGGGGTGGATTTCAAGCACTCGGGCCTGGTGCGCAAGGTCGACACGGCGGGCATCCGGCGCGCACTGGACTTCGGCGCCATGGTGCTCATCTCGCCCTTCGGCTTCTCGCCCACGGGCGAGGCCTTCAACCTGACCATGGAAGAAGTGGCCACCAGCGTGGCCATCGGCATCCAGGCCGACAAGCTGATCTTCCTGACCGAAATCCCCGGCATCGCGCAGGACCCGGCCCACCCCATCAGCGAAGACAATCCCATCGATACCGAGCTGCCCCTGGCCGCCGCCCAGAAGCTGCTGACCACCCTGGCGCCGCCCCAGAACCCGACCGACACCGCCTTCTACCTTCAGCACTGCGTGAAGGCCTGCGTGGGCGGCGTCGAGCGCAACCACATCCTGCCCTTCTCGGTGGACGGCTCGCTGCTGCTGGAGGTGTATGTGCACGACGGCATCGGCACCATGGTGGTGGACGAAAAGCTCGAGAGCCTGCGCGAGGCCACGGTAGACGACATCGGCGGCATCCTGCAGCTGATCGAACCCTTCGAGCGCGACGGCACGCTGGTCAAGCGCGACCGCACCGAGATCGAGCGCGATGTCGACCACTACACCGTGATCGAGCACGACGGCGTGATCTTCGGCTGCGCCGCGCTCTACCCCTACCCCGAGGCGCGCACCGGCGAGATGGCGGCGCTGACCGTGTCAGCCAACGTGCAGTCCCAGGGCGACGGCGAGCGCATCCTGAAGCGCATCGAGCAGCGCGCCAAGGTCATGGGGCTGGACAGCATCTTCGTGCTCACCACCCGCACCATGCACTGGTTCATCAAGCGCGGCTTCCAGATGGTGGACCCGGACTGGCTCCCCGAGGCGCGCAAGCGCAAGTACAACTGGGACCGCAAGAGCCAGGTGCTGGTGAAAAAGCTCTGAACACGAACACGCCGCGCTGACGAAGGCCGCGGCCACGGTTGCTGCACTGCTGCTCATGCCAGCGGGAGCCGTGCCCGCCCGCGGAGGTTCAGCGCGCCGGCAGCGCCGCACCTCGTCCGGCGCCGTTGGCCGACTTTGCACGTGGACGTGTGCGCGCGGCGGATTTGGCGGGCACAGCGGCGGCAGGCTCCGATTGCCGCAGCGCCGCGTCGATGAGCGCATCGGCCATCCACAGCGCGATGCGCTCCACCTCGCGGTCGGGCAGATTCCAGATGTCTTTCAGGATCACGTAGGGCTCGATGCCGTACACCACCGAGAGCGCCCGGTGAAGCCGATCGCGCAGCGCGGGGGTCAGCGTCGGGCCCAGCGGCGCAATGGCGTGCTCCAGGATGCGGACGCGGTGGCCGCGCCGATAAGGCTCTTCTTCCAGCAGGCCGGCCCGCTCCAGCGCCCATTGCTCGAGCGAGAGCTGGGCCGCGGCGCGCAGTTGCGGCTCGAATTCCTTGAAGCGCGGAAAGGTCTGAACGAAGAGCTCGTGCACCCGCTCGCGCCCGCTGGGGTTGTCGGACGCCAGCGCGCGCACCGGGCCCAGGGAGCTGTCGATGACGGCAGTCACCAGCGCGCTGCGACTGGCGAAGTAACGATAGGCCGTGGCGCGCGACACCTTGGACCGCACCGCCACCTCGGCCACCGAAGGGATATGCCCATCCTGCCGGATGATGTCCATGGCCGTCTCCAGCAGCAGGCGAAAGGTGGCGGCCTTGACGCCGCGGGTGGGCGCAGGCGGGGGTTCCGAGAGCTTGTGTTTGAGGCGAGCCATGGGGTTTGTCCGTAGTCGTTGGAGGCCTGGCCTTGCTTGTGGCGCCCGGGATCGGAGCCGTATGATGCACGCATCCCATTTTGAGACGCAAGTCTCAAAACCGGTGCAAGAGGCGCACCAGCCTCACATGTGTTCCCTGACCTTGCGGCGCGGGCCATCTTCATGGCTCGGTATGACCGCGAGGCTTGACGGAGACAACCGATGCGCATGGCCAGCTGGCAATGGGGCGGACGTGACCACGTGGGCACCATCTCGGCAGACGGGCGCGAAGCCACGCCCCTGGCCGTGCGGGATTGTGCGCGCGGCGTGCTGCCACTCATCCAGTCCGTGGCCCAAGGCGAACCAATGCCCTCCCCTTCGGGCGCGAGGCTGCCGGTTGAAGTCATCGAGCTGCGCGCCCCGCTGCCCAGGCCGCTGCGCAGCATCTTCTGCGTGGGCCGCAACTACCACGCGCATGCCAGGGAACTCGCAAGCACCGTGTTCAGCAGCACGATGCCCAAGGAAGATCCGTGGCCCATCGTGTTCTCCAAGCTGGCCGAATGCGTGGTGGGGCCGCACGACCAGGTGAAGCTGCCTTCTCCTTCGACATCGGTGCAGATCGACTACGAGTCGGAGCTGGCGGTGGTCATCGGCAAGGGCGGCATCGACATCCCCAGGAGCCGCGCGATGGCGCATGTGTTCGGCTACACCATCGTCAACGACGTGACGGCCCGCGACGTTCAGATGCGCCATCAGCAGTGGGACCTGGGCAAGAGCTTCGACACCTTCTGCCCGATGGGCCCGTGGATCGTCACCGGCGACGAGCTGGACGGCAATGCCACCCGCGTGCGCGGCTACGTGAACGGCGAGCTGCGGCAGGACGGCCTGACGCGCGACATGATCCACGACATCCCCACCCTCATCGAGACCTGCTCGCGCGGCATCACGCTCTATCCGGGCGACGTGATTGCCACCGGAACGCCGGCCGGCGTGGGCATGGGGTTCGATCCTCCGCGCTGGCTGCGCGCGGGCGACCGGGTTCGCATCGAGATCGACGGCATCGGCGCCATTGAGAACAGCTTCGGCTGATCCAACAGGCCTTCGACATGACACTGCATCTGATCGACCGCCTGGCGGTGGAAGACGAGGGCGACGGCCCGGCGGTCGTGTGCGTGCACGGGCTCGGCGGCAGCTCCAACAGCTGGACGCCGCTGATGCCGGCGCTCGCGCGCCATCGGGTGATCCGCGTCGACCTGCCCGGCAGCGGACGCTCGCAAGGTGCCGAAGGGCCGCTCACCATCGAGCGCTATATGCAGTCGCTGCTCAACGTGTGCTCGCGCCTTGGCGTGACGCGTGCCCACTGGCTGGGCCATTCGATGGGCACCATCGTCTGCCAGCACGTGGCAGCCACGCAACCCAGGCTGGTGGCCAGCCTGGCCCTCTTCGGCCCGCTGATTGCGCCGCCCGATGCCGCGCGCAGCGCGATGCAGCAGCGTGCCGAGAAGGCGCGTACCGGTACGGCTGGCATGCAGGAGATCACGCAGGCCCTGCTGGGCACTGCCATTTCATCCGATACGCGCCAGCGGCTGCCGGTGGCGGTGGCCTTTGTGCGCGAAAGCCTCATGCGGCAAGGCGGCGAGGCCTATGCGCGCAGCTGCGAGGCCCTGGCCGGCGCGCAACCGGCCGCGGTAGAGAACATTGCGGCGCCGGTGCTGCTGGTCACCGGCGATGAAGACGGCGTGGCGCCGCCCCAGTCCGTTCGTGCCATGGCCGACCGCCTGCACAACGCCGCCAGCAAGCGTGTCGTGGTGCTGCCGCGCTGCGGCCACTGGACACCGGTGGAACGGCCCGAGGAATGCCAGCGCGAGCTGCGCGACTTCCTTCAAGCCAATTCAAGGAGCTGAGCCATGGCCGACGTGCTCTTCACCAACGTGCGCATCTTCGACGGCGGCGGCGAGGCGCCATTCACAGGCGACGTGCTGGTCCAGGGCAACCGTATCGCCCGCGTCGTGAAAACCGGCTTCGGCGCCCGCTCGCAGCCGGTGGCCGGCGCGCGCACCATCGACGGCGCCGGCGCCTTCCTCATGCCCGGCATGGTCGAGGCCCACACGCACTTCTCGTGGAACGACCAGCCCAGCCTGGATGCGATCCAGCGGATGCCACCGGAAGAGCACATCCTCTGGTGCGCCCAGGTGGCCGAGCGCTACCTCGACATGGGCTGGACCAGTTGCGTGGGTGCGGCCTGCGCCAAGCCTCGGCTGGATGTGGTGATCCGCAATGCGATCAACGACGGCACCATCGTCGGGCCGCGCTATCTCGCAGCCAGCCAGGAGATCACGGTTCCCGGCGGCCTGGGCGACACCACCCAGCCGCACCTGCCCCAGTCCGAATTCGCGTTCGGGGCGGTGGTGAGCGGCGCGGAGGAAATGCGCCGCTGCGTGCGCACCTTCGCCAAGTGGGGGGTCGATTCGCTGAAGATCAATCTCTCTGGCGAATCCATCACCGGCATGTCCAGCGAGATGAGCCAGTTCACCTCCGAGGAAGTGCGTGTGTGCGTGGAAGAGGCCAAGGCCTGGGGCAAGCGCGTGGCGGCACATGCACGCTCGACCTGGTCGATCAAGGAATGCGTGCGGCAAGGCATCGAGGTGATCTACCACGCCAGCTTCACCGACGAGGAAGCGCTGGACATGCTCGAGGCCCACAAGACCGAGCACTTCATCGCGCCGGGCCTGGCCTGGCTCATCAACACCTGCCACAACGCGAGCCAGTGGGGCCTGACGCCCGAGGTGACCCGCAGGATGGGCTACCACCGCGAGCTGGAGGCAGCGGTGGAAAGCATGAAGGCCATGCGCAAGCGCGGCATCCGCATCCTGCCCGGCGGCGACTACGGCTTTGCCTGGACGCCGCACGGCACCAACGCGAAAGACCTGGAGTACTTCGTGAAGTACGTGGGCATGAGCACCATGGAAGCCCTGCTCTCCGCCACCGCCTGGGGCGGGCCGATGATGCGCATGGGCAAGGTGCTGGGCTACATCCGCGAAGGCTACCTGGCGGACATCCTGCTCATCGACGGCGACCCGCTCGCCGATATCACGGTGCTGCAGGACAAGTCGCGCATCCTGGCCGTCATGAAGGACGGCGAATTCCACCGGGCGCCCGAGATGCATGCGGCCGCCCGGCCACTTTCCGTGTCCCCCATGACCCGCTGGGCCGCCTGACTTCCTGACCACGGAGGCGAACATGGCAGACGTCCTCTTCACCAACGTGCGCATCCTCGATGGCACCGGAGAGAACCACCCCTACACCGGCAGCGTGCTGGTGCGCGAGAACCGCATCCGCCAGGTGGGACGCAGCACCGCGCCCATCGCGCCCGGCGGCGCCACGGTGATCGACGCGGCAGGCGCCACGCTGATGCCGGGCATGTGCGAGGCCCACACGCACTTCTCCTGGAACGACGCCGCCACCCTCGCCGCCATCCAGACCATGCCGCTGGAGGAGCATGTGCTGTGGTGCGCCAAAGTGGCAAGGCGGTACCTGCAGGCCGGCTTCACCTCCTGCGTGGGCGCGGCCTGCGCCAAGCCGCGGCTGGACGTGGTGATCCGCAACGCCATCAACGCCGGCCAGATTCCCGGCCCGCGCTACCTGGCGGCCAGCCAGGAGATCACGGTGCTCGGCGCGCTGGGCGACGAGACGCTGCCGCACCTGCCCTTCCCCGAATTCAGCTTCGGCGTGAACATCTGCGGCGCCGACGAGATGCGCAAGGCGGTGCGCCTGTTCCTGAAGTACGGCGTCGACTCGATCAAGCTCAACCTCTCGGGCGACAACTTCACGCCGCAGTCCCCGGCCGAGACCACCTGGATGCTCGACGAGGAAGTGGCCGCCGCCATGCGCGAGGTGAAGATGCGGGGCAAGCGCGGCGTGGCCCATGCGCGGTCTTCGGAAAGCGTGAAGCAGGCGCTGCGCCACGGCATCGAGCTGATCTACCACGCGAGCTTCGTCGACGAAGAGGCGCTGGACATGCTGGAAGCGAAGAAGGACGAGATCTTTGTCGCGCCGGGCATCGCCATCCTCTACGCCATGCTCCACGAGGCCGAGCCCTGGGGCATCACCCACGCCATGGCCTGCGACATGGGCTACCAGATCGAATGGGACGCCGCCTGCGTGTCGCTCTCGAAGATGCACAAGCGCGGCATCCGCGTGCTGCCCGGCGGCGACTACGGCTTTGCCTTCACGCCGCACTGCCAGAACGCGCGCGACCTGGAGTTCTTCGTGAAGTACCTGGGCTTCACACCCATGGAGGCGATCCGCAGCACCACGCTCTACGGCGGCCAGGTGATGAAGCAGCCGCACGAGCTGGGCCTGGTCAAGGAAGGCTACCTGGCGGACCTGCTGCTGGTGGACGGCGACCCGCTGGCCAACCTCTCCATCCTGCGCGACCCCAAGCGAATCCTGGCGGTGATGAAGGACGGCGTGTTCGCCAAGTCGCCGGAAATCGCGGCGCAGCGCCAATGGGAGCGCGCCGCGTGACGAGGCGCGCCCGCAGTCTTCTTGCCGTGTGGCTGCTGGTGGGCGGCCCCGTTGCCGTCTTCTCCATCTGGGCACTGGTAGAGAACCCGCGCTTGTACGTCGTCACCCTCCTCAACGGCCTGACGCTGGCCTCGCTCTACTTCATCGTCGCCAGCGGGTTCACGCTGGTGTTCGGGCTCATGCGCAACGTGAACCTGGCGCATGGCTCGCTTTATTTGCTGGGCGGCTACGTGGGCTACGTGGTCGCGGCGCGCACGGGGTGGTGGCCCGTGGCGCTCGGGGCAGGATTCCTCTCGGCGGCGATCGCCGGCCTGGCCATCCAGTGGCTGATCCTGCGCCACATGCAGGGGCAGGAACTGCGCCAGACCATGGTGACCATCGGCCTGTCGATCGTCATTGCGGACATTCTGCTGTGGGTCTTCACCGGGCAGGTCCACCAGATGGAGGCGCCCAGCTTCCTGCAAGGCCCCATCCGCGACATCCCGCTCATCCGCGCCTACTCGGCCTACCGGCTGAGCCTCCTGTTCATGGGCATCGCCATCGGGGTGCTCTTGTGGCTCTTGCTCAATCGCACGCGCATCGGCGCCATGATCCGGGCCGGCGTGGACGACCGGGGCATGCTGTCTGCGGCCGGCGTCAACGTGAATCTGCTGTTCGCCTTCACCTTCGCGCTGGGAGCTGGCCTCGCCGGCATCGGCGGCGTGATCGGCGCGGTGGAGCTGTCGATGGTGCCGGGCGAGGACACGCGTCTGCTGCTGGCCTCGCTGATCGTGGTCATCGTGGGCGGCATGGGCAGCGTGGTCGGCGCAGCACTGGGCGCGGTGATTCTCGGCCTGGCGGAAACCTTCGGCCTGGCCTACGCGCCGACCTACAGCGTCGTGCTCACCTTCCTCATCCTGGTGGGCGTGCTGGCCTTCAGGCCACGCGGCATTCTCGGAAAGGCGGCATAGGCATGGCTGCAGCACAGTGGCGCAAGGCCATGAACTCGGCGGCGGCCAGCGCGGCTCGCGCGGGCACTGGCATGCCTTCGCCGGCCCGGGCCGCGGGGGCTGTGCCGGCACCAGCGACGGTCGCGCCTGCTGCCGGCTCTGCTATCTGGAGCGAGGTGTGGAGCTTCGTCACATCTCGCAACCTCGTGGTGCTGCTGGCGCTGGTCGTCTTTCCGCTGGTGGCTTCGCCCTTCGTCACCTTCCAGGTCGGCGCGCAGTCCCTGGTGCTGGGAATGATCGCGCTGTCGCTGAGCTTCCTGGCGGGCTACGGCGGCATGGTCTCGCTGGCACAGATGACCGTGGCCGGTGTGGCCGGCTATGCGCTGGCGGTGCTCGGCCACAGCAGCAGCGCCGACATCAGCCTGGGCTGGCCGTGGTGGGTGGCGGTACCGGTGGCGGTGCTGGTTGCGGTGATCGCATCCACGCTGATCGGCTGGCTCTCGGTTCGTACCGAGGGCATCTACACCATCATGATCACGCTGGCCATCGGCGTGGCCTTCTACTACCTGGTGCTGCAGAACTACAGCGTGTTCAACGGCTTCCAGGGTCTGCGTGAGCTCAAGCCGCCCACGGTGCTCGACATCCAATGGCGCGCGCCCATTCCCTTTTACTTCCTGTCGCTGGTGTGCGCACTGGCGGCCTACTGGCTGGTGTGCCACGTGGTGCGTGCCCCCTTCGGCATTGCGCTGCAGGGCATACGGGACAACCCGCGCCGCATGAGCGCGCTGGGCTATTCGGTGGTGTCGCACCGCGTGGCCGCCTATGCGCTTTCAGGCCTGATCGCCGCCGTGGGCGGCGTGCTGCTGGCCTGGTACAACGCGCTGATGTCGCCGGGCTCCGTGGGCACCGGCTGGCTCATCAACATCCTGGTCATCGCCGTGCTCGGCGGCGTCAGGCACCCGGCTGGCGCCTTTCTCGGCGCACTGGTCTTCGTGCTGCTGCAGACCTTCGCCATCGACCTGATCGACCGCGAACGCTTCAACCTCGTCATCGGCGGGGTGTTCCTCGCCATCGTGCTGTTTTCCCCCGACGGCCTCCTGGGGTTGTGGGCGCGGCTTGCGCAGCGCCTTCGTCCTGGGCGGGCATTGACTTCCAACCAAAGGAGACAACCGTGAAAGTGACGACGACGAAGCGAATCTGGATCCGTTCCATCGTGGGCGCAGCGGCGGCCACTGCACTTTGGGGCGGCGCATGGGCGCAGCAGGGGCAGCCGGTGAAGATCGGCCTGCTGGCCACGCTGGAAGGGCCATTTGCAGCCGGCGGAGCCGACGGCATGCGCGGCGCCGAACTGGCGGTGAAGCAGCGCGGCGGCATGGTGGCGGGACGCAAGATCGAGATCATCAAGGCCTCCTCCGACGCCAAGCCCGACGTGGCAGTCAACGCCACCCGCAAGCTGGTGGAACAGGACAAGGTCGACATCATGGTCGGCCCGTTGTCGGGCGGGGAAGGCATCGCGGTGAAGGACTATTCCAAGACGCAGCCGCAAGTGACCTTCATCAACGGCGGCTCGGGCGCGCAGGCGACGACGCTGACCAACCCCAGCCCCAACTTCTTCCGCTTCAACACCGACGGCGGCCAGTGGATGACCGGCCTGGGCAAGGCGGCGCTGGCCAAGGGCTACAAGCGGGTGATGGTGATCGCCGAGGACTACGCCTTCCCCTATTCGCAGGTGCAGGGTTTCATGACCGAATTCTGCAAGGCCGGTGGCAAGGTGCCCGCGAAGGCCTGGGTGCCGCTGGGCGGCAAGGACTATTCGTCTGTCATCGCCACCATCCCGAAGGACGTGGATGCGCTGCTGGTGGTGCTGGGCGGCGCGGACGCCGTCAACTTCCTCACCCAGTATGAGAACGCCGGCGGGGACAAGCCCATGCTGGGCGGCTCCATCACCGTGAGCCAGGACGTGCTGAACTACAAGGGCAAGCGCCGCGACTCCCTGGTGGGCACCCTCTCGGCCGGCCCGCTGGCCGATGCATACGACGGCGCCGACTGGAAGGCCTTCGTTGCCGACTACCAGAAGACCTATCCGGTCTCGGCCGGCGGCTTTCCCAGCCCGAGCCTGTTCGCGTTCGTGTACTACGTGAACATGAAGGCCGCACTGGATGGCCTGGCCGCGGTCAACGGCGACCTGTCGGGCAACCAGGCCAAGTACCGCGAGGCGCTGTCGAAGATGACGCTCAAGACGCCCAATGGCGACGTCAAGCTCGACAGCAACCGCCAGGCCATCGGCACCACGTTCGTCACCGAGGTCGTGAAGGACTCGCAGGGCAACCTCTTCAACAAGGTGCACAGCAAGGTGGACAACGTCGACCAGCTGCTGGGCATGAAGCCCGACGAGTTCAAGATCGGCTCGCGCGACGTGCCGGCCTGCCCCTGAGCACAAGGTCATCCAGCGTGGCGACCCTCTCCAGCCTTCAGGTGGCCGGCACCCGGACGGGGCGGCCGGCCACCGCCGCGCCACCGCCGCTGGCGTCCAACGATGCGTTGGTGCTCAGCGGCGTGACGCGTGCCTTCGGCGCCCTGAAGGCTGTCGATGAGGTGTCGCTTTCGGTGGCCGCCGGCCAGAAGTACGCCGTCCTCGGTTCCAACGGCGCGGGCAAGACCACGCTGTTCAACACCATCACCGGCGACTTCCCGCCTTCGGGCGGGCGCATCCATTTCTTCGGCGAGGACATCACCGAGCTGCCGCCGCACGAGCGCATCCGGAAGGGCTTGCGGCGCACCTACCAGTCCTCGCTGCTGTTCCGCGACCTGAGCGTGCGCGACAACCTGTTCCTGGCCGTGCGCGGCGTGGCCAGCGGGCGCTTCAGCTTCCGGCGCGCTGGCGCCGGCCATGCGTCTGCGCGCGCCACGCGCGACCTGCTGGAACGGGCACGCCTCACGCACATCGCGGACGAGCGCGTGGCCAACCTGGCCCACGGCCAACAGCGGCAGTTAGAGATCGGCATGGCACTGGCAGGCGCACCGCGCCTGATCCTCTTCGACGAGCCTGCGGCCGGCCTGTCGCCGGCGGAGCGACGAGAGCTGGTGGCGCTGCTGCGCTCGCTGCCGGCGCACATGAGCTTCGTGCTGATCGAGCACGACCTGGACATTGCCCTGCGCGTGGTCGACAAGGTCACCGTGATGCACAACGGCCGCGTTCTGCGCACCGGCACGCCGCAAGAGATCGAGACCGATGCGCAGGTGCAATCCATCTACATGGGGAGCAAGCACTGATGCCCTGGTTCGGCAGCGTCCGCGACAGCGCGCCCGCCAGCACCACGGCACCGGTGCTGGCGGTGGAAGCCCTTGACGTGTACTACGGCCACGCCCACGCGCTGCAAGGGGTGAGCCTTGTTCTGCAACGCGGCGTGCTCGGCATCGTCGGGCGCAACGGCATGGGCAAGACAACGCTGTGCAATGCCATCACCGGCCTGGTCCCGGCGCGCGGAGCCGTGCGGCTGGGCGGCGAGCAGATCCTGGGCCTGGCGCCGCACGAGATCACGCGGCGCGGCATCGCCTACGTGCCCCAGGGTCGACGCGTGTGGCCGTCGCTCTCCGTCGACGAGACGCTGCGCCTGGTGGCGCGCAAGCGCCGCGACGTCGAACGCGTCTACGGCATGTTCCCGCGCCTGGCCGAGCGCCGCGGCCACGGCGGCGCACAGCTCTCGGGCGGCGAACAGCAGATGCTGGCCATCGGCCGGGCCCTGCTGCTGGAGCCCCGGCTGCTGGTGATGGACGAGCCGACCGAAGGCCTCGCCCCGGTCATCGTCGAGCAGGTGGCGCAAGCCCTGCGCGAACTGGCGGCCGAGGGTCGCATCGCCGTGCTGCTGATCGAGCAGAACCTGGGCGTGGCCATGTCGGTTGCCGACCGGATCGGCGTGATGGTCAACGGCCGCATTGCGCAGGAGATGCCGGCATCGGCGCTCGCCGCCGACCGGGAGCTGCAGGAGCGCCTGCTCGGCGTTCGCTCCGGTGGAAACGGTGATGACGAGACAGCAGCCGAACGACCGGCCGAAGCGGCGCCGGCACCTGCGCAAGTCTTCACCGTGCGGCGGGCGCATGCCGAATCCGGCGCCCCGTCGCTCGACGACCTTGCGCCCGCGGCGGTGCGCGGATTCACCCGCTGGAACGCCGGCGGCACCGCTGCGCCCGTGGCGGACATTGCACGCAGTCCTTCGCGCCCCCTGGCTTCAGCCACCAGCACCCCCGCCCCTGCGGCGGCCACAGCCGCCCCGGCGCCTCGCGTGTACGAATTTCCGGTCGCCGCCACCAGCCTGCGCTCGGCCTACGTGGCCGGCACCTTCGACACCAAGGGGCGTGAGCTGAGCTTCCTGCGCCAGTGCCTGGAAAAACTGGGCCTGCGCGTGGTCACCGTCGACCTCTCCACCTCGGGCAAGTCGTCGTCGGCCAGCGTGCATCCGCGCGAAGTGGCGCGCCACCATCCGCAGGGCGAGTCGGCCGTGTTCAGCAACGATCGCGGCAGTGCCATGACGGCGATGGCGCAGGCCTTCGAGGCCTTCCTGCTCACCCGCCGGGACCTGGGCGGCATCATTTCCGCCGGCGGCTCGGGCGGCACGTCGCTGGCCACACGGGGCATGCGCGCACTGCCCATCGGCATGCCCAAAGTGATGGTGTCGACCATGGCCAGCGGGGACACCCGCCCCTATGTGGGGCCGAGCGACATCTGCATGATGTATTCGGTGACGGACGTGCAGGGCATCCACCGCATCAGCGAGCTGGTGCTGGCCAATGCGGCCAATGCCCTGGCCGGCATGATCGCCCATCCCCCGATGGGCCACACGGAGCCGGCGCGCCCGGCCCTGGGCCTGACCATGTTCGGCGTGACCACGCCCTGCGTGCAGGCCGTCACCCATCGGTTGGAGTCGGACTACGACTGCCTGGTGTTCCACGCCACGGGCGTGGGCGGGCAGTCGATGGAAAAGCTGGCGGACTCGGGCCTGGTGGCGGGCGTCATCGACGTCTCCACCACCGAAGTGGCCGACGAGATCGTGGGCGGCGTGCTGTCGGCCGGCCCGGGAAGGCTGGACGTGTTCGCCCGCCGCGCGCTGCCCTACGTCGGCTCCTGCGGGGCGCTCGACATGGTGAACTTCGGCGCCTGGGACACCGTGCCCGAGCGCTTCAAGGGCCGCACCCTGTACCGCCACAACCCCAGCGTGACGCTGATGCGCACCACGGCCGAGGAATGCCAGCGCATCGGCGATTTTCTGGCCGCCAAGCTCAACGCGATGCGCGGGCCGGTGCGCTTCCTCATTCCCGAGCATGGCGTGTCGGCCATCGACCGCACGGGCCAGCCCTTTCACGATCCGCAGGCCGACAAGGTGCTGTTCGACACCATCGAGCGCCAGTTCCGCACCGGCCCGCAGCGCGTGCTGCGGCGCCTGCCGCTGCACATCAACGACGAAGCCTTCGCCGAGGCGCTTGTCGCGGCCTGGCGCGAGATCGCGGCGCCGGTTGCCGCAGGCCGGCGCGCCTGAACGACGCACGACAGACAGGAGGGAACCCATGCCACGCATTGCCAGATCCACCGTGCTGAAGGACCTGCGCGCCAAGATGGCGGCGGGCCGCCCGATCATCGGCGGCGGCGCAGGCACCGGGCTGTCCGCCAAGTGCGAGGAAGCCGGCGGCATCGACCTGATCGTGATCTACAACTCCGGCCGCTACCGCATGGCCGGCCGCGGCTCGCTGGCGGGCCTGCTGGCCTACGGCAATGCCAACGAGATCGTGTGCGACATGGCGCGCGAAGTGCTGCCGGTGGTGAAGAACACGCCGGTGCTGGCGGGCGTGAACGGCACCGATCCCTTCATGATCGCCGACGACCTGCTGGCGCGGCTGGTCTCGCTGGGCTTCTCGGGCGTGCAGAACTTTCCGACCGTGGGCCTCATCGACGGCGTGTTCCGCGCCAACCTCGAAGAGACCGACATGGGCTACGGGCACGAGGTGGCGCTGATCAGGAAGGCGCGCGCCATGGATCTATTGACCACGCCCTATGTGTTCAGCGAGGCCGACGCGCGCGCCATGGCCGGGGCCGGCGCCGACATCGTGGTGTGCCACCTGGGCCTGACCACGGGCGGCTCGATCGGCGCCGACACCGCACTCACGCTGGAAGACTGCATTCCGCGCATCAACGCCTGGGCCAAGGCGGCGCTCGAAGTGAACCCGGAAGTGATCGTGCTGTGCCACGGCGGCCCCATTGCCACGCCGGAGGATGCGCATCACGTCCTGGCGCGCTGCCCGGATTGCGCCGGCTTCTACGGCGCCAGCTCGATGGAGCGGCTGCCCACCGAGGTGGCGCTCACCGAGACCACCCGCCGGTTCGTCCAGATCACGCGATAAGCACAGACCTAGAAGGAGTCGACCCCTATGTCAGGCGCTCAATTCGGAAGCTTCATCCTCGCCCTGATCGTCGTGGCGATCGTCGTCGCCATTGCGGTGTGGCTGCTGCACTGGCTCTACCTGAGAAGCTCCAAGGAAAGGGCCTTCGTGCGCACCGGCCTGGGCGGGCAGAAGGTGGTGCTGGGCGGCGGCGCGTTCGTGCTGCCCATCGTGCATGACGTGATTCCCGTCAACATGAACACGCTGCGGCTGGAAGTGAGCCGTGGCCGTGACAAGGCATTGATCACCAAGGACCGCATGCGTGTGGACGTGATCGCCGAGTTCTACGTGCGCGTGGCCACCAACGCCGAAGCGGTGGCCAACGCGGCGCAGACCCTGGGCCTGCGCACCATGGAGCCGGAGCAGCTCAAGGAGCTGGTCGAAGGCAAGTTTGTCGACGCGCTGCGCACCGCCGCCGCCGAGATGACCATGGAGGAGCTGCATGAGCGGCGCGGCGCCTACGTCAAGCGGGTGCGCGACGCGGTGGCCGACGACCTCACCAAGAACGGCCTGGAACTGGAGGCCGCCTCGCTCACCCAGCTGGACCAGACCGGCATGGAGTACTTCAACCCCAGCAACGCCTTCGACGCCGAGGGCCTGACGCGGCTGACCGAGCAGATCGAGCAGCGCAAGAAGCAGCGCAACGACGTCGAGCAGGACACGCTGGTGGCCATCCGCAACAAGAACCTGGAAGCCGAGAAGCTGTCGCTGGAAATCGACCGCGATGCCGAATACGCCCGCCTGACGCAGCAGCGCGAAGTGGAAATTGCCCGCGCCCGCCAGCGGGCCGAAGTGGCGGCCGAGCGCGCCCAGCGCGAGCAGGATGCCGAGGGCGCGCAGATCAGCGCCAAGCAGGCCATCGACGCGGCACGCATCCGGTCCGACCAGCAGCTGGAACAGGAGCGCATCACCAAGGAGCGCGCCATCCAGAGCGCCGAGATCGAACGCCGCATGTCGCTGGAGCTGGCCGAGCAGCAGCGCGCCATTGCGGTGGCGCGCGAGAGCAAGGCGCAGAGCGAAGCCCAGGCGCAGGCCGAGGAAGCCCGCGCATTGGCCATCGCGGCGGAGGAAAAAGTCTTCACCGCGCGCGAAGTCGAGGCGGCCGAGCGCAAGAAGACCATCGAGCTCATCGCCACCGCGCAGCAGGCCGAGCGCGATTCGATGCGCCTGCGGGCGGCGGCGCAGGCCGAGAAGGCCGCCAGCGCGGACCGCGGCGCCGCCATCCGCGCCCAGGCCGAGGCCGATGCGGATGCCGAGAAGATCAAGGCCATGGCCCAGCGCGTGCGCGCCGAGATCGAAGCCGAGGGCCAGCGCCTGATGAACGAGGCCCACAACATGCTTACGCCCGAAGCCAGGGCCTCGGCCCTGCGCATGCGGCTGGTGGAAAAGGCCGAGGCCATCATCCGCGAATCGGTCAAGCCGATGGAGCGCATCGAGGGCATCAAGATCCTGCAGGTGGACGGCCTGGGCGGCTCCGGCGGCGGCGGCTCCAACGGCTCGGACGGCACCGGCAACTTCTCCGACAGCGTGGTCAATTCGGCGCTGCGCTTCAGGGCGCAGGCACCGCTGGTGGACCAGCTGCTGCGCGAGATCGGCGTGGAAGGCGGCGACATCCAGCGCCTGGCCGGCGCCGCGAGCGGCGTGCATGCCTCGTTGCCGGGCAACAAGGAACCCGGCGCAAAGAAGGAGTAGCCGATGGTGCAGGTCTACGCCTCCAGCGTGATCGATGCCAGCGCGGACAACGTGTGGTCGCGCATCCGCGACTTCAACGGCCTGCCGCTGTGGCATCCGGCCATTGCCGACAGCCGCATCGAGAACAGCCAGCCGGCAGACCGCATCGGCTGCATCCGCCACTTTCACCTGCGCGACGGCGGCGCCATCCGCGAGCGGCTGCTGGCCCTGTCCGACTACGACTACAGCTGCAGCTACGAGATCCTGGAAAGCCCGATGGGCGTGGAGCGCTACGTGGCCACGCTCAAGCTCACGCCGGTGACCGACGGCGGGCGCTGCTTTGCCGAATGGAGCGCGGAGTTCGAATGCGCGCCGGGACGCGAACAGGAGCTGAGCGAAACCATCGGCGGCGGCGTGTTCCAGGGCGGTTTCGACGCGCTCAAACGGCACTTCGGCGGACGTTAGGGCCTGCTGAAGATATGCAAGGGGTCGCAATGCTCGGCAGGTCCTGATGCTCCAGCGAGTCGTCCGCTCCACCGTCATCGACGCGCCCATCGAGCGCGTGTGGGCGGTGCTGCGCGACTTCAACAGCCACGACCGCTGGCACCCGGCCGTCGAGGCCAGCCACATCGAGGGCGGCGAGCGCGGCGACCAGGTGGGCTGCGTGCGCAGTTTCACCCTCAAGGACGGCAACCACATCCGCGAGCAGCTGCTGACGCTTTCGGACCGCGACCACCGCAGCACCTATTGCATCGTCGAGGCCACCGTGCCGCTGCAGCGCTACGTGGCCACGATCACCCTCAAGCCGGTGACCGACGGGCAGCGCACCTTCTGGCACTGGGAATCGACCTTTGCCACGCCGCCAGGACGCGAAGCGGAACTGCGCGACATGGTGGCCCAGGGCGTGTACGAGACCGGCTTCGACGCGCTGCGCCGGCATCTGCGCCAGGGCGAAGACCTGCGTCCGGCCGGTAGCGCACCCATGCCGACCGCCCTGCCCTTGCCGACACGCCGCGTCGTGCTGCACCGCTACGGCGGCGCCGAGGAACTGAGGGCCGAGGATGCGCAGGCAGCGGCGCCGCGCGAAGGCGAAGTGCGCATCCGCCAGCGCGCCATCGGCGTGAACTTCATCGACGTGTACCTGCGCCGCGGCTGGATTCCGCAGATGCTGCCCCTGGCGCCCGAACAACCCGGCGTCCCCGGCATGGAAGCAGCCGGCACCGTGCTGGACGCCGGGCCCGGTGCGGGCGGCCTGTTGCCCGGCGACCGGGTGGCCTACCTCGGCCCCGTGCCCGGCGCGTACTGCACCGTGCGCAGCGTGCCGTCCGACTGGGTGGTGCGCCTGCCGCCGGCGGTGGACGACGAAGTGGCGGCGGCGCTGTTCCTCAAGGGCCTGACGGCCGACTACCTGCTGCGCGACCTCGGCCGCGTCGGCCCCGGCACACGCCTGCTGGTGCATGCGGCCGCCGGCGGCGTCGGCCTGCTGCTGTGCGCGTGGGCCAAGCACCTGGGTGCCACCGTGCTCGGCACTGTCTCCAGCGAAGCCAAGGCACGGCTGGCGCGCGAGCACGGCTGCGACCAGGTCATCGTCACGCGTGACTACCGTTTCGCGGACGCGGTGCAGCGCGCCTGCGGCGGTGCCGATGTGGTGGTCGACGGCCTGGGCGTGGCGGCGCGCGAGGAGAACCTCGCGGCGCTCGCCCGCTGCGGGCACTGGATCAGCCTGGGCCAGGCCAGCGGGCCGCTGCCGCCCATCGAGCCCGACGCGCTGCTGGCCAAGTCGCTCAGCTTTTCGCGGCCGGTGGTGTTCGACTACGTGGCCAGCCCGGCGGTGCTCGCGCAGCGGGCCCAGCGGGTGTGGGCCGCGCTGGCAGACGGCGCCATCCGCGTGCCGCCCATCGAGCGCTATTCGCTGGATGCGGCGGCGCAGGCGCATGAACGGCTGGAATCGCGCGAGCGCACCGGAGCACTCGTGCTCGTCGCATAGCAGCAAAGGAGACCGATCCCATGATCGTCGGCATGAACCACTTCACCGTCATCGTCGAAGACCGCCAGAAGGCGCTCGATTTCTACTGCGGCCTGCTGGGCCTGACGGAAGGGCCGCGGCCGGACCTGGGCTTTCCGGGTGCCTGGCTGTACGCCGGCGGACCGCAGGCGGTGCTGCACATGTATTTCGACCGGCCGGTGCCACCAGGCCGCTCGGGCGTGATCGACCACATGGCGTTCACCGCCCGCGACCTCAAGGCGGTCAAGGCGCGCTTCGACGCCAGCGGCACCCGGTACGACCTTCGCCAGCAGGCCGGCGCCGGGACCTGGCAGCTGTTCTGCCATGACCCGACCGGGGCCAAGGTGGAATTGGACTTCGATCCCTCCGAGACGCTCTGAGGGGCCGGCCCCGCAGCCGGCGCTGGCGGTGGCGCTGGCCGATAATTGGCCAATGAACCCCCTGCTTGCCAAGCTCCAGCCCTACCCCTTCGAACGGCTGCGGCAGTTGTTTGCCGGCGTCACGCCCGACCCGGCCTATTCCCCCATCAGCCTGGGGATCGGAGAGCCCCGGCACGCCACGCCCGGCTTCATCAAGGACGCCTTGATGGCCGGCCTGGGCGCCCTGGCGGTGTACCCGGCCACCGCCGGCGACCTGAAGCTGCGCCAGTCCTTCACCCATTGGCTCAAGACCCGCTACCGGCTCGACCTCGACCCCGCCACGCAGGTGCTGCCGGTGAACGGCTCGCGCGAGGCGCTGTTCGCCCTGGCGCAGACGGTGGTGGATGCCAGCGCGCAGCCGGCGCCGGTGGTGCTCTCGCCCAATCCCTTCTATCAGATCTACGAGGGCGCCGCCCTGCTGGCGGGCGCCGAGCCGTACTACGTGCCCAGCGTTCCGGCGCGCAACTTCGCGGTGGACTGGGACAGCGTGCCGGCCGAGGTCTGGGCGCGCACCCAACTGGTGTTCGTCTGCTCGCCGGGCAATCCCACCGGCGCGGTGATGCCGCTGGACGAGTGGCGCAAGCTTTTTGCCTTGTCCGACCGCTACGGCTTCGTGATCGCCTCCGACGAGTGCTACAGCGAGATCTACTTCCGCGACGAGCCCCCCCTGGGCGGGCTGGAAGCCGCCGCCCGCCTGGGCCGCAGCGACTTCAGGAACCTGATCGCCCTCACCTCGCTTTCCAAGCGCAGCAACGTGCCGGGCCTGCGCAGCGGCTTCGTGGCGGGCGACGCGGCGCTCATCAAGTCCTTCCTGCTCTACCGCACCTACCACGGCAGCGCCATGAGCGGCGCGGTGGCCGCGGCCAGCATCGCGGCCTGGGGCGACGAATCGCACGTGGTGGACAACCGCGCCCAGTACCGTGCCAAGTTCTCGGCAGTAACACCATTGCTGGACAAGGTGCTGGACGTGCGCCTGCCCGACGCCAGCTTCTACCTGTGGGCCGGGGTGCCGGCGGCGTGGCAAGGCGACGACACCGCCTTCGCCCGCGAGCTTTACCGTCAATACAATGTGACCGTGCTGCCGGGCTCGTACCTGGCGCGCGACGCGCAAGGCCACAACCCCGGGCGCGGCCGCATCCGCATGGCCCTGGTGGCCGAAACCTCCGAATGCACCGAAGCCGCGCACCGCATCGCCGAATTCGTCAACAAGGGCCGCTAGCCACATCGCCAACGCCGCCCTGACCTCCCTCATACCAACCAGAGCATCCGAGCATCCATGACCCAGCAACTCCAGCAAACCATCGACGCCGCGTGGGAAGACCGCGCCAACATCTCCGCCACCGCCGCTTCCAAGGAAGTGCGCGATGCGGTCGAGCACGTCATCGCCGAGCTCAACAACGGCAAGCTGCGCGTGGCCACCCGTGAGGGCGTGGGCAAGTGGACCGTGCACCAGTGGATCAAGAAGGCGGTGCTGCTGTCCTTCCGCCTGAAGGACAACGAGCAGATGCAGGCCGGCTCGCTGGGCTTCTACGACAAGGTGCCCACCAAGTTCTCGCACCTGTCGGCCAGCGAGCTGAAGGACGCGGGCGTGCGCATCGTGCCGCCGGCCGTGGCCCGCCGCGGCAGCTACATCGCCAAGGGCGCGATCCTGATGCCCTCTTACGTGAACATCGGCGCCTACGTGGGCGAAGGCACCATGGTCGACACCTGGGCCACCGTGGGCTCGTGCGCGCAGATCGGTGCCGGCGTGCACCTGTCGGGCGGCGTGGGCATCGGCGGCGTGCTGGAGCCGCTGCAGGCCGGCCCCACCATCATCGAGGACAACTGCTTCATCGGCGCGCGCTCCGAAGTGGTCGAAGGCGTGGTGATCGAAGAGAACTCCGTGCTGGGCATGGGCGTTTACATCGGCCAGAGCACCCCGATCTTCAACCGCGACACGGGCGAAATCAGCTACGGCCGCGTGCCGGCCGGCAGCGTGGTGATCAGCGGCGGCCTGCCCAAGAAGACCAAGTCGGGCCAGGACTACACCACCTACGCCGCGGTCATCGTCAAGACGGTCGATGCGCAAACGCGCTCCAAGACCAGCCTGAACGACCTGCTGCGAGACTGATGGCGAGCCGCAGCCCGGCGGAGGGCCGGGCCTGCGGCTCTGGATGGCAACGCTGACGACGACAACGACGAGGAGAGAGCAATGAGCACGATGGAGCGAATTCTTCGCCTGATGGCCGACCGCAAGGCCTCGGACATCTACCTTTCGGCGCATGCGCCGGCGCAGATCCGCATCAACGGCCAGTGCCTGCCGATCAACGCGCAACTGCTGCCGCCGGAGGCGCCGCTGTCGCTCCTCTCCGAAATCCTGCCGGCCAACCGCATCGACGAGCTCAAGCGCAATGGCGAGCTCAACACCGCCGTGGCGCTGGAAGGCGCCGGCAACTACCGCATCAGCGCCATGCGCCAGCGCGGCACCTATGCGGTGGTGGTGCGGCACATTCCGTCGACCATTCCGGCCTTCGACACGCTGAACCTGCCGCCCATCCTGAAGACCCTCATCATGGAAAAGCGCGGCCTGATCCTGATGGTGGGCGCCACCGGCGCCGGCAAGACCACCACGCTGGCGTCGATGATCGACTACCGCAACGAGAACGCCAGCGGCCACATCCTCACGGTGGAAGAACCCATCGAGTTCACCTACGCCAACAAGAAGTCGCTGGTGAACCAGCGCGACATCGGCAGCGACACCGAATCGCTGCAGCTGGCGCTGAAGAACGCGCTGCGCCAGGCGCCCGACGTGATCCAGATCGGCGAAATCCGCGACCGCGAAACCATGGACGCGGCCATTGCCTATGCGCAATCGGGCCATCTGTGCGTGGCCACGCTGCATGCCAACAACAGCTACCGGGCGCTGAACCGCATCCTGAGCTTCTACCCCGTGGAAGTGCGCCCCACCCTGCTGGGCGACCTGGCCTCGGCCCTGCGCGCCATCATCTCGCAGCGCCTGCTGCGCACGCCCGACAACAACCGCGTGCCGGCCATCGAGATCATGCTCAACACGCAGCTGGTGGCCGACCTGATCGAGAAGGGCGACTTCTCCGCCGTGAAGGAAGCCATGGAGCAATCCATGGCCGAGGGCTCGCAGACCTTCGAGGAAGACATCGCCCGCCTGATCGTCGACGGCCGCGTCGACCGCGCCGAGGGCCTGGCCCACGCCGACTCGCCCACCAACCTGATGTGGCGCCTGCAGAACCGCAAGGCGCCCGCCGAAAAACACGAAGAGCGGGCCCTCCTCGACCAGCTCGAGGAACCCACCTTCACCGACATCACGCTCGACGTGAAATTTTGACCCTCCAATGTCTCGCACGCTGCTCCTTGCCGAACAACTGATCTCGCGCCCCTCCGTCACCCCCGAAGACGGAGGCTGCCAGCAGTTGCTCGGCGAGCGGCTTGCCAAGCTCGGCTTCGAGCTGGAGACCATCGAGAGCGGGCCCGACACCTTCCGCGTCACCAACCTCTGGGCGATGCGCCGCAGCAGCCACGCCCAGGCGCGCACGCTGGTCTTTGCCGGCCATACCGACGTGGTGCCCACCGGCCCGCTCGAGCAATGGACCAGCCCGCCCTTCACCCCCACGCACCGGGACGGCAAGCTCTACGGCCGCGGCGCCTGCGACATGAAGACCTCGCTGGCCGCCTTCGTGGTGGCCATCGAGGAGTTCCTGCAAGCCCATCCCCAGCCGCACCTGAACCTGGCCCTGCTGCTCACCAGCGACGAAGAGGGCCCGGGCGTCGACGGCACGGTGATCGTGTGCAACCAGCTGCGCGACCGCGGCGAGAAGCTGCACTACTGCATCGTGGGCGAACCCACCGCCGTGGAGCGCACCGGCGACATGATCAAGAACGGCCGGCGCGGCACCATGAGCGGGCGCCTCACGGTCAAGGGCATTCAGGGCCACATCGCCTACCCGCATCTGGCGCGCAACCCGGTGCACACGCTGGCCCCCGCGCTGGCCGAACTCGTGGCCATCAACGACGCCGGCGCCTGGGATGCAGGCAACGCGCACTTCCAGCCCACCAGCTGGCAGGTGAGCAACTTCCACGCGGGCACGGGCGCGAGCAACGTCATTCCGGGCACGGCGGTGGTGGACTTCAACTTCCGCTTCTCCACCGAGTCCACGCCCGAATCGCTTCAGCAGCGCGTGCACGCCGTGCTCGACAAGCACCAGCTGGACTACGAGCTGCAATGGACCGTGGGCGGCCTGCCCTTCCTCACGCCGGCCGGCGAACTGGTGGCGGCGGTCCAGCAGGCCATCCGGGACGAGACGGGCATCGAGACCGAGCTGTCCACCAGCGGCGGCACCAGCGACGCGCGCTTCATCGCCAAGGTGTGCGACCAGGTGGTCGAGCTGGGCCCGGTCAACGCCAGCATCCACAAGATCGACGAGCACATCGCCGTTGCCGACATCGAGACGCTGAAGAACATCTACCGCCGCGCCATCGGTGCCCTGGACAGCCTGGGGAGCCGATGAGCACGGTAATTCAATTGATAGAGGCCGGCGCCAAGCTGCTCACCCAGGGCGGCGTGGCTTTTGGCCACGGCACCACCAATGCCTTCGACGAAGCCGCCTGGCTGGTGCTCTGGCGCCTGAAGCTGCCGCTGCACGACCTCGACGCCGTGGCCGAGCGCGAGGTGTCGCCCGCCGACGCCCAGCGCGTGGGCGCCCTGCTGCAAGAGCGCATCGACACCCGCCTGCCGGCGGCCTACCTCACGCGCGAGGCCTGGCTGCAGGGCGTGCCCTTCTTCGTGGACCAGCGCGCCATCGTGCCGCGCAGCTTCATTGCGGAGCTGCTGGCCGACGGCACCATCGACCCCTGGCTGGGCGAACACACCCGGCGCGTGCTGGACCTGTGCACCGGCAACGGCAGCCTGGCGGTGCTGGCCGCCATGGCCTATCCGGACGTGCAGGTGGACGCGGCGGACCTGTCGACGGCGGCGCTGGAAGTGGCGGCCATCAACGTCACGCGGCACGAACTGGACAGCCGCATCACGCTGTTGCAGTCCGACGGGCTGGCCGACGTGCGGGGGCCGTACGACCTGATCCTGTGCAACCCGCCGTACGTCAACGCGCAAAGCATGGACGCCCTGCCCGCGGAATACCGGGCCGAGCCCGAGCTGGCACTGGCTGGCGGCACCGACGGCATGGACTTCATCCGTGGCCTGCTGGCCGCGGCACCGGGCTGCCTCAGCGACAATGGCGTGCTGGTGCTGGAGATCGGCAACGAGCGCGAGCATTTCGAAGCGGCCTTTCCGCAGCTCGAGGTGGTGTGGCTGGCCACCAGCGCCGGCGAAGACCAGGTGCTTCTGCTGACGAGAGAAAATCTCGCCTGACGCCCCGGGGGCCTTCGCCCCCGATTTCTGAGCCGGCATTCCATCCGGCCCGTGCAACCGAATACAAGCGCCCGGCCGCAGGCGGCCCGGCGAACCCATTGACATGATCACCCTCAAGAACGTTGTCCTGCGCCGCAGCAGCAAAGTGCTGCTCGATGGCGCCAGCGTCACCATCAACCCCGGCGAGAAAGTCGGCCTGGTGGGGCGCAACGGCGCCGGCAAGTCCACCCTCTTCGCCCTGTTCAACGGCACGCTGCACGAGGACGGCGGCGATTTCTCCATGCCTCGGCAGTGGCGCCTGGCCCAGGTGGCGCAGAACATGCCGGAGACCGAGGAAACGGCCACCGATTTCGTGGTGGGTGGCGACACGCGCCTGGCGGAAATTCGACAGACCCTGTCCGAACTGGAACACAAGCACGCCCAGGCACCCGACGACCACGACATCGGCATGGAACTGGCCCACGCCTACACCGAGCTGGCCGACGCGGGCGAGCACGACGCCGTGCCGCGCGCCCAGGCCCTGATCCTCGGCCTGGGCTTCAAGGTGCACGAACTCGACCAGCCGGTGAACAGCTTCTCCGGCGGCTGGCGCATGCGGCTGCAACTGGCGCGCGCCCTCATGTGCCCCAGCGACCTGCTGCTGCTGGACGAGCCCACCAACCACCTGGACCTGGACGCCCTGGTCTGGCTGGAAAGCTGGCTGCAGCGCTATGCCGGCACCATGATCGTCATCAGCCACGACCGCGAGTTCCTCGACGCCGTGACCGACGTCACGCTGCACATCGAGCATGCGGGCCTGAATCGCTATGGCGGCAACTACAGCAAGTTCGAGGAGATGCGCGCGCTGCAGATGGAGCAGCAGCAGGCGGCGTTCGCCCGCCAGCAGGACAAGATCGCCCACCTGCAGAAGTTCATCGACCGCTTCAAGGCCAAGGCCAGCAAGGCCAAGCAGGCGCAAAGCCGCGTCAAGGCGCTGGAGCGCATGGAAAAGGTGGCGCCGCTGCTGGCCGAGGCGGACTTCAGCTTCGAGTTCAAGGAGCCGGACAACATCCCGAATCCGATGCTCTCCATCAGCGACGCGGCCTTCGGCTACGTGCAGGAAGATGCGCCGGCCAAGGTGATCCTGGCCGGCGTGAACCGCTCCGTGCTGGCGGGCCAGCGCATCGGCATCCTGGGCGCCAACGGCCAGGGCAAGTCGACGCTGGTGAAGACCATCGCCCGCGAGATGGGCGCCCTGGCCGGCACGGTGACCGAGGGCAAGGGCCTGAACATCGGCTACTTTGCCCAGCAGGAACTGGACGTGCTGCACCCGGCCAGCAGCCCGCTGGAGCACATGGTGCGCCTGGCGCGGGACCTGGGGGCATCGAGCCGCGAGCGCAGCACCGAGCAGGACCTGCGCGGCTTTCTGGGCAGCTTCAACTTCAGCGGCGACATGGTCAAGCAGCCGGTGGGCACCATGAGCGGCGGCGAAAAAGCGCGCCTGGTGCTGGCCATGATGGTCTGGCAGCGCCCCAACCTGCTGCTGCTGGACGAACCGACCAACCACCTGGACCTGGCCACCCGCGAGGCGCTGGCTGTGGCCCTGAACGAGTTCGAAGGCACGCTGATGCTGGTCAGCCACGACCGGGCGCTGCTGCGCTCGGTGTGCGACGAGTTCTGGCTGGTGGGCCGGGGCAAGGTCACCGACTTCGACGGCGACCTGGACGACTACCAGCGCTACCTGCTCGAGGAAGCCAAGCGCCAGCGGGAACTGGCCAAGGAAGCCGGCCGCGCAACGGCTGCATCCAGCCCTGAAGCTTCCGAGCCGCAAGCGCCGGTGGCCGCGCCAGTGGCGGCGCCTGCACCCGCCGTGTCCTCACGCGAACAGCGCCAGCAGGAGGCTCAGGAGCGGCAGCAGCGCCAGGAGCGGCAAAAACCCATCAAGCGCGAGCTCGCCAAGGCGGAGGCGCGAATGGCCGCGGCCGGCGCGGAGCGCGAACAGATCGAGGCCCGCCTGACCCAGCCCCTGCCCCCCGCCGAGATCGCCGAAGCCGGCAAGCGCCTGAAGGCGCTCACCGAGGAAATCGAGGGCCTGGAGGAACTTTGGCTCCGATTGACGGACGAACTGGAAGCAGCAGGCGCTTGAACTGGCAGGTAAATCACTACCATCAAGTCGCACTTCCGGCCGGGTGGCCGGAGCGATGGCTCCAGCGGACTACCATCTGACGTTGCAAACAAGCAACGCATTGCGTTGCGGCTTCACTCAGGTCGGTGAAGCACTGTATGTAACTGTATAAAGCTCACATATTCGAGAGATTCAATGGCCACCGGCGATACCATGCGCGGGCTTGCGTCATCTCCCATCGCGACCGCGCCAAGATACGGAGGAGAGGAATGAACGAAGCGGACATTGCAGCGTCGATAGAGCGGCTCATGGCACGGGTCGACTACTACCTGCACTGCGAACTCGACGAGGAATACGACCACGACCGCCCGGATTCCGCCCGCAAGCAGCTCGAAGCGGCACTGCGCCAGGAATTGCTCCGGGCCAGCGCCATCGGCCTGATGACGGCCACGGTCGGCACGGCTGCCGGCCAGGATCCCGCCGACGGCAAGAGCATCGCCTGAACGGAACCACGACACCTCGATCTGCCGCCGCTCGGCGAGCACGACATTTTCAAGACCAGGGGGCCGGCAATTGCCGGCCCCTTGCTTTTTGCGCGCCCCGGCATCACCTGCAGCAAGCTGTCGATGTCGCGTAAGCTGAAACCTTCGGCCTGGCGCGCACGAACAGTGATGTGAATCAAAAAAGGAGGAAGCCGCATGTCCCTGTCACACAGTCCCGCAAACGCCCACAACCCCGGCACCACGGCGCCGCCCAACCCACACGGAGAACGCACGCAAATGAACCCGACCGAAACTTCCATCCTCGCCGGCGGCTGCTTCTGGGGCATGCAGGAACTGCTGCGCCACCACCCCGGCGTGGTCAGCACCCGCGTGGGCTACAGCGGCGGCGACGTGGCCAATGCCACCTACCGCAACCACGGCAGCCATGCCGAAGCGGTTGAGATCGTGTTCGATCCGCAGAAGCTGAGCTTCAGGCAACTGCTGGAGTTCTTCTTCCAGATCCACGATCCGAGCACCGCCAACCGGCAGGGCAACGACCGCGGCACGTCGTACCGCTCGGGCATCTACTACACCAGCGAAGAACAGCGCCAGGTGGCGCTGGACACCATCGCGGACGTCAACGCCTCGGGCCTGTGGCCCGGCCAGGTGGTGACCGAAGTGAAACCCGCCGGCCCCTTCTGGGAAGCCGAGCCCGAGCATCAGGACTACCTGCAGCGCTACCCCGAGGGCTACACCTGCCACTGGGTGCGGCCGGGCTGGACACTCCCCAGGCGCAAGAGAGAAACCGCCTGAACGAGCGCAGGGCCAGAGGGCCTTGCGCCTTTTTCAGCCCAACTGGCGAACACGCGCCGCCCAGTCCGCGGTACCGCGCGCAATGTCTGCATAGGCGGTTTCGAAGGCGGTCCGCGGCTGCCTGAAGGGGTCCGCGATGTCGCGCTCGGCCAGCAGGCAGTACACCCGGCCCCGGGTCAACGGATAGCGCCGCTCGAGCTCCGCGCGCTGGTGCTGCTCCATGACCAGGATCAGGTCCGCGCGCTGGCACATCTGGCTGTTGACCTGCTGCGCCCGGTGGGCGCGCAGGTCCAGGCCCTGCTCGGCGGCCAGAAGAATCGATAGCGGATCGGCCGGCGCCCCCACCAATGCGCTCAAGCCTGCCGACCAGACGACCCGGTCCGGCAGTTCGCGCGCCAGCAGAGCCTCTGCGAGCGGGCTGCGGCAGATGTTGCCGATGCACAGGGTGAGGATGCGCTGCATGCTGGCACCAGTGTAGGCCCGTCCCCAAAAGGGCGGGCCTTTCACCATCTGGATGAATCAGCGGGCCACCGACGCAGACTGCCCAGCAGCGTGCCGCAATTGCTCGCTGAAGGCAGGAGCCGTCGTCCGCGCCTGCTTGGGCCGATTGCCGTTGCTCTTGCCATCGCCGGGCCGGCCGTCGGCCGTCTGGCGCGAACCTGCCGCAGACGCATCCAATCCAGGCCGCTGCGCCTCGCCCTTGGTCAACCCCGCATCCGTGAGCGAGAACAGCGATGGATCCGCCAGCAGGCCATCGGCATCCAGCGACACGCGGCCGTGCCGCCCCAGTAGGCGTGCCAGCTCGAGTTGCGCCGCCAGCTGGCTCTCTCGCACCACTTCGCCCACGAACTGCCCCGCGACCTGCCCCAGGCCGGCGCCGAGCGAAGGCGGCGCGACCAGGCCGCGGTCGAGCACCATGTCGAGCCGGGTGCCGTCGGACGACGCCTGGTCCAGCCTGTCGATGAAGGCGTTCTGGCGCACCACCGGCTGCACGAAGATCCCGGGCTCGTAGCCCAGTTCGTGCTCGTGCGGTTCGGGCCGGAAGAACAGGCGCTGGAAGTACAGCGGATCGCCGTCGTCGATGCGCGGCGCCGAGATGTCCAGGTGAACGGTCAGCTGCGCCAGGTCGGTGGCGCCGGCCCGGTCCACCAGCGTGTAGGTGAACACGTCCTGCAGGATCTGCCCGAAGCCGGCCGCGGCCAGCACCTCGGGGTTGGTCATGTCGATGCTGTAGGTGTAGCTGCCGTCGGCATTGAGCACCAGCGTTCCGTAGCGGCCCGCCAGGGCCTGGCCGATCACGCCTGCCGTGCCGCTGCCCGCTTCCGCGCCGGTGCGCACCGCCCCCACGTGCAGCGCGTCGCCGCCGTCCACATCGGAATCATTGGGCAACACGTTGCCCGTCGCTTGCGGCGCCACCACCTGGTCGGTGGCGACATTGCTGTCGTCACGCGCGACCGGGTTGTCGTTGGCGCCTTGAACCACGATCACGAGGTTGGCACGGGACGTGGCCCCCGCGGTGTCGCGCATGAGGTAGCTGAAGCTCTCGGTCAGCGTCTCGCCGCGGGTACGCATGGCTTGCACCGCGGCGTTGTCGTTGTCGACCACGTAGCGCCAGCTGCCATCGGCGTTGATCACCAGCGAGCCGTAGAGGCCGGCAATGGCGCCCCCCGCATCGCCCACCACGCCGGTGCCGGCGCTGGTGTAGCTAACGACTTGCTTGGATTCGCCGTTGGCGACGCTGTCGACGTCGGTGTCGTTGTCCAGCACGTTGCCCAGCGAATCGCTGCCCGGCGTGCCGTTGTTCACCCCGCCGGCTTCCACCGCCACGCCTGCGTCGTCGCGCGCAACCGGTGTGTCGTTGGCGCCATGAACGGTAATGACGAGCATGGCGCTGTCGGTCTGGCCGCCCGGATCGCTCATCGTGTAGGTGAAGAAATCCCGCAGCACGTCGCCCGACTGCCGAAGTGCCTGCACTGCCGGGTTGTCGTTGTCCACCACGTAGGTGTAGCTGCCGTCGGCATTGAGCGTGAGCGTGCCGTACAGGCCCACCAAGGCCTGGCCCAGGGTGCCGGCCGTGCCGCTGCCGATCTCGGGGCCCGTGCGCACGCCGATGACTCGCAGCTCGGGGCCGGGATTGTCCACGTCGCCGTCGTTGGCCAGCACATTGCCGGAGGGGTCGACACCGGCCGTGCCGTTGTCGATGCCGCCCGCTTCCACCGCGGCAGCGGTGTCGATCACTGCAGTGGGTGCGTCGTCCGCGCCCTGGATGGTGAGTGTCAGCGTGGCGGTGCTGATGGCACCCGCCGTGTCGCGCACGGTGTAGACGAAGACTTCGGTGAGCGTCTGGCCAGGCAGCAATGCCTGCACGGTGGCGTTGTCGTCGTCCACCGTGTAGGTGTAGCTGCCGTCCGCGTTGATGACCAGGCTGCCGTAGGCGCCGGCCAGCGCATTGCCGGCCGTCGCGCTTCTGAGTCCTTGCCTGTAGCTTTGCACGGCCATGGTTTCGCCGTAGTCGACGGGGTCGCCGGCACCGCCGTCAACGTCCGTGTCGGGGACGCCGCCGTTCGCGTCGCCGAGGAGCACGTTGCCGGTGGCCGGGCTGCCGGGCGTTCCGTTGTCGACGCCGCCCGCCTCGACGGCAGTCCCGGTGTCGTTCGTGGCCACCGGGTTGTCGTTGGCACCGCGGATGGTGATGGTCAGCGTTGAAGTGCTGGTTGCGCCCGATGCGTCGACCATGGTGTAGCTGAACACCTCGGTAAGCGTGTCGGTGGACTGGCGAAGCGCCTGCACCGCGGCGTTGGCGTTGTCCACCACGTAGGTATAGCTGCCATCGGCATTGAGCGTCAGCGAGCCATACTGCGCGGTGAACGCGTTGCCCACGGTTCCCGTGTTGGCGCCCTGGCTGAAGCCCTGCACCGCGCGCGTTTCGCCGTAGTTGGTGCCGTCCACGTCGATGTCGTTGGTCAGCACGTTGCCGACGGCGGAGCTGCGCCGTTGTTCACCCCACCCGCCTCGGCGGCGACACCGATGTCAGGCTGCGCTTCGGGCGTGTCGTTGCGGCCGCGGATGGTGAGGGTCAGGGTGGCGGTGCTAGTGGCTCCGGCCGCGTCACGCATCGTATAGGTGAAGACTTCGGTGAGCGTGTCCGTGTCTGTGCGAAGCGCCTGTACAGTGGCGTTGTTCTCGTCCACCGTGTAGGTGTAGCTGCCGTCGGCATTGATGACCACGCTGCCGTAGGCGCCCGGCAGCGCATTGCCCGCGGTGACCGTGGCCGTGCCGTGCGTGTAGTCCTGTACCGCCTTGGTTTCGCCGTAGTCGATCGGATCGCCGGCGCCGCCGTCCACGTCGTCGTCGTTGTCCAGCACATTGCCGGTCGCCGGCGTACCGGGCACGCCGTTGTCCAGGCCGCCGGCCTCGATGGCGCTGCCGGTGTCGTTGGTGGTCACCGGGGTGTCGTTGGCGCCCCGGATCGTGATGGTCAACTGGGCGGTGTCGCTCAGGTTGCCGTCGTCGCTGACCGTGTAGGTGAAGTAGTCCTGCAGCGTGTTGCCGGCCTGGCGCAGCGCCTGAACCTCGGCGTTGTTGTTGTCGATCACATAGGTATAGCTGCCGTCGCGATTGAGCGTGAGCGTGCCGTACCTGCCCACCAGCGCCACGCCCACCGTTCCGCCGGTGCCTGTGCCGGCCTCCTGGCCGGTGCGCACGCCGGTCACGTTGAGGAGGGTGGCGGGCGTGTCGATGTCGGTATCGGCCACGCCGCCATTGGCGTCGCCGAGCAACACGTTGCCGATGGCGTTCGATCCGCCCGTGCTGTTGCCGACGCCGCCCTGCTCCACCGCCGTGCCGGCATCGTCCTTCGCCACGGGCGCATCGTCGGCGCCCTGGATGGTGATGGTCAGCCTGGCAGTCGACACAGCGCCTGCGGCATCGACGATCGTGTAGGTGAAGGTCTCGGTCAGCGTCTGGCCCGGACGCAGCGCCTGCACCGTGGGATCGTTGTCGTCGATCACATAGGTGTAGTTGCCGTCCGCGCCCAGTGTGAGCGTGCCGTACTGGGCCACCAGCGCCGTGCCCGCAGCGGCGGTTGCCGTGCCCTGCGCAACGCTTTGCACCGCCATCGTCTCGCCATAGTCGATCGGGTCGCCCGTGCCGCCGTCGACATCGCTGTCGTTCGCCAGCACGTTGCCGGTCGCCGGGCTGCCGAGCGTCTGGTTGTTGGTGCCGCCGGCTTCCACCGCCGTTCCGGCGTCGTCCCGTGCAACCGGAGCGTCGTTGGCACCCACGATGGTGATGGTGAGCGTGGCGATGTCGGTCGCGCCCGCGCGGTCCGACACGGTGTAGTGGAACTGCTCCTGCAGCGTGTTGCCGCTGGTGCGCAGCGCCTCCACTGCGGGCATCGAGTTGTCGAGCCGGTAGGTGTAGCTGCCGTCGGCGTTGAGCGTGATCCAGCCGTAGGTTCCGCGCAGTTCGACGCCCACGCTGCCTGCCGTGCCCGGCGCAGCCTCGCTGCCGAGGCCGATCGCAGTCACGGTCTTGGTCTCGCCGTAGCTGGCGCCGTCGACGTCGGTATCGGCCACGCCGCCGTTGGCGTCGCCGATGAGCACATTGCCCTTGGCATCCAGGCCGGGAATGTTGTTGTTCACGCCACCCGATTCCACGACCTGGCCGGCGTCATCGGTTGCGACGGGATTGTCGTTGCGCCCCACGATGCGGATGATGATCTCGGCCGTGTCCTGGCCGCCCTCGCCGTCATCGATGGTGTAGGTGAAGCGCTCGCTCAGTGTATTGGCTGGTGTGCGCAGCGCCTGGACCAGCGGGTTGTTGTTGTCGAGCACATACGTGAACTGACCATTGGGCTGGATGGTCAATGTGCCGTAGAGGCCTGCCAGCGGCTGCCCGACCGGGACCGTCGTGCCCGTGCCATCACCTTCTGCGCCGGTCCTGATGTTGACCACCGTCAAGGTATCGCCGTCCGGATCGGTGTCGTTGGCAGTGGCGTCGCCCGACGGATCGACGCCCGCAGTACCGTTGTTGACCCCACCCGCCTCGACGGCGACCACGTTCACGTTGTTCGCCACCGGCGCGTCGTTGGCGCCCGAAACGTTGATGAGCAGTTGCGCCGTGTCGGTCAGGCCACCGTGGTCCGTGATCTGATAGGTGAAATAGTCCTGCAGCGGCGGCGAGCCTGCCTGCTTGGCGATCACATCAGGGTTGGTGCTGTCGACGTCGTACGTATAGGAGCCGTCGGCATTCAGCGTGAGCGTTCCGTACTGGCCCTGCAGGACGATCGAGCCGTTGGTCAGGCCGGTCAGGGTGCCGCCTGCGCTTTCCTGGCCGGTGCGCGCGCCCGTCACCGTCAGCTCGATGTTGGGCTGGTCGATCGCGTCGATGTCGGTGTCCACGCCGTTGCCCGGCGTTGGATTGCCGTCGGGGCGGCTGATATCGGTGATGACGTTGCCGCTCGGGTTGGTTTCATCGCCCAGGGGCGTGACGCCGTCTGGCTCGAAACCTTGCGCCTGCGCCTGCGCTACGTCGTCGGACGCGACCGGATTGTCGAAGGCGCCCTTGATGACGATGGTCAGATTGGCAAGGCTGCTCAGACCACCCACGTCGCTCACCTCGTAGCTGAAAACGTCGCTCAGCGTTTGGCCGGTCGACAGCGCTTGCACGACAGGGTCGCTGTCGTTCACGACGTATTCGTAGCTGCCGTCGCCACGGATGGTCAGCGTGCCGTACTTGCCGACGACGACCGCGGCGCCCCCGGTCATCGGGGTCAGGCTGCCAGCCTGGTCCTTGGGCACGTTGCGCGCGCCGGTGACGCTCAGCCGTTCGCCGTAATCGATCGGATCGGTGGCGGTTTCGCCGCCGTCGACGTCGGTGTCGGCGACGCCACCGTTGGCATCTCCCAGCAGGACATTTCCGGTAGCAGGCGCACCCGGCGTGTTGTTGTTGACACCGCCGGCTTCCAGCGCGGAGCCGGTGTCGTCCGCACCCACCGGCGTGTCGTTGGCGCCCTGGATGGTGACCCTCAGAATGGCGCCCGACTGCAGGCCGCCCAGGTCGGCCAGCACATAGCTGAATTGCTCCGACAGGCTCTGACTGGTGGTGCGCAGCGCCTGCACCTCGACATTGTCGTTGTCCACTTCGTAGCGCGCCGCGCCGTTGGCCCGCACGTACAAAGTGCCGTACCTGCCGGCAACGGCGAACTCGCTGGTGCTGTCCGTCACCTGCGTGGCCGTGCCGCTGACGCCCGTCACGCTCACGAGTTGCAGCACATCGTTGTTGGTGGCAATGTCGACGTCGGTGTCGTTGGCCAGCAGGTTGAGCGAAGGGTCGATGCCCGGCATGTCGTTGTCGGTACCGCCGGCTTCCACTGCCGCAGCCTCGTCGTTGTTGCCCTGCGGCGGGTCGTTGACCGGAATGACGTTGATGGCCATCGTGTCGACGTCCTGCAACTGGTCGTCGACCGGCTCGCCCGGAATGCCGTCGCCATCCGCATCACCGAAGCTGCCGCGGTCCTTGGTGGTGATGGTCAGCGTGTCCGGGCCGTTGTAGTTCGGGTTGCCCTGGTAGGTGAGCGTGCCCAGCACGGCGTTGATGTCGGCCGCGCTGCCGCTCAGGGTGATGGTGCCGGTGCCCTTGCCGGTGACGACGAGGGTGCCCGCCGGCGTGGCCGTGAAGTCGAGCACTCCGTTTTGCACCGTCAACGTCACATCCAGCACGCCCGGCGCGGGGCCCTGGTTCAGGTCGAAGTCCCTGACCGCGAAGCCGGGGATCTGCAGCAGCGTATCTTCGTCGACCGACTGCGGGCCGGGCACGTCGCTGTTGATCGGCGCATCGTTGATCTGCACGTAGGCGAAGTCGCCGCGCTGCGTTCCGCCCTCGGCCACGGTGGAAGTCACCTGGCCCAGCGTACCTGTGTCGGTATCCAGCCGCACGCGGACTTCGCCCGTGGGCTGCGCGAGGGGGATGGACCCAGGCGCCTCGACCCGGTAACTGCCGGCCGCAAGCGCGCTGAAGTGGAAGAAGCCTGCGCTGTCGGTAACGGTGGTGAAGAGCTGGTCGTCGCCGGTGTCCAGCGCCCCGTCTGCGCCTGCCCAGCGCAGGGTCACGGTCTGGCCGGCCAACGCCGGACCGTCCGGCGTCAGGTCGCCGGTGGCTGACAGCGAGTCATCCCACAGGTTGCCGTGGATCACGCCCAGGCCCGCGCCTTCGCGAAGAACATAGTCGTTCAGGGCGCCGTCGCTGCCGTTGCGCTCGCCGTCCGCCGTGGCATCCGTGCCCACGGCAGTGCCGCCCCACGTCGTGAAGGTTTCCGGCAGGCTGCTCCACTTGAGTTCGGCATCGGTGCTGGCGTAAGCGGTGTCCACGCCGACCGTGACGCTGTAGTTCACGACGACCTTGGTGCCGACGTCGACCTTGTCCACGCTCAGGTGGATACCGGTGGCATCCGAGGTGTTGGTGATGCCGTTGGCGCCAAAGTCGGCCGGCAGCACGACGGTGGTGGTGCCGTCCGCCAGGATGATGGTGACGCTGGTCAGCGTGTAGCCGTTGGCGCCCGCGAAGATCGGATCGTCCAGCGTGACATCGTAGGCCGGGCCGGTGCCGTTCTGGGTGAAGCTCACCGACATATTGGCGGTGCTGGTGGTGCCGCTGGCATTGGGCACGAAGCTGTCCACCTGCTTGACCATGCCGGTGAAGGAGGGTTCGATGACCTGCTCGCTCACTGAATCGCGCGCGCCGAGGGTGTTGTCGGCCGCGAGAATGCCGGCCGTCATGCCCAGCACCGTGCCGTTCTGGTTGGAGGCGACGTTGTTGACGCGAGCGTTGAACTCGATGACCACGCCTTCCAGATCCGTCGGGTCCAGGTCGGCGTCGGTGTTGGTGAGGGTGCCCAGGTCGAAGACGATGGTGCGCCCGTCGGCGGACACCGTCCACCGCCCGGTGGCCAGCGTGGCATTCGGGCCGTTGCTCAGGTCGGCCGGAATGGGCTGGGCAATGTCGCTGCTGCGGTTGCCCAGGACAACCAGCGTACCGTCGCTGTTGAGCTGGATGTTGCTCGTCACGCCGCCATCGTTGGAAGAGACGATGGCGATCTTGATCGTGCCGTCTTCCATGAACGTGAGGCCCTCATCCAGCGTCACCTGGATCCGGTAGTCGTTGGTGACGCCCTCGCCCACTGCGGCGACCACGCGGTAGCGCACGATCTCGCCCACCGCCACCTGCTCCACCGCGCCGTCGGTCGTGGTGCCGTTGTCGGCAGAAGGCGTGTCGGCCATGCCGCCGATGCGCGACACCTGAATGCCGCTGAGCACCTTCACCTGGGTGTCAGCCTTCACCTGGTAGTCGTTGAGCACGCCGCTGTTCAGGAGGCCGTCCACTCCAGTGCGCTCGCCGCCCGCGGATGTGACGGGGGCGGCGTCATTGATGCTCGTCCACTGCACGCTGGACGTGTTGTCGATGGTCTGGAAATTGACCGCAGTGGCAGTCACGGTGCCGGTCACCACGATGGTGATGCTGCCGCCGTTGCCGATGTCGATATTGGCGCCGTTCGCGGTGCGCAGCACGCCGTCGGCCCCCAGCACGAAGTCGGTGGTCGTCCCGCCGGCGGTGGTGACGCTGCCGGTGTAGGTCACGCTGTCCAGCGAAAGCCCCGTCAGCAGATTGGTCGGGAAGGCATCGACGAAGCTGACGTCGTAGGCGTCGACACCCGAGTTGTTGCTGATGACGATGGTGTAGGTGACGGTATTGCCCTGGTCCACCCCCAGGGACGAGCCCGTCGCCACCGCCGACTGGGTGATCGTCAATGTCGGCTCCGCCACCGTCACCGACGGGTCGCCGCCCGAATTGGCCACGGTGCGGTCGATCGCCGCGCCGCCAGCCTGGTCGCCGTCCGGATCGGAGTAGGTCAACTGCACGTCGTTGTTGAGCACGCGGCCGGCCTGGTTGTCCTGCGTGTTGCTGGCCACCAGGCGCACGCGGATCACGAAGCTGTTGTTGCCGCTGACGTTGTCTGCGTTGTTGGTGCTGGCCGTGAAGCTCAGGCGTGCATCCACGCCATCCTGGCCGACGGTGCCGCCCAGCCCCGTGGGCGTATCGCCGGTGAGGGTGCCGCCGAAGTCGGCGGTCAGCGCGGCGCTGCCGGCCACCGTCTGGATGATCTCGTAGCCTTGGCCGCCGTTGAAGCTCATGTCCAGCGCCATACCGGGCGGGATCAGCTCGTCGATGCGCAGGTTGGTGGTGGTGCCTTCGGGGATGGTGACCACGATGTCGTAGTCCATGGTCTCGCCCACCACCAGGTTCGAGCCGGTGGTGCTGGGCGAGCTGGAGTCGCCGTTGTCCAGCGTGCCGCCGGCGTAGACCACCTTGACCGTGGGCGCGCTGACCTGCTCGCCGGCCTTCTCGATGATGTCGGCGCCGTCGGGCACAAAGTCGTCCCCGCCCTTGACGGAGGCGTAGTGCGTCAGCACGCCCTGGCTCTGCATCGTGCTGCTGGCGGCAATGGCGTCGTCCACCTTCACGTCGTAGAGCAGCACGACCAGGTTGGAACCGCTCGTGTCGGCTGCCGTGCCCGGGCGCCCGGCCGGCAGCGAGGCCTGCGCCTCGACCGGATCCAGGAAGGTGACCACGTTGCCGACCACCGTGTAGTCGATGCCGGCCTGCAGGATGGTGCCGTCGCCGCGAATGACGCGCAGGGTCGATGCCAGGTCGCCGCCCACGAAGCTCGTGCCGGCAGGCAGGTCGATGCGCGTGCTGACGTCGAAGGCGCCGCCGCCGCCGCTGTTCTCGATGGCCGTGGCCATGCGCAGCAGGTCGCCGCCGTCGATGCCGGTGATGTCGCCGTTGACGAAGGTCGTGTCGTTGAGCGGCAGCGTGAAAGGCGGGCTGGTGGTGTCACCAGGCGGCGCCCAAGTGCCGGTCGTGCCGGTGATCACCGCGTCGGGCGAAGAGGTGGACACCACGCCATGCGTGATGGTCAGCACCGGCTCGGCGATGGAGTTGATCAGCGCCGCGTCCTGCGAGACGATGGGTTCGCCCGGGGTCGTGACCTGGTTGGACTGCGCGATGACAGTCACGTTGCGCTGGTCGCCAAAGGGCTGGTCGCCCACCACCATGGTGAAGCGCAGTTCGATTCGCGAGCCGGTTTCTCCCAGAGATGAATGGTCGCCGAAATCGAACCGGATGTAGTTGCCATTGACCACGCCGATGACGGGGCCCGTCACGTCGTTGCCGAGCGTGTGGCCCGAGCCGTAGGACCACTGGTTGACATCCGGGTCCACCCCGTTGGCGCCTTGGGTCCAGGTGATCCCGTTCACGTCGAAGAGCGGCAGCGGCAGGTAGGCGCTCAGGTTGAAGTCCTGGTAGTCGCCCGTGACCAGGTCGTAGCTGATCTGGAAGGTGACCACGTCGCCGGGGTGCAGTTCCACCGGCTGGCTCGGATCCACGGCAGTCCCGTCCACTGTCAGGACCTCGATGTCCACCGTGCTGGTCGGCACAGTGACCGTGGTTGCGTCGCCGTCGCTCACGGTGCCGCCGGTGGTGATGCGGTCCACCAGCACCGTGCCGGTGATGACGGCGTTGTTGCCGACGGTGTCGCCTTCGTTGACGGCGTTCGTGTCCGACGGCGTGCCATAGAACTGGTCGACCTTCACCTGGTAGGTGATGATCGCCCTGGTGGCGCCGTTGATCGCATCGTCGAAGGCCAGGTCGCCCACCAGCGCGGCCAGCGCCTGCCCGTTGTCGCGCAGCGTCTGGGCGATGTCCAGCTTCATGCTGGTCGTGCCGTCGGGGTTGGTGACCACGACAGGCGTCATGACCATGTTGAACTGCTGCCCACCGATGAAGACCGTCAAGGTGGCAGAGCCCGGAGTCATCACCACCGTCTGGCCGTTGCTGGCCAAGTCCGATATCTCCAGCACGCCTTCGTTCACCACGTCGCGGCCGAAGGCGAAGTAGTCGGAGATGTTGACGTCCAGCGTGTAGGTGAGCGTGTCGCCCGGCGTGGGGCCGGCGGTGCCCACGTCGGTGCTGACCACGGGCGTGGGCTTGTAGACCACCATCGACAGCACCTGGAAGCTGATCGGGTCGCCGGTGCCGGTGAGCGCGGCATCGGGGTCCAGCGGCACATCGCGCGTATCCAGCGGCGTCCACTGGGCCGAAGCATCGGTTCCGTCGATCGTGATGGTGCGCGGCGCGCCGGTGGTCGGGTCCAGGATCTGCTGGCCGTTCGAATCCACGTCAGGCACGTAGAAGTTGACGGTGGCGTCCTGCGAACCGGTCAGCGTGCTGTAGGTGAGCTCGAAGTGCGACAGGTAGGCACCCGCCGCCAGGGTGGAGGCGATGGTGCCGGCATCGGTGATGACGGTGCCGTCCTGCAGGGTGATGGACGTCACCGTGCCGTTGGCGCCCGGCACGATACCCGTCACCATGATGGTGTTGGGCAGGTCCTGCTCGACCTTCACGTTGGTCAGCGTCTGGTCCGACGCCGTGCTGGCCGTGATGGTGAAGCTGCGCGGATAGTTGGGGCCGGTGACGGTCTGGCCGTCCGGGATGTTGTGCGTCATGGTCAGGTCGACCATGGTCGGATGCACGACGAAATCATGCGAGCCGGCTTCGAGCAGGCTGGGATCGATGGTCGGGTCGTCCGCCGACGTATTGCCGAACTGGAAGCCGCCGCGCGCCTTCACCGTGAGATTGGGCGCAGCATCCGTGAGGCTGGTGTCGGCCAGGCTGCTCAGCCTCATCGTCACCACGATGTCGATGGGCGGCTGGCCCGAGACGATGCTGGCGTTGGGCAGCTGCAGCACCACCATGTGGTCGCCGGCCCGCAGGCCGTAGGTGGACGCATTGATGATCAGCGGCTGGCCGTCCGGCCCTTTGGCCAGCGGATGCACGGCCTGGCCATTGGCATCGAAGACGACGTCGTAGCTCTTGATCTCCACACCCTGGAAGGTGGCCGACACGAAAGTGATGCCGTCGTCCACCTCGGCGCCCGCGCCGTCCTTGCCGGTGGTGGGAATGTAGAGGTCGATGTAGGGCGCGAAGCCCACCTGCGACGAAGGATTGGTGAAGGACGCGGTGAAGGTGAAGGTGTCGCCCAGCAGCACATCGCTGCCGCCGGATGAAAGCGTCACGGTAGGCGATGCGTCCGCCAGCAAACCCTGGAAGGATTCGACGGTGGCGGCGCTGAGCGCGAGGGCTTTGTCGACGTCGCCAGCGCGCGTTTCCAGCGTCCAGTTGCCGCCCTCGGCGGCACTGCCGGTGGCGTCAGTGGAGGCGCCCACGTCGGCGCCCGTCAGCCGGGCGAGTTCATTCACCAGGGTCTGGCCTGCGGCGCCGGCACCGATGCTGCAGCCGTACAACTGGATATCCGCATCGGCGGTGAGCTCGGCGCTCCAGCCTTGCAACTGGCCCGCCAGCTGCCCGACGTTGTCGCTGCTGATGGTGCGATTGCCCAGGGTGAACTGGCCCGAGGCGCCATGCGACAGGATCTGGATCGAATCGACCTGACCCATGTTCGCCAGCGCAGCCGATATCGCGGCCAGGCCGTCTTCATTGCTGTTGACCACGAGCACGGTGACGCCCGGCCCGGCCTGGGCGCTGAGCATCTCCTGTTGCTCGACGCGGCTGTCGACCACCAGCAGGCTTTGCGCTGGCGCCGCAGGCGCAGCGGGTGCGCTCGCAACCGTCGCAACGGCTGCTTCGGTGCGGGTGGCGGAGGCCGTGCTGCGCTCTGCGGCTGCGGGAGCCTCGGGCGCCTTCGTGGCGTCGCCTTGATGATTGGGGTCGGTGGCGGCGGTGGCTGCCGCGCCGTCGAACATCACACGCGGTTCGAGCGCCAGCGCGTGGTGCTGCGGGCGGAGGAAATCGAGATTCGCGGGCCTGCTGCCGGCGAGCGTCTCGGGAGGTTCGTCATTGCCGACAAATCCTGCAGGACGTCGCATCGATTCAAGCAGTGCCGCGAAGAAACCCATACCTTCACTCCCCTTTGATGATGACGCCCCATGGCGGTGCGTTCGCGGGCATTCTACGTACTGATTCCATTGGCGAAAAGCGAAGCTGGCGCAGACGCGAGCACATCGGCCAATCGCGTACTTTGGCGGTACGCCATTGAACGAGCGACATCGCTGGAAAGGCAAAAGGCCCCGGCATCGAATCGATGCCGGGGCCTTTGGCCGAAGATATACAGAAAGGGTGGTAGGACGTACTGGATTCGAACCAGTGACCAACGGATTAAAAGTCCGCTGCTCTACCAACTGAGCTAACGTCCCGTTCTTCTTGTTGTTGCTCTTCTTTTTCTTCTTGATTTTCTCGAAAGCTTGCCGAACATCACATCCGGCAAAGCCAGAGATTATAGCGTGCTGTCTCGCGCTATTTCGTCGATGACCCAGCCGGCCGCGCATTGCCCGAACGTCGCGGTCACCGCCACCACCGAACCATAGCCGTGGCAATTGAGCGAGCCGTCCGTGCCCTCGATGGCACACGAGGCATCGGGCGGCGCCACGGCCTCGCGGCCGAACACGCACGCAATGCCCATCTTCTTTCCCTCTCGCGGCGCGCCGTACTGCTTGCGCAGGCGCTGGCGCAACTGTGCCAGCAGCGGGTCGTGGGTGACCTGCGACAGGTCATCGATGTCGACCTTGTGCGCAAGCCGCTTGCCGCCGGCGGCGCCCACCGTGATGAAGCGCGACCTGGTTTCGCGGGCCCACTGGGCCAGGGCCAGCTTGGCCTTGAGCTGGTCGCAGCAGTCGATGACCGCCGTGACCTCGCCGGCCTGGGCCCGCGCCGCATCCAGCAACTGATGCCAGTTGTCCGGCTCGACGAATTCATCCACAGCGAGCACGCGACACTGCGGATTGATCTGCGCGATGCGCTCCTGCATGGCCAGCACCTTGGCCTGGCCGATGGTGGATTCCAGCGCGTGAATCTGGCGATTGATGTTCGACTCGGCCACGTGGTCCAGGTCGATGAGGGTCAGGCGCCCGACACCGCTTCGGGCCAATGCCTCGGCCGTCCAGGAGCCGACGCCGCCGATGCCGACCACCAGCACGTGCGCCGCGCGCACCCGCGCCGCACCGGCCACGCTGTAGAGGCGCTCGAGCCCGGAAAAGCGGCGGGCCAGGTCATCCGGCGCCGTGGCCAATGCCGCGGGTGCCGGCTGCAAGACGGCTTGCGCAGAAGTCACGGACACGACAGCTCTGGTTCGGTATGCAGCAGGCGCACGGCCTGCCTGCTTGCTTGCTACTTGATGCGCGCCAGCCGTTCCTTGCCGGCCTGCGCCGCCTCGGAACTGGGGTAGGCCTTGACCAGGTCTTCCAGGGTGCGGCGGGCGCCCTTGGTGTCCTTCAGCTCGATCTGGCAGTTGGCGATCGAGAGCACCGCCTCGGGCGCCTTGGCATGGTCCGGCGCCAGCGACAGCATGGAGCGGAAGTTGGCGATGGCCTCGGTGTAGTTGCGCGTGGCGTACTGCGCATTGCCCAGCCAGAACAGCGCCGAAGGGTTGTAGCCGCTTTGCGGATAGCGCTTGACGAAGTCGGCGAAGGCGGTTTGCGACTGCGCGAACTGGCCCGAGCGGAACACGCCCAGCGCAGCATCGAAGTCGGCCTTTTCCTTGGGGTCGGCGGTGAACTCGCGGCCGTCCACGCTGACCTTGGCCGGCTCGTTCTTCTTCATGCGCTCGTCCACGTCCTTCTGCTTTTGCTGAAGGTCGGAAAGCGCCTTGTTGAGTTCCTCGTTGCGGCCCGTCATGCGCTGCAGCTCGCCGCGCATGGCCTCGAGCTGGTTCTGCAGCTCGAGCATGCTGCGGCGCAGCTGCGCGTTCTCTTCGGTCGAGCGCTCGCGCATGGTCTCCACGCGCTGGCGCAGGTCGAGGATGGCGCGGCGCGCCTCGTCGTCTTCGAACAAGGCGGCTTGCGCACCGCAGCTCGCGCCGATCAGGGCGGCCGCGATGGCGACGCGGCGCCAGGCAAAGACGGGGTTCATCGACGGTAGACGATTTCGGCGCGGCGGTTTTGCGCCCATACGTCCTCACCCGTGCCCTGCGCCGCCGGCTTTTCCTTGCCGAAGCTGACGGCTTCGATCTGCGCGTCGTTCACGCCCAGCAGCGTGAGCGCACGGCGCACGGCTTCGGAACGCTTCTGGCCCAGCGCCAGGTTGTATTCGCGGCCGCCGCGCTCGTCGGTATGGCCTTCGATCGAGATGCGGCGCTGCGCGTTGGCCTTCAGGAAGCGCGCATGGCCGTCGATCAGCGACTGGAACTCAGGCTTGATCGTGTAGCTGTCGTAGTCGAAGTACACGATGCGCGCCACGCCCACCGGACCCGCCGCGGTCTGGGCGTTCGGGTCGATGGTGACCGGGGCCACGCCGCTGGCGGCGCCGCCCGAGCCTGCACCGCCGGCACCGGCGCCGTTGGCTGCGGAATCATCCAGCTTGGTGCTGGAGCAGCCGGCAATCAGTGCCAGGACGGCCAGCGAACAAATCGTACTTTTCAACTTCAACATATCGAACTCCTCTATTCCAGTTATTGCTTTTGAAACGGACCCCAGTCCGGTTCGCGAATGTCTCCCGCCTGCCCCGCCAGCCTAGCTTTTATTTTTCCGTCCAGCGTGGTGGTCATCAGCGCTTCCCGACCCTGGAGCTGCGTTGCGTAGACGATCAGCTTGCTGTTGGGCGCGAAGCTCGGATTCTCATCCGCCGATGTGTCGGTGATGGCATTGGCCGTACCGCTGGACAGGTCCATCACGTACAGCTTGAATGCGCCGCCCACGCGCGAGATATAAGCCAGCCAGCGCCCGTCTGGGCTGATGGCAGGAGAGATGTTGTAGTTGCCGGTGAAGGTGACGCGCGTCGGGCTGCCGCCGCCGGCGCTCATCTTGTAGATCTGCGGCGCACCGCCGCGATCGCTGGTGAAGAAGATGATGCGGCCGTCGGCCGAGAAGGTCGGCTCGGTGTCGATGCTGGCGCTTTGCGTGAGCCGCCTGGGTTCGCCGCCGCCGGCCGGAATGGTGTAGATCTGCGAGCCGCCGTCGCGGCTCAGGGTGACGGCCAGCGTGTTGCCGTCGGGCGCCCATGCCGGCGCACTGTTGTTGCCCTTGAAGTTGGCCACCAGCCGGCGCTGCCCGTTGGCCACGCTGTGCACGTACACCACCGGCTTGCGCGACTCGAAGGACACATAGGCCAGCTGCGTGCCGCTGGACGACCAGGTGGGCGAGATGATCGGCTCGGGGCTGTTCAGCGCCGCCTGCGCGTTCTCGCCGTCGGCGTCGGCCACCCACAGGGCGTAGCGCGTGCCGGCCTTGGTCACATAGCAGATGCGGGTGGAGAAGATGCCGCGCTCGCCGGTGAGCTTCTCGTACACATAGTCGGCAATGCGGTGCGACGCCAGCCGCAGGTCGGCCTGCGGCACGGTGTAGCTCTGCCCGCCCAGGTCCTGGCCCTTGACCACGTCCCACAGGCGGAACTGCACCAGGTAGCGGCCGTCGCCCTGGCGGGTGACGCTGCCGGCCACCAGCGAATCGGCGGTGCGCTGGCGCCACAGGTTCAGGTCGGGGCGCGAATTTTCATCGAGCTGCTCGCCCGAGGCGTCGACGCCTCGGAACTGGCCGCTGCGCTCCAGGTCGGCCTGGATGATGTTGGAGATCTTCTGCGGCGAAGCGTCCTGGCCGCGGAAAGGCGCAAGCGCAATCGGCAGCTGCGTCAGGCCGACGCCCGACACTTCGACCCGGAACTGGGCCAGTGCAGGAATGGCAGAGGAGCTTGCAAGAGCCGCAACGACGGCGCGGCGAGTGAAGAACGATGAAGAAGGAGTTGCGTAAGTCGCGTTCAACGGCTTGATCATGCGGTTCGGAGGGATTTGCGGACGGAAAGTTTCATCCCGCTCACGGGCCTCAATGGTACACATTGCTTCAAAGTACACGTCACAAAACGTGAACGTTGCGGTGCGGTCCTACAGAAAGCCCACCCCATGGCGCCCCGTAGAATTCGCCGCCATGCAGCCCTCCCCCGCCAACGGCACCGCCGAGCGCACGCCCCTCACCCTCTCCCGCCGTCTGGCCCGACTGATCACCTGGTTCGGCAGCTCGCGCCGCTGGTGGAGCGTGGGCGTTGCCGCCGCGCTGATCGCGGCGCTGACCGAGCCGCTCATGCCCGCCCTGGTCAAGCCGCTGCTGGACCACGGCTTCTCGGGCGGCATCGAGCTGTGGATGGTGCCGGCGGCGGCCATCTCGCTTTTCGCGGTGCGCGGCATGGCGCAGTTCGTGTCGCAGTACGCGCTGGCGCGCATCGCCAACGAAGGCATGCACCGCCTGCGGCGCCTGCTCTTTGCGCGGGTGATGGACGCCGAGCTGGCCATGTTCTCCAAGCAGTCGGCCAGTTCCCTCTCCAACACGGTGGTGTATGAGATCCAGACCGGCTCGATGCTGCTGGTGCAGGCGATGCTCGGCCTGTCGCGCGATGGCTTCACGCTGGTGGCGCTGCTGGTCTACCTGATCTACCTGAACTGGAAGCTCACGCTCATCGTGGGACTCATGGTGCCGGGCGTGGCCTGGGTCATGAAGGTGTTCTCCAAGCGGCTGTACCACCTCACGCAGCTGGGTCAGAAGACCACCGACGAGCTGGCCTACGTGGTGGAGGAAAACGTGCTGGCGTACCGCGTGGTGCGGCTGCACGGCGCCGAGACAGCGCAGCGCGACCGCTTCGAGAAGCTCAGCCACCTGCTCACCCGGCTGGCCGTGAAGTCCACCATTGCCTCGGCCGCCATGACGCCCATCACCCAACTGCTGGCCTCCGTGGCGCTGTCGGTGGTGGTGATGATCGCCCTGTGGCAAAGCGGCGGACAGGGGCTGACGGTGGGCGGCTTCGTCGCCTACATCGCTGCCATGGCCATGCTCATCGCACCGATCCGCCGGCTGTCCGACATGGCCAACCCGATCACGCGCGGCCTCGCCGCGCTGGAGCGCGGCCTGGAGATGGTCGACGTGGTGCCGCCCGAGAAGCAGGGAACCTATGAAGCCTCGCACGCGCAAGGCCGCATCGAGCTGCGCAACGTCCGGGTCAACTACCGCGGCGAAGACGAGGCGCGGGCGCTGGACGGCGTCAACCTGCTGATCGCGCCGGGCGAAGTGGTGGCACTGGTCGGCCCCTCGGGCTCGGGCAAGACCACCCTCATCAACCTGCTGCCGCGCTTCGTGCTGCCCAGCAGCGGGCAGGTGCTGCTCGACGGCCATGACATCGCCGACTGGAAGCTTGCCAGCCTCCGCTCGCAGTTCGCCATGGTCAGCCAGGACGTGGTCATGCTCAACGACACCCTGGCCGCCAACGTGGCCCTGGGCGCCGAGATCGACCGCGAGCGCGTCCAGCAATGCGTGGAAGCCGCCAACCTGGCCGCGCACGTGCAGGGCCTGCCCCAGGGCATCGACACCGTGCTGGGCCACAATGCGACGCAGCTGTCCGGCGGCCAGCGGCAGCGCCTGGCCATTGCCCGCGCCTTGTACAAGGACTCGCCCGTCCTGCTGCTGGACGAAGCCACCTCGGCACTGGACACGGAATCGGAGCGCCTGGTGCAGGAAGCGCTGCAGCGCCTCATGCAGGGCCGCACCACGCTGATCGTGGCGCACCGCCTGTCGACCATCCAGCACGCGGACCGTATCGTGGTGATGGACCACGGCCGCATCGCCGAGCAAGGCAGCCACGCCCAGCTGATGGCGCTGGACGGCCTCTACGCGCGGCTGCAGACGCTGGCCATGCGCACGGCCGAATCGGGGCAGGAAGCGGTTCTGTAGGCGAGCGCGGCGCGTGCCGGCAAGCAGACCCGGCGCTACAGCAGCACGATGTCGTACTGTCCCTGCCCCATGGCCGGCTCGGCCTGCAGGGAGATCGGCTTGCCGATGAAATCCGACAGGCCGGCCAGGTGCTGGCTTTCCTCGTCGAGGAACAGCTCGATCACCTGCGGCGAGGACACGATGCGGAACTCGCGCGGGGTGAACTGGCGTGCCTCGCGCAAGATCTCGCGCAGCACGTCGTAGGCCACCGTCCGCGCGGTCTTGACGATGCCCTGTCCGCTGCAGGCCAGGCACGGTTCGCACAGCATGTGGGCCAGCGATTCGCGGGTGCGCTTGCGCGTCATTTCCACCAGGCCCAGCTGCGAGAAGCCGCCGGCGGTGGTCTTCACCCGGTCGCGGGCCAGTTGCTTGCGGAACTCCGCCAGCACCTGCTCGCGATGGTCGTCGCGCGACATGTCGATGAAGTCGACGATGACGATGCCGCCCAGGTTGCGCAGGCGCAGCTGCCGTGCAATGGCCTGGGTGGCCTCCAGGTTGGTCTTGAAGACGGTGTCGTCGAAATTGCGCGCGCCCACGTAGCCGCCGGTGTTCACGTCGATGGTGGTGAGCGCCTCGGTCTGGTCCACCACCAGGTAGCCGCCGGACTTCAGGTCGACCCGCCGCCCGAGCGCGCGCGCGATTTCCTCGTCCACGTTGAAGAGGTCGAAGATGGGCCGCTCGCCCTTGTACAGCTGCAGCTTGCCGACCGCCTTGGGCATGAACTCGCGGCCGAACTTCTGCAGCGCCTCGAACTGCTCGCGCGAATCGATGCGGATGGACTGCGTCTCTTCGCCGGCCAGGTCGCGCAGCACGCGCTGCAGCAGGCTCAGGTCCTGGTGCAGCAGCGACATGGGCGGCAGCCGCGTCGACAGGTCGCGGATGCGCGACCAGGTCTTGCGCAGGTAGGCGATGTCCTCGGCCAGCTCGGTGTCGCTGGCGTCTTCGCCGTTGGTGCGCAGGATGAAGCCGCCGGTGTTCTCGGGCACCACGCCGTTGTTCTCGGCGGCGGCTGCGGCATCGCTGAGCGCCTGCATGCGCGAGCGCAGGGCGTCGCGCAGGTCGGAGGGTATCTTCTGCGAAACGCCGATGTGGTTGTCCTGCGGCAGGAACACCAGCAGCCGCCCGGCAATGCTGATCTGCGTCGACAGGCGCGCACCCTTGGTGCCGATGGGGTCCTTGATCACCTGCACCAGCAGCGACTGCCCCTCGAACACCAGGCGCTCGATGGGCACCGCGCCGCCCGCGCCGCGATGGTCCGGCGCGCTGCCGGCCGACACCGCGCGCGAGCCCGGCGCAAAGGGCGCGATGATGTCCGCCACATGCAGGAAGGCGGTGCGCTCCAGCCCGATGTCGATGAAGGCCGACTGCATGCCCGGCAGCACGCGCGACACCTTGCCCAGGTAGACGTTGCCCACCAGGCCGCGCTCGAGCGTGCGCTCCACGTGCAGCTCCTGCACCGCGCCGTACTCGATGAGGGCCACCCGCGTCTCCTGAGGCGACCAGTTGACGAGGATCTCTTGCATGATGGGTGTCTTCATAGGCGCAGCCCCGCCATGCGCAGCAATTGCGCGGTTTCGAACATGGGCAGGCCCATGATGCCCGAATAGCTGCCGCTGATGTGCTCGATCAAGGCGGCCGCCCTGCCCTGCACCGCATAGGCGCCGGCCTTGCCGAGCGGCTCGCCGCTTTCCACATAGGCGTCGATCTGGCGCGGCGCGAGCGCGGCAAAGCGCACCCGCGACACGCTCAATGCCGCATGCCGGTGCTTGCCATGCTGCAGCGCCACCGCAGTCAGCACCCGGTGCGTGCGGCCCGACAACAGGCGCAGCATGCGGCGCGCATCCTTGGCATCCTCGGGCTTGCCCAGGATCTGCGGGCCCAGCGCCACCGTGGTGTCGGCACACAGGATGGGCGCGTCCGCCAGGCCCAGGCGCGCATGGCGGGCGACAGCGGCATCGAGCTTGAGCCCGGTCACGCGCTGCACATAGGTCGCCGGCGCCTCGCGGCCGTGCATGGCTTCCAGCGCCTCGGCATCCTCGTCCTGGCCGGCCAGCAGCAGCTTGTGGGCCACGCCCAGTTGCTCGAGCAGCTGCGCGCGGCGCGGACTTTGCGAGGCGAGATAGATGAATTGCGGATGACTCATTCGCGGTGATAAGGATGGCCCGCATTGACCGACCAGGCCCGGTAGAGCTGCTCCACCAGCAGCACGCGCACCATGGCGTGCGGCAGCGTCAGATCGGAAAGGCGGATGCGCTCGTGGGCGGCGGCGCGCAGTGCCGGGTCCAGCCCGTCGGGCCCGCCGATCACCAGCGCCACGTCGTCGCCCTCGAGCTGCCAGGTGGCCAGCCTTGCGGCCAGCGCCTTGGTGGTGAGCGGGGTGCCGCGCTCGTCCAGCACCACCACGCGCATTCCTTTGGCAATGGCCGCCTCGATGCGTTCGCGCTCGGCGGCGTAGATGGTCTCGACCGTCTTGGAGCCGCGCGGCTCGGTCTTGACCGCGCGCAGTTCGAGCTTGAGTTCGGGCGGGAAGCGCTTGGCGTAGTCGTCCCAGGCGGTCTGGGCCCAGTCGGGCACACGCTGCCCAACCGCGACCACCAGCAGCTTCATGCGCGGCGGGCGGGCGCCTTGCGCGCGGCGGTCTTCTTGGCCGGCGCCTTCTTGGCGACGGGCTTGCCCACCACCAGCTTGACCGGACCGGCCGCGACCTTCTTGGCCGGGGCCTTTTTTGCAACGACCTTCTTGGCTGCCGTCTTGGCAGGTGCCTTCTTGGCAGCCGGCTTCTTCGCGGCCTGCTCGGCTTCGCGCTGGCCGGCCTTGGCGGCGCTGGAGCGGCGCAGCGATCCGGCCTTGCCGCCGGATGCAGGTGCCTTCTCGGCGGACGAAGCAACGGCCGGCTTGGGCGCGCCCAGCTTCAGGCGCACCGGCTTCTCGCCCCAGATCTCTTCGAGGTGGTAGTACTGGCGGATGGCCGGCTGCATGATGTGCGCCACCGCGGCGCCGCAGTCGACGATGATCCACTCGCCGTTTTCCTCGCCCTCGGTGCGCGGCTTGGCAAAGCCCGCCTCGCGCACGGCATCGCGCACGCTGGCGGCCAGCGCCTTGGTCTGGCGGTTGGAGGTGCCCGAGGCCACGATCACCCGTTCGAACAGCGGCGAGAGGTTCTCGGTGTCGAATACCTGGATGTCCTGCGCCTTGACGTCTTCGAGGCCATTGACGATGGCTCTCTGCAGTTTCTGGGTGTCTTTCTTGGCGGCGGCTTCAGAGGTCATCAGGCGGATCGGTAAAGGTGGTGTAAGTCAATATAGCGCGCAACCGCGGGCGGAACCAGAAGGGAAACGTCCTTTCCGTTGCCCGCCTGCGACCGGATGTCGGTCGCGCTCAGCGCCATGGCCGGCAGCTCGATGCGCGCAAAGCGTGCACCGGGCGGCAGGTTCGGCAGCGTGGCAGGGTCGAACGTGGCTTGGGACTGGTCAGGGCCGGACCGTTGCGCCAACGAAACAGTGGCAAGGGCCAGGATCTCCTGCCAGCCGTGCCAGCTCGGCAGCGCGGCGCCCTGGTCGGCGCCCAGGATGAGCAGCAACTGGGCACCCGGGTGCTCCTGCTGCAGCTCGCGCAGGGTGTCGAGTGTATAGCTTGGGCCGGCGCGCCTGATTTCCCGCGGGTCCACCACCACGCCGGGCAGCGTGCCGAAGGCCAGTTCGGCCATGGCCAGGCGATGCTCGGCCGGGCTGAGCACCCTCGCCTTGTGCCAGGCCTGCCCCGTGGGAATCACCCGGAGTTCGTCGAGCGCCAGTTGCTCCAGCGCACTGCGCGCCAGGGCGACGTGGGCGTTGTGCGGCGGATCGAAGGCGCCGCCGAAAACGCCGATGCGTCTGGGCGCCGGCGCGCCAGCTGCCGTCAAAGCCATTCGCGGCGCACGAGAAAGTCGCTGTACAGGCGCGCTTCGGGCGTGCCTGGCTGCGGCTCGTTGCGGTAGGACCAGCTGGCCAGCGGCGGCATGGACAGCAGGATCGATTCGGTGCGCCCGCCCGACTGCAGGCCGAAGTGCGTGCCGCGGTCCCACACCAGGTTGAACTCGACGTAGCGACCCCGCCGGTAGAGCTGGAAGTCGCGCTGCGCCTCGCCGTAGGGCGTGCCGCGCCGCTTGTCGACGATGGCGAAGTACGCCGGCACGAAGGCATCGCCCACCGAGCGCAGCATCGCAAAGCTCTGTTCGAAGCCGAGTTCGGAAAAATCGTCGAAGAAGATGCCGCCCACGCCACGCTGCTCGCCCCGGTGCTTCAGGAAGAAATACTCGTCGCACCACTTCTTGAAGCGCGGGTACTTGTCCTCACCGAAGGGTGCCAGCGCGCCCTGGCAGTGGCGGTGGAAATGCACCGCGTCTTCCTCGAAGCCGTAGTACGGCGTGAGGTCCATGCCGCCGCCGAACCAGCACACCGGCTCCTTGCCCTCCGGCAGGGCAGCCAGCATGCGCACGTTCATGTGGACGGTGGGCACATAAGGGTTGCGCGGATGAAAAACCAGCGATACGCCCATGGCTTCGAACGGCGCGCCAGCCAGTTCGGGACGGTGCTGCGTGGCCGATGGCGGGAGCTTGGGGCCGCGCACCTGCGAAAAGCCGCAGCCGGCGCGCTCGAACAGCGGCCCGCCTTCCAGGATGCAGGTCAGGCCGCTGCCTTGCAAAGGCTCATGCGGCGCCTTGGTCCAGGCGTCGCGCACGCAGGCCGTGCCGTCCGCCGCCTCCACTGCAGCCATGATGTTCTGCTGCAGGCCACGCAAGTAGCCGGCGACGGCGGCGGTGCGGTCCGGCTCGGTCATCAGCCGCCGCGGACATGCACGGCGCGGTGGCCGATGTCCTTGCGGTACTGCGCGCCGTCGAAGTGGATCTTCGAAGCCACCTCGTACGCCCGCTGCTGCGCCAGCTTCACGCTGTCGGCCAGCACGGTGACGCACAGCACGCGGCCGCCGCTGGTGCGCAGCTCGCCGCTATCGAGCGACGTGCCTGCGTGGAACACCACCGCGTCGGGCGCCTCGGGCGGAATGCCGCTGATGCGGTCGCCCTTGCGCGGCGACAGCGGATAGCCGTGCGCGGCCATCACCACGCCTAGCGCCGTGTGGCGGTCCCATTGCAGCTCGATCTGGTCGAGCGTGCCGTCGGTGGCGTGCCACATCACCTCGAACAGGTCGGACTTGAGCCGCATCATGATGGGCTGCGTCTCGGGGTCGCCCATGCGGCAGTTGAACTCGAGCGTCTTGGGATGGCCCTGCGCATCGATCATCAGGCCGGCATAGAGGAAGCCGGTGTACGGAATGCCGTCCTTTTCCATGCCGCGGATGGTCGGCAGGATGATTTCGCGCATGGCCCGCGCATGCACCTCGGCCGTGACCACCGGCGCCGGCGAGTAGGCGCCCATGCCGCCGGTGTTCGGCCCCTGGTCGCCGTCGAGCAGGCGCTTGTGGTCCTGGCTGGTGGCCAGGGCCGTCACGTTCTTGCCGTCGCACATGACGATGAAGCTGGCTTCCTCGCCCTGCAAGAACTCCTCGATGACCACCCGCGCGCCGCCGTCGTTGTGAGCCACGCCGAGCTTGTTGTCCAGCAGCATGAAGTCGATGGCCTCGTGCGCCTCGGCCACGGTGGTGGCGACCACGACGCCCTTGCCCGCGGCCAGGCCGTCGGCCTTGACCACGATGGGCGCGCCCTTGGTGTCGACATAGGCATGCGCTGCGGCCGCGTCGGAAAAAGTCTCGTACGCCGCCGTCGGGATCTTGTGGCGCTTCATGAAGTCCTTGGAGAAGGCCTTCGAGCTTTCCAGCTGCGCCGCCGCCTTGGTCGGTCCGAAGATGCGCATGCCGTGCGAGCGGAATTCATCCACCACGCCAGCCGCCAGCGGCCCTTCGGGGCCGACCACGGTGAGCGCGATCTTTTCCTTCTGGGCCCATTCGCGCAGGGCCGCCGGCTCGGTGATGTCGATGCAGGTGTAGCGCGAATCGGTGGCCGTGCCGCCGTTGCCGGGAGCCACATACACGCGGCTGACCCGATTGCCCTGGGCGAGGCGCCACGCCAGGGCGTGCTCCCGTCCGCCGGAGCCGATGACGAGTACCTTCATGCGTGGCCTTATTCGTCCAGGGACGCGTTGTGATAGACGTCCTGGACGTCGTCCAGGTCCTCCAGCGCGTCGAGCAGCTTCTGCATCTTGGCGGCGTCTTCGCCGGCGATGTCGATGGTGTTCTCGGCACGCATGGTCACTTCGGCCACGTCCGGCTTCAGGCCGGCGGCTTCCAGCGCGTTCTTCACGGCCTCGAAGTCGGCGGCGGCGGTGATCACCTCGATGGCGCCGTCTTCGTCGGTGACCACGTCCTCGGCGCCGGCTTCCAGCGCCACTTCCATCACCTTGTCCTCGCTGGTGCCCGGCGCGAAGATGAGCTGGCCGCAATGCTTGAACTGGAAGGCCACCGAACCCTCGGTGCCCATGTTGCCGCCGTGCTTGGAGAACACGTGGCGCACCTCGGCCACGGTGCGCACCCGGTTGTCGGTCATCGTGTCCACGATGATCGCGGCGCCGCCGATGCCGTAGCCTTCGTAGCGGATTTCCTCATAGGTCACGCCTTCGAGGTTGCCGGTGGCCTTGTCGATGTTGCGCTTGATGGTGTCGGCAGGCAGGTTGACCGCCTTGGCCTTGTCGACCGCCAGACGCAGCCGGGGGTTGGCGCTGAGGTCGCCGCCGCCCGCCTTGGCCGCCACCATGATTTCACGGATCGCGCGGGTCCAGAGCTTGCCGCGTTTTTCGTCCTGACGGCCTTTTCTGTGCTGGATATTCGCCCATTTGCTGTGTCCGGCCATAGGTCTTTCTCTCGATCTCTCTCAATAGTCAAAGCAGACCGCCATCTTACTGTCCGCAGCCCCCGGCAAGGCCGCGCGGCACCGCGTTTTTCACCATGTGCTTTTGAGCATAATCGGGCCGATGACGTCATCGCCCACCGACGCAGGTCGAAGCCCTCCGGCCCTTGCCCCGCACACGCCCCTGGCCGGCTACTACAAGGACGAGGTCGAGCACCGCGCCTACCTCCAGAAGATCTTCGACGACACCGCCCCCGACTACGAACGCATCGAGAACGTGCTGGCCTTCGGCTCCGGGCGCTGGTACCGGCGCCAGGCATTGCTGCGTGCCGGCCTGGCCGCGGGCGCCGAAGTGCTCGACGTGGGCATCGGCACCGGCATGGTGGCCACCGAGGCCCTGCGCATCATCGGCCCGGGCGGCCGCCTGGTGGGCGTGGACCCCAGCCCCGGCATGATGGGCCAGGTGCACCTGCCCGGCGTGGAGCTGGTCCAGGGCATGGCCGAAGCCCTGCCCCGGCCCGACGCCAGCTGCGATTTCCTGAGCATGGGCTATGCACTGCGCCACATCGGCGACGTGACGGCCGCCTTTGCCGAATTCCACCGCGTGCTGCGGCCCGGCGGCCGGCTGGCGGTGCTCGAGATCACCAAGCCCCGCGGCGCCCTCGGCACCGCCGCCCTCAAGGCCTACATGCGCAGCGTGGTGCCGATCATTGCCCGCTTCACCGCCCGCAAGGCGTCATCACCCGAACTCTGGCGCTACTACTGGGACACCATCGAGGCCTGTATCGCCCCCGAGACAGTCCTGCAGGCGCTGCGCGACGCCGGCTTCGTGAACGTGCAGCAGCGGCTGGAGCTGGGCATCTTTTCCGAATTCACGGCGAGCAAGGCGCAGTGAGGATCGGCACGCCCGTGGCTGCATCGGCGCTGACTGTCGAGCGCACGCCCCTGCAAAGTACGCTGCGCACCGGCGCGTTCGCGCATCCTCCGCTGGGCGCGTTGGCCTATGGCGAATCCAGCGAAGCAGCCTGGATGAGCGGCGTCAATGCGCCCATCCTGCTCGGGCAGGCACCCCAGGCCGACCTGCTGCTCGCCGGCGCACGCGTCGACACGGGCCGAAGCGGCGCCGTGCGCTGGCGCACCGACGGCCGCTGGGCCTTCGGCACCGTCGACCTGCCCGAAGACGGCAAGGGGCTCGAATCGACCGCCGACGCCGCCTATCGCGACCTGTTCCAGGCGCTGCAGGACACCGGATGCCCGCACCTGCTGCGCATCTGGAACTACCTGCCGCGCATCAACGAAGACGGCGGCGGGCTGGAGCGCTACCGCCAGTTCAACATGGGCCGCCAGCAAGCCTTCATCGACGCCGGGCAGGCAATCTACGAAGGCTCGCCGGCCGCCTGCGCGCTGGGTGCGCAACGCGGCGGCCTGGCGATCCGCTTCCTGGCCGGCCAGGCGGCGCCGCTGGCCATCGAGAATCCGCGCCAGGTGTCGGCCTACCGCTATCCCCGTGACTACGGGCCGCGCCCGCCCACCTTCTCCCGCGCAGCACTGGCGGACATCGGCGCCGGCCAACTGGCCCTGCTCATCTCGGGCACGGCCAGCATCGTCGGCCATGCCACGGTGCACCTGGGCGACGTCGCCGAACAGACGCGCGAGACCTTGCGCAACCTGGACGCGGTGGTCGAGGCCGCCAACCAGCGCTGCAACGCCGGCTTCGATGTGGGCGGACTGCACGGGGTGGTCTATGTCCGCCACCCCGCAGATGCGCCACGCGTGCGGGACGTGCTTTCCGACACCCTGGGTGCCGACGCCCCGTTCCTGCGGCATGCCGTCTTCCTGCAAGCCGACATCTGCCGCCAGGACCTGCTGGTCGAGATCGAGGCCCATGCCGTCGCCCGCGGCGCACTGAAGGCATAGGCACTGCACCTCGCGCATGAAGCGTCTTCTTCGCAGGGCACAGCCCTTTCTCCTGGCGCCGCCGCTCTATGCGCTGCTGATCGCGCTCGGCTTCGTGTCGCTGCTGTGGAACCTGCTGGCGCTGCCGCTGCGCGTGTTGCTGCCGCAGGCGTTGGGCCGCAGGCTCGGGCGCGCCGTCATCGCGCACTCCTACCGGCTGTTCTGGGCCGCGGCCTCCGCCAGCGGAATGATGCGGGTGGATGCGTCCTGCCTGGACGTGCTCAAGGACGAGCGGGGCCTCATCATCGTCGCCAACCATCCCACCATGCTCGACGCCCTGCTGCTGGTGGCACGACTGCCGCGCAGCGCCTGCATCATGAAGGCCGACCTGATGCGCAACGTTTTTCTCGGCGCGGGTGCCAGGCTGGCGTGCTACATCCCCAACGATTCGGCCCGCGCCATGATCCGCCTGGCTGTGCAAGACCTGCGCCATGGCGGGCAACTGGTGATCTTCCCCGAAGGCACACGCACCGAAACGCCGCCGCTCGATCCTTTCCGGCCCGGCGTCACACTCATCGCCAAGCTGGCCAAGGCACCGATCCAGACCGTCTACATCGAGACCGACACGCCCTACCTGCGAAAAGGCTGGCCCATCTGGCGCGTGCCGCCGCTGCCCATCCGCGTCAAGCTGCGACTGGGCCGGCGTTTCGCGCCGCATGCCGACAGCGAAGCGCTGCTGCGCGAGCTTGAACAGTACTATCAGGGCCCCTTGAAAGAAGAGCGCGCCTCCGACGCGACAGCTGCATGCACGAGCCATCGCGCACCCACCTTGTCCTGATTCCCAGCTACAACACCGGCGAACGCCTGTTTTCCACCGTGGCCGCGGCGCGCGCGCAGTGGAGCCCCGTGTGGGTGGTGATCGACGGCAGCACCGATGGCACCGGCGAGCGCCTGCAGGCCCTGGCCGCCACCGACCCCGGCCTGCGCGTGTTCGTGCTGCCCACCAACCAGGGCAAGGGTGCGGCCGTGCTGCACGGCCTGCGGCAGGCGCGCGCGCAAGGCTTCACGCACGCCCTCACCATGGATTCGGACGGGCAGCATCCGGCCGATCTCATCCCTTCGTTCATGGCGCGCTCGCAGGCCAGGCCCGAGGCCATGGTGCTGGGCAAGCCCGTGTTCGATGCCAGCGCACCGCTGCTGCGCGTGCGCGGCCGGCGCATTTCCAATAGCTGGACGGAACTCGAAACCCTGTTCGCCGGCATCGGCGATTCGCTCTACGGGTTTCGGGTCTACCCCATCGCGCCGCTCATCGCGGTCATGCAGGGCCAGCCCTGGATGCGCCGCTTCGACTTCGACACCGAAGCCGTGGTGCGCCTGGCCTGGCGCGGCGTCAAGCCGATCAACATCGACGCGCCGGTGAAGTACCTCAGCGCCGAGGAAGGCGGCGTCTCGCACTTCAACTATGTGCGCGACAACGTGCTGCTCACCTGGATGCACACGCGGCTGATGCTCGAGTTCGGGCTTCGGCTGCCGCTGCTGATCTCGCGTCGGCTGCGCAAGGCGCCGCCGTTCCAGCCCTGAAAAGCTGCGAACGAGGGGACTCCCTTCACCCAGGCGGCTTGCCGGCAGGCGCCATCGTCACTCCGGCTCGCCGACTCGCCTCCTGCCGCAGGTAGGCCGATGGCGACAAGCCCGACCAGCGGCTGAACGCCCTCGAAAATTCCTTGCCCGATTCGTAGCCTGCGTCCTCGGCGATGCGCACCAGCGGCATGGTGCCGGCCTCCATGGCCTGTGCAGCCACGGCCATGCGGTGCGCAGTGAGATAGCTGATCGGCGTGACCCCCACCAGATCCTTGAATCGCTCGGCGAAGCGCGTGCGAGACAAGCCTGCCTCGCCGGCGAGCGTGGCGACGCTCCAGGCCTGCCCCGGCGCACGGTGCATGGCCATGAGCGCGCGCGCGATGTTCGGATCGCCAAGACCGCGCAGCCAGCCTCCGCTTTCGCGGTTCCGTGCGGGCAGATGGGCCCGCAGCAGGTTCACCAGCAGCAGTTCGCCCATTCGTGCGGCGGACAGCCGCCAGCCGGCGCGGCGTTCGAGCGTTTCCTCCACCAGGCCCTGCATCGTCTGCCCGAGCACGCCGGCCATCGGCAGGTCCGCCTCGCGCATGCGAATGAACGGCGGCAGAACGCTCAGCACGACATGGCGGCAGTAGGCCGAGAACCAGATCTGCGCGGAGAACATCTCGGTCATCTCGCCGCCACCGCCGTGCTCGAAGACCAGCGGGTTCTCGTCACGGGGACCGCGCGCGTGGCGAGCGATCATGTCGGCGAACGGCGTGGTGCGGGCGCCGGGCGCGCTGACCAGGCGATGCGGCACGCCGGGCCGCATCATGACGAGATCGCCGGGCTCGATGCGCATGGGCGGCATGCCTTCGATCTCCAGCCAATAGGAGGCGCGCCGCGCGAGCCGGATCATCGCGCCCGGCACGCCGTCCGAGGACAGGCCCCACGGCTCGCTGAGCGAGAAACGCGCCGTCACCGCATGCTCGGACCGGCAGATGGCCAGCACCTCGCTCAGGACATCCACGGCGTTGGATTCGTGCTCCTCTGATGGGGCTGGACGAATGGCGGTCATAACGGGGGCCCCGGCGGTTGAACGCGAAGGGGCCTGCTTGAAGAATCCAGGCTCACTCCTGCGGCGGTGAGGCGTTTCGATGATACCCACCGCCGGCCAGCCGATTGCACCTGAAGAAAGAAGCGAAATGAACACCAAGCCTCAAGCCGGCCGATTGACCATCGGCATCGCAGGCGCCGGCATCGGCGGCCTGGCCGCCGCCATCGCGCTGCGCCGCGCCGGACACGACGTGATCGTGTTCGAGCAAGCCAGGCAGTTCGCGCGCGTGGGCGCCGACATCAACCTCACGCCCAACGCAGTGCGCGCGCTCGACGGCCTGGGCGTGGGCGAAGCCGCCCGGGTGACGGCCGCGCGCCCCACGCACCGCATCAGCCGCAGCTACGACAGCGGCGAAGAAACATCGCGCCTGGAAATGGCGGAAACCGCCGAGCAGAAGTACGGCGCGCCGCAGCTGACCATCCACCGCGCCGACCTGCTCGCGGCGCTCACCGAAGCCGTGCCCGCCGAGTGCATCCAGCTGGGCCGGCGCGTGCAGGCCATCGCCCAGGATGCGCAGGGCGTCACGGTGCGATTCGAAGAAGGCGACGAGATGCGCGTGGACGCCTTGCTGGGCGCCGACGGCATCCACTCGGCCGTGCGCACCGCCATGTTCGGCGCCGAGAGCCCGCGCTTCACCGGCATCGTGGCCTACCGCGCCGTGGTGCCGGCCACCAGCGTGGCGGGGGTGCCCAACCTGGGCGCCTTCACCAAGTGGTGGGGCCCCAATCCGCAGAGCCAGATCGTCACCTTCCCGCTCAACCGCGGCAAGGACATCTTCATCTTCGCCACCACCGCACAAGACAGCTGGCACCTGGAGTCGTGGACCGCGCCGGGCAGCGTGGAGGAGCTGCGCGCCCAGTACGCCGACTACCACCCCGAGGCACGCGCCCTCCTCGATGCCTGCGACACGGTGCTCAAGACCGCCCTGTACGAGCGCGATCCGATGCCGGCGTGGACCCAGCGACGCCTCGCGCTGCTGGGCGACGCCGCCCATCCGATGCTGCCTTTCATGGCCCAAGGCGCGGGCATGGCCATCGAGGATGCGGTGGTGTTGGCGCGTCACCTGGAGGGTGCGAGCACCCTGACCGTGAGCGCTGCGCTGGAGCGCTATGCCGCGGCCCGCATGGAACGCGCCGCCAAGGTGCAACTGGGGTCGCGCGGCAACAACTGGCTGCGCGAGGGCGGCAACGCGGACTGGGTCTACGGCTACGACGCCTGGACCGTGCCCCTGGCATCGCAATAGACGCCGCGCCCGGCAGGGTTCAGATCATTCCGCCGTTGACCGAGATCACCTGCCCGGTGATGTAGCCCGCCTCGTCGCTGGCCAGGAAGGCGGCCAGCGCCGCCACTTCCTCGGGCGTGCCGGCGCGCTTGCTGGGCACCATCTGGTCGATCAGCGCCTTGTCGAACACCGCATCCGCCATGGGCGAGGCGATGATGCCGGGCGCGATCGCGTTTACCGTGACGCCGCGCGCCGCCACTTCCAGCGACAGCGACTTGGTGGCGCTGTTGATCGCTCCCTTGGCCGCCGAGTAGTTCACCTGCCCCCGATTGCCGGTGAGCGAGGCCACGGACGACACGTTGATGATGCGACCCCAGCGGGTGCGCAGCATGGGCAGCAGCAGAGGCTGCGTCACGCGGAAAAAGCCGTTGAGCGAGACGTCGATCACCTTGTGCCACTGCTCGGCGCGCATGCCGGGCAGCACGGCGTCGTCGTGCACGCCGGCGTTGTTGACCAGGATCTGCACCGGCCCGCCGGCCAGGATCTTCTCGCAGGCCTGCGCGCAGGCTTCGTCGCTGCGCAGGTCGAACACATGGCATTCGGCAGTGCCGCCCGCCTTGACGATGTCGTCGGCCAAGGCCTGCACCGACTCGGGCCTCGAGTTGGCGTGCAGCAAGACCGTGGCGCCGCCTGCCGCCAGCCGCCGTGCCATGGCCTGGCCCAGCGCGCCGCTGGCGCCGGTGATGAGTGCGCGTTTTCCGTTCCAGCTCATTGCGTGCCTTCCATGGATGCGAGGGGCGTGTTCAACACCACCACGGCCCGCCCCTGCGCCAGCGGGCGGCCGTCGGCGCCCTGCACGCTGAATTCGTAGAGGACCTGTCGTTCGTCGCCCGACAGGCGATGGGCATGCACCTGCATCGCGCCCTCGACCTGGTCGAGCCGGTCGACGCCGAAGCGGACGGTGCGGACGCTGGCGAGGTAGCCGGCCGAAGGCGCCTGCCCCGCACTGGCCGTGAGGCCGCCGTGCAATGCCATGGCCTGCGCCGCGTACTCGATGGCATTGGGCGCCAGCAGGCCGCTGGCGGTGCGCAAGGGGTTGCCGGCGTCGCGGTGCGTCGTGGTGCTGCAATGGATGCGCTGCGCATCCCAGCTTTCGAGCTTTTCCAGCAGGCACATGCTGCCGCGATGCGGAATGCGCTCGGCGATACCGGCGCGGTCGAGTGTCTGCACTGTGCTCATTTCAGGTCTGCCACCAGCAGGACATTGGCAAACGGCGTGCCGCGGCTCATGGGCAGGCTGCGCACCGCGAAACCCTGGCGCTGCAGCAGCGCCATCCACTCGGCCAGCGGCCGCCCCCAGGTGGGCGCCACCCTGTGGCCGCGCACGCGCGTGACGGTGCGGTCGACCCACTGGCTGATGCGGTAGCCGCGACGGCTTGCCGCATCGCCCACGCGCAGCAGAAGGCGCGCGGGGGTACCGGGCTCGCGCTCGCCGGCGCCCTGCTCCAGGGCCTGCCGCACGTTGGCCAGCACGCCCTCCTGCGCCTTCAGGTCGACGTAGTGCAGCACGTCGAGGATCACCACCAGGTCGCTGGGCGGCATGGCCGCATGGCGCATGTCGCCGCACACGAAGGCCGGCGCCGGCTGCAGGTGGCCGACCGCGCGCGTGGCACGGTCGATGTCGCGCGGCATCAGCTCGATGCCGGTGTAGTCCACCCTGGCAGGCGTGGCCGACCAGTCGGCAGGCCAATTCAGCCTGGCCTGCATGTCGCTCATGGAGGACAGCAGGCTGGCGAACAGGCCCTGCCCGCAACCGATGTCGAGCACGCGCCGCTGCCCCGGCGCGATCAGCCCTTCCTCGATGAGCCCACGAAAGACCGGGTCGCGCCCCAGCTTGCCGCGCGCGAAATGCCAGGCGAAGCGGCCGGCCTGCCGGTAGGGCTGCGTGGCCGCGTCGTGAAGACGCTGCCACGCAGCGTCCGGATGGTGGCGCGGGCTCATGGTGCCAGCCCCTGCGGCAGGGTGACCGAGCGCAGGCCCTGCGCCTGCAGGCGCGCCAGCAAGGGCGGCAGCACCTCCAGCACCACGGGCAGACCCTCGGGCGACCGCGCCGCATTGCCGTCATGCAGCAGGATGATGTCGCCGCCGGCAAGGCCGCGCGTGAGGCGCTCCAGCACGCGCTGCGCATCGCCCTCGCGCGTGTCGAAGCCGCGCCGCGTCCAGCTCACCAGCGTGAGGCCCATGCGCTGGAGCACGGGCGCCAGGAACATGTTGCGAAAACCGGCCGGCGCGCGAAAGCAGCTGGGCGTCTGCCCCGAGACCTGCGCCAGGATGCGCTGCGCGCGCCCGAGCTCGTCGGCATAGGCCCTGGGACCCAGGAACGAGAAGTCGTGGCGATGGCGTGCCGTGTGGTTCTGGATGCTGTGGCCGCGCCGGACGATCTCGCGCGCGACGGCCGGATACTGGGCCGCCCGCTCGGCAATGCAGAAGAAGGTGGCTTTCTGGCCGGCGGCATCCAGCAGGTCGAGCACGGCCGGCGTCACGTCGGGATCGGGGCCATCGTCGATGGTGATGGCCACCTCGCCGCGCGCCGCCGCCGCGGCAGGAAGGCGCGAGACATTGCGGCCCAGCAGCGTGCTGCGCGGCGTCAGGCCCGCGGCCGTGATCACCAGGTGGTTGAGCGCCACGGCGGCCAGTGCCCAGGGCGCCGCACCGGGCACCGACACCGCGGCCGCCAGGGCCAGCAGGTGCCACGCAATGCTGGCGCCCACGAAGGGCGTCAGGAGTCGGAGAGTCGAATCGGTAGCGGTGTAGGACATGCGAGCGAAAGTGCGTCGGACAAGCGGCCCGTTCTCAGCCAGCCATTTTCCCTCAAGCCGACGATGCACCGGACGATGCCCGTGCACGCGCAAAGGCGGCCGACAACAGCAAGGCGAGCAGCGCCCCGGGCGCCACGACCCGGCCGATGGCCGCCAGCGAAGGTATCTGCGAGATGGCGATGAGCCCGAAGGACACCACCGTCGTCAAATTGGCCAGCAGGAGCGACGCCAGCGTGTCTTCGTCGGCGCGGCCGGTGACGCGCAGCTGGTCGAAGAACAGCGCATAGTTGGAGCCGACCGCCACCACCAGCAGCAGCCCGACCAGGTGCAGGATGCCCAGCGGCACCCCCAGCGCCGCCAGCCCGCCCAGCGTGAGCAGCACGGCCAGCACCAGCGGCTGGCACACCGCCAGCAGGCGCGGGCCGGAGCGCAGGTACAGGCCCAGCAGCACGACCACCGACAGCGCGCCGGCCAGCACCTGCACGAAAGCCTCGCTCAGGTAGCGGCCATAGAGGCTGTCGAGTTCCACCTTGACGTCGATCACCTGGGTCGAGGGCAGCCCGGCCAGCGCCTGGCGCAAACGCTGCGCGTCGAAGCTGGGCGCCGTGTGCAGCGAAATCACCGAACTCCAGCCACCGCCCGGGCGCTGCAGCAACATGGCGTTGACGATGGGGGCCAGCGGCCCGCTCATCAAGTCTGCATGGCGAATGGGTGGCATGGACCTGGCCTGCGTGCTTTCCTCCACGAAGGCTTCCAGGCGCGAGGGCGCCAGCGGCAGCCCGCGCAGCGCTTCGGCGAGGCGCTGCCGCAGGGTCTGCGCATCGGGCAGGCTGTGCTGCCGCGCACGCTGGGCTGCCAGGCTGGGCAACACGCGGGTGACGGCATCGAACCCGGCCAGTTGGCCGTCATCGACCAGCGGCTGCAGGCGCTGGCTGGCCGCCTCGACGGCCTGCAGCGTGGCCTCCTCATCCGCACCCTGGACGATGACGAGGGTGCGCGCGTCGCTGGCCCCCAGGTCGGCGCGCAGCTGCGCATCGGTTTCCTGCGCGCTGGCCGGCACCGGGCTCATGGCGCCCAGCCCCGCGCTCCACAGGTCGCCGCGCTGCCAGAACAGCAAGGCAGCCGATGCCACGCACAGGGCCAGCAAGGGCCAGCGCAGGCGCGGCAGCGCATGCAGCACCCAGGCCGCAAGCTGCGCCATGTGGCGGCGCAGGCCCTTGCCGGAGGCGCCGTCGGGCGCAAACACGGGCAGCACGTAGCGCGTGGCCAGGGCCGCCGCAACCAGGCCGGCCAGCGAGAACACGCCCAGCTGCGCCAGTCCCGGGAAGCCGGAGAACACCAGGGCGGCGAAGCCGCAGACGGAGGTCAGCAGGCCCAGGCGTACCGTGGGCCAGTGCACGTCGCGCCAGTGGCGCCAGCCGCTGCCGCGCGGCGCGCCTGGCACGCCCTGGCGGGCCTGGATCAGGTAGTAGATGGCGTAGTCGATGGTCTCGCCGATCAGTGTGCTGCCGAAGGCGATGGTCAGACCGTGCACATGCCCGAAGCCCAGCGCCACCGTCGCCGTGCCTACCACCACGCCGGTGGCCACCGGCAGCATGGCGATGACCAGCGCCCGCGGCGAGGCAAAGGCCAGCAGCAGCAGGCAACCCACCACGATGCCGCCCACTACCGCGAGGTGGAAGGCCTCGCCCTTGATCTGCGCGCGGCTTTGCACCGAGAAGACCGGCGCGCCGCTCACCAGCAGGCGCGGCGCCGCGCCCTGGCTGCCCTGCAGTGCGCGGTCGAAAGCCGCACGCACTTCGGCCAGGGCCTGTTCCTGGGCGTCCAGGTCGCTGCCGGCGGCCTTGGTGGTGGCCAGCAGGATGGCGCGCGGGGCGGTTCGCGACACCCACACGCCCTGCTCGCTGCGCGGCGAGCTGGCCGGGATGAGCCCCTCGGCGATGTGCGCCATCTCGCCAGTCGGATCCCTTTCGAGCAAGGGCTTGAAGGCATTGCCCGCCGGCGTGCCCAGCAGCGACAGCGTGTCGAGGATGGCGTCGCGCAGGCCCTGCACGGTGAAGCGCTCTTCGTTCAGGTCAGGCGCCAGCTGATAGCGGTGCGCCAGCAGCCAGCTGCCGGCCTCGGTCCAGTCGGCAGTCTCGCCGTTCTGCACTTGTTCAAAGAGGCCGCTGGCCCGCAGCGACTTGGCCATGGCGCTGGACAGCTGGGCGCGCTGCTGCGCGTCGGCCCCGCCTTCGATGCCGATCAGCAGGCTGCGCGACGCAACGCCGCTTTGCAGCTGCTCGATGAGCATCTGCTGGCGCGCATCCGGCCGGGCGGGCAGGAAGGCCGACAGGTCGGCGCTGAAACGCGCGTTCTTGATGACCAGCACGCCGGCCACGAGCACGGCCAGCCAGACCAGCAGCGCGATCCAGCGATGCGGCGGGCGGTCCGGGGCCTGGCTGCTCATGCGTTGGGGGCCCGCCGGATCAGGAGGACGCCTTGGGCGTGATCGTCATCACGGAGCGGTCGCCCCCGATGAACTCCATCTCCACGCCCAGCACCTGCCCCTGGCGGCCGCTCAGGCGCACGCTCTTGACCTGCGAGGCCAGGCGCTCGTCGAGCGGCTTCAGGTCCAGCGTCCAGTTGGCGGGGCTGCCGGCCAGTTCGGTGCGAAAGTGCTGCTGCAGCAGCTTCGAATCGCCCATGAGCGTGCCGCGCAGCGCGTCCACCATGCCCTGCAGCTCGGGCATGCTGTCCAGCGTCAGGGTGCGGGTGCGGCCGGCGCGCGACAGGGTCAGGGTGTTGCCGTCCACCATCATCGATTCGGGCCGCGGCGTCACGGTCTTGCGCGCCAGCTTGTCGGGCGCGGTGAAGCTCAGCGTGCCGGCCGAATTCAACGGGCCGTCCACGCCGCGCACGAAACGCTGTTCGACAAAGCCCGCCTCGCCGCTCTTTTGCCGCGCCAGCTGGGACATCAGCTCGGACAGGTCGAAGGCCCAGGCAGGCGATGCGGCGGACAGCAGCAGCGCCAGGCCCAGCAAGATGGCATCAAGTCGCGTCTTCAAGCCAGAAATCATGGAAGTTGAACCAGTTGTGCGGATGTTCGCGGCACAGCGCCTCCAGGCGGGCGACATAGGTCTCGAGTGCCGCGCGGATCTGCGTCTCGCGCTCGGCGCCCGGGGTGCCCCGGCTGAAATCGGCCAGCGGCTCGAAGCGCACCTCGTAGTGTGACCCGCCCAGGTACAGCCCTGCCATGAAGAAGACCTTGCGCCGCAGCAGTGCCGCCAGGCGGAAAGGCCCGTCGTTGAAGCAGGCCGCCTGCCCCAGGAACGGCAGCTCGACGCTGTCGCCGCGCTGCCCCGCGGTTTCGTCGCTCTTGGGCAGGGTGCGGTCGGCCAGCAGGCCGGCCATGCCGCCGGCGTCCAGCCAGTCGCGCAGGCGCAGCATGGCTTCGGGCCGGCCCAGCGCGATCACCTCGGGGCGAAAGCGCGGCTCGCTGATGGCTTCGAGCACCGAGTTGATCTGCTGCGCGTTGTCGGGGTACATGAGCATGGCCAGGCGCAGCTGGTCCGGTGCATCGCTGGTGTAGCGGCTCGCGCCCACCGCCTCGAAGCTGCCCACATGCGCGCCGATCAGGAAGGCGCCTCGGCCGGCGGCCACTTCGGCATCCAGGGCCGGGGCGCCCTTCACATCGAAGGTGAACAGGTCGTGGCGTCCGCGCAGGAAATACACCCGGTCGAGCACGACCGAGGCAAAGGCATGGATCAGCCGGTAGCCGTCGTGCCAGCTCATGCGCTCCTCGCCCACCGTGCGCCGCAGGTAGCGCTTGATGTGCCGCCGCTGGCTCGGCGAGAACAGCAGGAAGTAGAAGCTCACGGCCGGCAGGATCAGGCGCACGACGCGACGCCCGCAGGTCAGCGCCAGCCAGCAGAAGAAGCGCAACACCAGCATGTTGCTGCGCTCGGGCGTGCGCGCCCAGTCGCCGGCGTCCGGCGTGGCCTGGGCACCGGCGTGTGCTTGCAGCGGCGGGCGGCTCATGCTCACTCCGCGCCGCGGACCCAGCGGCCGCTGGCGGCCACCACGTCGCCGCAGCGGACCTCGAAGCGCACGCCGCCCGCCGGCCCTGCCTCGGGCTGCAGTTCGATGGTCAAGGTGGACTGGGGGCCGACCGGCGCCAGGAACTTGGCGGCGGCCAGGGTGGGCTGGGCCCCCAGGCGTGCGACCAAGGCCGGCACGCTGCCGATGGCCTCGCGCACCTCGGACAGGATCAAGGCGCCCGGCAGCAGGGGCTGGCCGGGGAAGTGGCCCGGGAAGGCTGGATGGTCGGCAGGCACCTCGCGCGTGAGACGAACCGTGTCGCCGTCCGCCGCCAGTTGCGCCCGCGCGAATTCGTTCAAGGTGCGCACGACCAGCTTGCCGGTGGCCTCACGCGGCAAGGCCTTCACGTGCACGACGCGCCGGGGCACGAACACCGCCTCGAGCCGCTGGCGAAGCTGCGCGACGATGTCTTCGTTCGACACCTCGGGCGCCACCACCAGGGCGACGGGGCGCACCACGCCGTCGGCCACGTCGTCGGGCAGCCAGAAGGCACCGTCCTGCACCCCGGGAATGCTGTTGAGGTGGTAGTTGAGGTAGCCCAGCGAGCTGCGCCGCCCCGCCACATGGATCAGGTCGTTGGCACGGCCCAGCAAGCGGAAGCGCCGCTCGTCGATGAGTTCGAGGATGTCGGCCATGGGCGTGGGCTCCGGCACGAAATCGCCTGCGAAGATGAAGCGTTCGCCCGCCTCGCCATGCTCGGCATGCACGCGGATATCGCCGAGCGTTTCCCACACATCGGTCTGCGTGGTGCGGCGTGTCGCCACCTGGCCGGTTTCAGTGCTGCCGTAGATCTCGATCATCGGCCCGCCCAGGGCTTCTTCGGCTTGTGCCGCCAGCTGCGGCGACAGCGGCGCGGTGGCCGAAAGAATGAAGTCGACCGGCGGCAACTCGACGCCCGACAGCAGCAGCGTCTTCAGGTGGAACGGCGTGGTGACCAGGGCCCGGGGACGCGGAACGGCCGCCAGGGCCCGGGCGATATCGGCCGGAAAGAACGGACGCCCGCTGTCGAAAGCCGCGCCGCCCAGCATGGCGAGCAATACCGACGACTCGAGCCCATAGCTGTGCTGCACGGGCACTGTCGCCACCAGCGTCAGGCCGTCGAGCGAGGGCCTGCCCAGCAGCGACGCGAGGCGCGGAACCGCAGCCGCCACGTCGCCCACCAGGGTGTCCCAGCGCTTGGCATGGGCCTGCGGCACGCCCGTGGAACCGGAGGTGAGCAGGCTCACCGCGTGGCACCGGCCGTCGAAAGCCGGGATGCTGGCGACGGCATCAGCCGCCACCTCGCCGGATACCGCCGTTTGATACAGCACGCGCTCCAGGCCCGGCGTCACCAGGGCCGGGTCGTCCGTCAGGGCATAGCAGCGGTCGCCCGATTCATGCAGGCGCGCCAGCGTGTCGGGCCGCGCATCCGGCGGCAACAGGCTGGCCTGGCCGCGCAGCAGCGCGGCCGCCAGGCCCACGGCGAAGGCATAGCGGTCGGTGCACAGGTTGATGGCCGGGCCACCCTCCGGCAGCGCGGATGCCAGTTGTTGCGCGTCGGCCAGGAAGCGCCGCGCGCTGACCGGCACGCCGGCCTTCCACGCCATGGGCGCGTCGAGGTCCCGGCTGGCAAGGAGCGGCAGGGCCGACTGGCCCGCCGCGGACGTCAAGGCGTTCATTGGTGAAAAGCTCGGTCGGAGCGGCCGCCCATGGCCACGCGCACGACGTCGACCAGGCGCGAACGCTCGAATTCCGGATGCAGGCGGTAGCGCATGAAATGCTCGCCCACGAAGAGCGCCACCACGCAAAGGGGCGTCAGCACATTCGCCAGCAGCGACCAGGCACTGAAAGACAGGGTGAGGTAGATGGCGACGGACACCAGCGCCATCAGCGCGAAATAGCCCACCCACACGGCCGTGACCTTGGCGGAATAGGCGCGCATGTCGTCGGACAGCGGATGGACGCGCTGCGCAAATTCCCCGATGAGGGACAGGCGCCCAGGCCGCAGGGTGCTGGCAAACCAGGCACACAGCACCACGTTGATGCCCACGTGCTGCAGCACATACAGGCGATTGGGATTACCGGCCTCGCCGTGGGAAATCACATAGATCAGCACACCGCCCGCGAGCAGCGCCAGCAGTGCGCCGACCCAGCCGAAGCGATTGGCGCCCAGGCCCAGCACGGCCAGCCACAGCGGGGCAAACAAGGCAGCAAGCGCCCAGGGAGCGGTTGCGTGGTAGAGCATCATCCAGTGCGACAGGCCGGCATACGCCAGCCCAGCCACCAGAATCAGTACCAGGCGCCATTGCGACATGGCGGGTTGCAGCGCGCTCAGGGCGCGGTGCGGTTCTGTGCGACGTGCGCCGCCAGGCTGCGCAACGACGAAAAGATCTGCTGGTTGCGCTCGTCATCCGAGCGCAACTGGAAGCCGTAGCGGCGCGAAACCTCGAGCGCCACTTCCAGGATGTCGATCGAGTCCAGGCCCAGGCCCTCGCCGTACAGGGGCGCTTCGGGCGCAATGTCCGCGGCGGCCACCTCGAGATTGAGCGCCTCCACCAGCAACACGGCCAATTCGTTCTCGAGCGGCGATTGCTCGTTGGCACCGCCAGCGGAAGGCTTAGAGGACTCTGCGGTCAATGACAAAGGGAAACTCCAACAGGTTGAGCGCCGCAACATACACGGCAAGAATGCAAATTATAGGGAGGGGCCATTGGATAGACTGGGGCCCCATCGAAGCTACCATTTCCTCGGAGTCCCCATGGCTGACCCTCTACTGATCGCCCGGCACGGCGACATCGAATGCGCCCTGCTGCCGGGGCTGGCCAACCGGCACGGGTTGATCACCGGCGCCACCGGCACCGGCAAGACGGTCACCCTGCAAACGCTGGCGGAACGCCTCTCGGGCATCGGGGTGCCGGTCTTCATGGCCGACGTCAAGGGCGACCTGACGGGCATCAGCCAGGCCGGCAGCATCGGCGACAAGCTGGCCGCCACCCTGAAGGAGCGCGGCATCGAGCCGCCCGCGCCGCAGGCCTGCCCGGTTACGCTCTGGGACGTGTTCGGCGAACAGGGCCATCCGGTGCGCGCCACGGTGTCCGACATGGGCCCGCTGCTGCTGGGCCGCATGCTGGACCTGAACGAAACCCAGGCGGGCGTCCTCAACCTGGTGTTCAAGATCGCGGACGACAACGGCCTGCTGCTGCTTGATCTGAAAGACCTGCGCGCCATGCTGCAGCACGTGGGCGACAACGCCAAGGACTTCACCACCCAGTACGGCAACATCAGCGCCGCCAGCGTGGGCGCCATCCAGCGCGGACTGCTCGCCATCGAGACCCAGGGGGGAGACAAGTTCTTCGGCGAGCCGATGCTCAACATCAGCGACTTCATGCAGACGGAGGGGGGCAAGGGGGTGGTGAACATCCTGGCCGCCGACAAACTCATGAACTCGCCCCGGCTGTATGCCACCTTCCTTCTGTGGATGCTGTCGGAGCTGTTCGAGCAGCTGCCCGAGATCGGCGACCCCGACAAGCCCAAGCTGGTGTTCTTCTTCGACGAAGCGCACCTGCTGTTCAACGACGCGCCCAAGGCGCTGATCGAACGCATCGAGCTGGTGGTGCGCCTGGTGCGCTCCAAGGGCGTCGGCGTGTTCTTCGTCACCCAGAACCCGCTGGACATTCCCGACACCGTGCTCGCCCAGCTCGGCAACCGCGTGCAGCACGCGCTGCGGGCCTTCACGCCCCGCGACCAGAAGGCGGTGAAGGCCACCGCCACCACCATGCGGCAGAAGCCGGGGCTGGACATCGAAGCGGCGATCACCGAACTGGCGGTGGGCGAAGCGCTGGTGAGCTTCCTCGACCCCAAGGGCCGACCCAGCGTGACCGAGCGCGCCTATGTGCTGCCGCCCGGCAGCCAGATCGGCCCGATCACGCCGCAGCAGCGCCAGCAGCTGATGGCCGGCTCGCTTGTGGCCGGCGTCTACGAGAAGGTCGTGGACCGCGAATCCGCGTACGAAAAGCTCAAGGGCCGCGTTGAAAGCGCACCAGACGCGCCGGCTGGCGCCGCGCCGGGCAAGCCCGGCACCGCAGCCTCCCAGGAAGGCGGGCTGATGGATGGCTTGAATGACCTGCTCTTCGGTTCCACCGGCCCGCGCGGCGGCAAGCGTGACGGCCTGGTCCAGACCATGGCCAAGTCGGCCGTGCGCACCATGGGCACCACCGCGGGCCGCGAGATCCTGCGCGGCGTGCTGGGCGGCATCTTCGGCGGCAAGAAGGGGCGCTGAAGCCCTGCGATGGCGGTGACGCGCCAGCCACGCCCCCGACAACTGCCCTGGCTGGCACCCGGCGAGGCGTTGCCCCCGGCCGCCCAGGCCTGGGGATCGCAGGACCCGGTGCCCGGCCTGCTGGCGGCCGGCGGCGCGCTCGACGTGGACAGCCTCCTCAGGGCCTATCGCGGCGGCGTATTTCCCTGGTTCAGCGAGGGCCAGCCCATCCTGTGGTGGAGCCCCGACCCGCGCATGGTGCTGCAGGTCGAGCGCTTCCGCCTGCACCGTTCCCTGGCCAGGACGCTGCGCCGCTTTGCCGCCGACCCGCGCTGCGAGATTCGCTTCGACCACGACTTCGAGGCGGTCATCGACGCCTGCTCCCGCGTGCCGCGCGCCGGCCAGTCGGGCACCTGGATCCTGCCCAAGATGATCGAGGCCTACACCCACATGCACCGGGCCGGCCACGCCCACAGCGTGGAAACCTGGATCGACGGCCACCTGGCGGGCGGCCTGTACTGCGTGGGCATCGGCCGCGCCGTGTTCGGCGAATCGATGTTCGCGCTGCAGCCCGACGCCTCGAAGATCGCGCTGGCCGCACTGGTGGCCTTCTGCCGCCACCACGGCATCGCGCAGATCGACTGCCAGCAGAACACCGCGCACCTGGCCAGCATGGGCGCGGCCGAAATGCCGCGCAGCGCCTTTCTTTCCAAGGTGGCGCAGGCCGCGCAACTGCCACCGCCACAGTGGGATTTCGAGCCCGTATACTGGAACACACTCCTCACGCGACCCGCTTCGACGACGTGACGCACCTCAAGGATCTCCCGCTTCAGACCTTGCAGTTCTATGCAACGGCGCCCTACCCGTGCAGCTACCTGCCGGATCGCCTGGCCCGGTCGCAAGTGGCCACGCCCAGCCACCTGATTCACAGCGACGCGTACTCCGACCTGGTGCTGGGCGGCTTCCGGCGCAGCGGCATGTTCACCTATCGCCCCTACTGCGACGGCTGCCAGGCCTGCGTGCCGCTTCGGGTGAAGGTGGCCGAGTTCAAGCCCACCCGCAGCCAGCGCCGCGCGCACGCCAAGCATGCCAACCTGCAGGCGCGGGTGCTCAAGCTGTGCTTCGTGCCCGAGCACTACCAGCTCTACCTGCGCTACCAGAACGGCCGCCATGCGGGCGGCGGCATGGACCACGACAGCATCGACCAGTACACCCAGTTCCTGCTGCAAAGCCGGGTCAATTCGAGGCTGGTGGAGTTTCGCGAGACGCTGCCGGACGGCAGCGCCGGAGCGCTGAAGATGGTGTCCATCCTGGACGTGCTGAACGACGGCCTGTCAGCCGTCTATACCTTCTACGAGCCCGAGCCGGGCGCGGGCTACGGCAACTACAGCGTCCTGTGGCAGATCGAGCAGGCGCGCCAGCTGGGCCTGCCGCACGTCTACCTTGGTTACTGGATCGCCGGCAGCGCCAAGATGAGCTACAAGGCGCGCTATTCCCCCAATGAAGTACTGATTGATGGACGCTGGCAAGCGCAATCCGATTTCACCAAGTAAAATGGCCGGCAGATTCCCAGCTGCCGAGCCATGAGAAAAACACAATCAGATATCCCTGCCGCACCGGTCATCCAGGTGATCGAGCGCATGTTTGCGCTGATCGATGTCCTGGCGTCCCGCGAGGAAGCCATTTCGCTGAAGGAAATCAGCGAAAAGACGGGCCTGCACCCCTCCACCGCCCACCGCATCCTGAACGACCTGGCGGTCGGGCGCTTTGTCGATCGCCCCGAGGCTGGCAGCTACCGCCTGGGCATGCGCCTGCTGGAGCTGGGCAATCTGGTCAAGGGCCGCCTGAACGTGCGCGACGCTGCGCTCGCCCCCATGCGCGAGCTGCACAAGCTGACGCAGCAGCCGGTCAACTTGAGCATGCGCCAGGGCGACGAGATCGTGTACATCGAGCGCGCCTACAGCGAGCGCTCCGGCATGCAGGTGGTGCGTGCCATCGGCGGCCGTGCGCCCCTGCACCTGACCTCGACCGGCAAGCTGTTCCTGGCACTGGACGACCCCCAGCGCGTGCGCAGCTACGCCACCCGCACGGGCCTGGCTGGCCACACCAGAAACAGCATCACGCAGCTGCCGGTGCTCGAGCGCGAACTTGCCAAGGCGCGCCAGTACGGCATCGCCCGCGACAACGAAGAGCTGGAGCTGGGTGTGCGCTGCATGGCGGCCGGCATCTACGACGACCAGGGCAAGCTCGTGGCCGGCCTGTCGGTGTCGGCGCCGGCCGATCGGCTGGACGACGGCTGGCTGCCCAAGCTGCAGGCCACCGCCAACGAAATCTCGGGGGCGCTGGGCTACAAGGCCGAAGCGCCGCAGGCACCGGCCGCGCCGGCTACAGATTCCGCCGCCTGAGGGCCTCGCCTGCTCAATGAAAAAGCCCGCCGATGGCGGGCTTTTCGTTTGCGGCTCTGGCGCGTATCAGCTGGCGGCGTGCGCGCTTGCCACCGGCGTGTGGCTGGCAGCCGGCGCCATCACCTGGGTGGCCTCCACCCAGCGGCGCACACGCTCGGCGTCGCCGAGGCGGCTGAGCTTGCCGGCGGAATCCAGGAAAACCATGATCAGCTTGCGGCCGGCAATGCGGGCCTGCATCACCAGGCACTGGCCGGCCTCGGAGATGTAGCCGGTCTTCTGCAGGCCGATGTCCCAGTCGGGGTTCTTTACCAGGCGGTTGGTGGTGTTGAACTGCAGCGTCCGGCTGCCCACTTCGACCACGCGCTCGGGCGAGGTGGTGAGCTGGCGCAGCGTGGGATCGGCATAGGCGTAGTTCACCAGCAGCGCCAGATCGCGCGCGCTGGACTGGTTGCCGCTGGATAGGCCCGTGGGCTCGACATAGCGGGTGTCGTGCATGCCGATCGAACGGGCCTTGGCATTCATCATGGCCACGAAGGTATCGATGCCGCCCGGGTAGGTGCGGCCCAGCGCGTGCGCAGCACGGTTCTCGCTGGACATGAGGGCCAGGTGCAGCAGTTCGCCGCGGGGCAGCGACGTGCCCACGCGCAGGCGCGAGCTGCTGTGCTTCTCGGTGTCCACGTCATCCTGGGTGATGGTGATCATCTCCTCGGACGGCAGGTGTGCCTCGCTGATCAGCACGCCGGTCATCAGCTTGGTGATGGAGGCAATGGGCAGCACGGCCTGGTCGTTCTTGCTGAACAGCACTTCTCGCGTGTCCTGGTCGACCACCAGCGCCACGCTGGACTTCAGGTCGAGCACATCGTCGGTGCCATGAAGGCCGGCGAGCTGGCCGAAGGATTGGCGGGCCGGCTCGGCCATGCGCACCACCGAGCGGCGCTGAACCGTGACGACCGACTTGCCACCGCGCTTGCTCAGGGTAGCGGTGACGTTGCGTCCGCCACGGGCAGTCTTCTCGACGGCAGGCGCCTTGGCGGTACGAGTGGCCTTGGCCGGGGATTTGGACGCCGGCTTGGCGGCGGATTTGGTGGAAGTCGCCTGCTTCTTGGAGGCTACTTCCTTCTTCGACGACGCTGCGTGGGCGCCGGACAACAAAAAAGCCGTCGCAAAAAACGCGGCGGCGAGTGTGCGCAGGATCCGCTGGCTTGGAACTCGGCCGGGATGGGCTTCGGGCATTGAAAACTCTCCAGCGGGGGTGGAAATGGGACCGCAGTTTACCTATTAACAAAAAAACACGCAATATCAGTTACTTGCGGCCCCTTCTTCCAGCGAATACCAAGGACTACATTTCGTAACTAACCTTGAGCCGCGACTCTCTCAGCTTGGCTCTGCAACTTGTTGAGGGCACTCAGATAAGCCTTGGCCGACGCCACCACGATGTCGGGATCGGCCCCGACGCCGTTGACGACCCGGCCCGCGTTCTGCAGGCGGACGGTGACTTCTCCCTGGCTTTCGGTCGAACCACTGATGGCGTTGACCGAATAGAGCACCATTTCCGCGCCGCTCTTCACGTGCGACTCGATGGCCTTCAAGGAGGCATCGACCGGGCCGTTTCCGTCGGATTCACCGGTCACCTCCTTGCCCTCCACCGTGAACACGATGCGCGCCTGGGGCCGCTCACCGGTTTCGCTGTGTTGAGACAAAGAAACAAAGCTGAATCGCTCACCAACGTGCGAACCTTCCTCGTCGCTGACAAGGGCGAGGATGTCTTCATCGAAAATTTCGCTCTTGCGATCCGCCAGTTCCTTGAAGCGGGAGAACGCGGTGTTGATGTCGGCCTCGCTCTCCATGACCACGCCCAGTTCCTGCAGGCGCTGCTTGAAGGCATTGCGGCCGCTGAGCTTGCCCAGGACGATCTTGTTGTTGGTCCAGCCCACGTCTTCGGCGCGCATGATCTCGTAGGTGTCGCGCGCCTTGAGCACGCCGTCCTGGTGGATGCCCGAGGCATGGGCAAAGGCGTTGGCGCCCACCACGGCCTTGTTGGGCTGCACCACGAAGCCGGTGGTCTGGCTCACCATGCGGCTGGCCGCCAGGATGTGGGGCGTGTCGATGTTCAGCTCCAGCCCGAAGTAGTCCTTGCGGGTCTTCACCGCCATCACGATTTCCTCGAGCGAGCAGTTGCCGGCGCGCTCGCCCAGGCCGTTGATGGTGCATTCCACCTGGCGCGCGCCGCCGATCTTCACGCCGGCCAGCGAGTTGGCCACCGCCATGCCCAGGTCGTTGTGGCAGTGCACGGACCACACCGCCTTGTCGCTGTTGGGAATGCGCTCGCGCAGGTTCTTGATGAAGTTGCCGTACAGCTCCGGAATGGCATAGCCCACGGTGTCGGGCACGTTGATGGTGGTGGCGCCCTCCTGGATCACCGCCTCCAGCACGCGGCAGAGAAAGTCCACGTCGCTGCGGTAGCCGTCCTCGGGGCTGAACTCGATGTCGCCCATGAGGTTGCGTGCGAAGCGCACCGACAGGCGGGCCTGCTCCAGCACCTCTTCCGGTGTCATGCGCAGCTTCTTCTCCATGTGCAGCGGAGAAGTCGCGATGAAGGTGTGGATGCGCCCGCGCGCCGCGCCCTTCAGGGCCTCGGCGGCACGCGAAATGTCGCGGTCGTTGGCCCGCGAGAGGCCGCACACTGTCGATTCCTTGATGACATTGGCGATGGCCTGCACGGCCTCGAAATCGCCGTTGGAGCTGGCGGGAAAGCCCGCCTCGATCACGTCGACCCGCAGGCGCTCGAGCTGGCGGGCAATGCGCAGCTTCTCGTCGCGCGTCATGGAAGCGCCTGGCGACTGCTCGCCGTCGCGCAGGGTGGTGTCGAAAATGATCAGCTTGTCGGTCATCGTGTTCTCCTGGTGTGTGCGCCCCCGGCGGGCTGCGGCGCACGCCGCCCCTTTTTCGGGGCGGCTGCGCGCAAGCTCAAGCGGCTTCGAGGGCGGATTGTGCGCTCTTTGCGCCCTGGCCCCGGCCGCGCGTCACGCCCGAGACGATGGCCTTGAGCGAGGCCGAAATGATGTCCGCGTCGATGCCCACGCCGAACAGCGTGCGCGATTCATCCACCCGCACTTCCATATAGGCCACGGCGCGGGCGTCCGCACCCGTGCCGATGGCATGCTGGTGGTAGTCGATCACGCGGATCGCGTGCCCGGTGGCTTCGGACAGCGCCCGGATGAATGCGTCGACCGGTCCGTTGCCGCGGCCTTCGATGGCCCGGATTTCACCGTCCCACTTCAGGTCGCCGCGCAGCACCACCTGGGCGTTGGCGCCCTCGCCCTGCTCTTCCAGCACGCGGTGCGTGAGCGCATGCGCGGCCGCCACGCCGTACTCGCGCTGGAAGATGTCCCACAGGTCGGCCGCGGACATCTCCTTGCCGGCCACGTCCATCTCGCGCTGCACCACCTGGCTGAATTCGATCTGCAGGCGGCGCGGCATCTCGAGCCCGTATTCCGCCTCGAGCAGGTACGAGATGCCGCCCTTGCCCGACTGGCTGTTGACCCGGATCACCGCCTCGTAGCTGCGGCCGACGTCCTTCGGGTCGATCGGCAGGTAGGGCATGTCCCAGATGTCGTCGTCCTTGCGGGCGGCGAAAGCCTTCTTGATCGCGTCCTGATGCGAGCCGGAGAAAGAGGTGTAGACCAGGTCCCCGGCGTAGGGGTGGCGCGGATGCACCGGCAACTGGTTGCAGTGCTCGACGGTGGCGCGGATCTCGTCGATGTTCGAGAAGTCCAGCTCGGGCGAAACGCCTTGGGTGTACAGATTGAGCGCGACGTTGACCAGGTCGAGGTTGCCGGTGCGCTCGCCGTTGCCGAACAGGCACCCTTCGATGCGGTCGGCGCCCGCCATCAGGGCGAACTCGCCGGCGGCCGTGCCGGTGCCGCGGTCATTGTGCGGATGCACCGACAGCACGATGCTGTCGCGCCGCGCCAGGTTGCGATGCATCCACTCGATCATGTCGGCGAAGATGTTCGGCGTGGAATGCTCCACCGTCGAAGGCAGGTTGATGATGCACTTGCGCGCGGGCGTCGGCGCCCAGACCTCGGTCACGGCGTCGACCACGCGCTTGGAGAAAGCCAGGTCGGTGCCCGAGAACATCTCGGGCGAATACTGGAAGGTCCACTCGGTGCCGGGCTGCGTGGCGGCCAGTTCCTTGAACATGCGCGCATGGCTGGTGGCCAGCTCGACGATGCCGTCCTCGTCCATGCCCAGCACCACCTTGCGCATCACCGGCGCCACGGCGTTGTACAGGTGCACGATGGCGCGCGGTGCGCCCTGCAGCGACTCGAAGGTGCGCTCGATGAGGTGGTCGCGCGCCTGCGTCAGCACCTGGATCGTCACGTCGTCGGGGATGCGGTCTTCCTCGATGAGCTTGCGCACGAAATCGAACTCGACCTGCGAGGCCGAGGGGAAACCCACCTCGATCTCCTTGAAGCCGATCTTCACCAGCATCTCGAACATGCGCATCTTGCGCTCGAGATCCATGGGCTCCACCAGCGCCTGGTTGCCGTCACGCAGGTCGGTCGACAGCCAGATCGGCGCGCGGGTCAGGACGGCGTCCGGCCAGGTGCGGTCTTTGAGGCCTACGGGTGCGAAGGCGCGGTACTTGCGGCTGGGTTGCTTCAACATGGCTTCTCTCTTGCTGGTGATGGTTGTCGAGCCCAGCAACCCCAAAAACAAACGGCCCGTTGCTGGTGCTAACGGGCCGTTGGTCGAAAAAATTGCGCGTGCGCTACCGACTCCGCCCGAAGGGGATGAGTAGTAGGGCCAGCGAAATCTTTTGCATGGTGGCGCAACTCTAGCACAAGTTCCAGGCTAGTTATGCAAGCCGCGCTCGTCCGGCTCGTCGGTCGACACGCTGATCACGCTGGCCTGCTGCCCCTTGGCCTTGCGCCAGGCGTACACCACGTACCCGCTCAGGCCATAGGCGACGAACAGGCTGAACAGCACCGTCGGCGGGTGGATGTTGATCACGGCAATGCCCAGCGCGATCAGCACGATGACCGCGAAAGGCACACTGCGCTTCATCTGCACGTCCTTGAAGCTGTAGAACGGCGCGTTGGTCACCATGCTCAGGCCCGCGTAAAGCGTGAAGCCGAAGGTGATCCAGGTGATCTGGTTCCAGCTGAGGTAGAGCACATCGCCGCCGCGCCGGCCCCACTCCGTCATGAGCCAGATGAAGCCAGCCACCAGGGCCGCCGCCGCCGGCGACGGCAGGCCCTGGAACCAGCGCTTGTCGATCACGCCTGTGTTGACGTTGAAACGCGCCAGCCGCAGCGCCGCGCAGGCGCAATAGACGAAGGCAGCGATCCAGCCCCAGCGGCCCAGCCCCTTGAGCGACCACTCGTAGGCGATGAGCGCCGGCGCCGCGCCGAAGGACACCATGTCCGACAGCGAGTCCATCTGCTCGCCAAAGGCGCTCTGCGTGTTGGTCATGCGCGCCACACGGCCGTCGAGGCTGTCGAGGACCATGGCGGCGAACACGCCCAGCGCCGCCTGGTCGAAGCGCGCGTTCATCGCCATCACGATGGCGTAGAAGCCGCCGAAGAGCGCTCCCAATGTGAAGAGATTGGGAAGAATGTAGATGCCCTTGCGCCGCTTCTTCGGCTCGAGGGGCATCAACGGGGTGTCGTCATGCATGGGGGCGAAGTGTAGTTCAGCGTTGCCAGCGCACTTGGCGCGGCGCAATGAAAAAGGCCGCCCGCAAGGACGGCCTTTGCTTCACAAGCCGACGGCTTAGTTGCGAGTCTGGTCGACCAGCTTGTTCTTGGCGATCCAGGGCATCATGGCGCGCAGTTGGCCGCCCACGACTTCGATGCTGTGCTCGGCCATGTTGCGGCGGCGGGCCGTCATGCTGGGGTAGCCGGTGCGGCCTTCCAGGATGAACATCTTGGCGTAGTCGCCGTTCTGGATGCGCTTGAGCGCGTTGCGCATGGCCGCGCGCGACTGCTCGTTGATCACCTCGGGGCCGGTCACGTACTCGCCGTACTCGGCGTTGTTCGAGATCGAGTAGTTCATGTTGGCGATGCCGCCTTCATAGATCAGGTCCACGATCAGCTTGAGTTCGTGCAGGCACTCGAAGTAGGCCATCTCGGGCGCGTAGCCGGCTTCCACCAGCGTCTCGTAGCCCATCTTGATCAGCTCGACCGCGCCGCCGCACAGCACGGCCTGCTCGCCAAACAGGTCGGTCTCGGTCTCTTCCTTGAAGTTGGTCTCGATGATGCCGGCCTTGCCGCCGCCGTTGGCCATGGCGTACGACAGGGCCAGGTCGCGTGCCTTGCCCGACTTGTCCTGATGCACGGCCACCAGGTGCGGCACGCCGCCCCCCTGGGCGTAGGTATTGCGAACGGTGTGGCCAGGCGCCTTGGGGGCCACCATCCACACGTCGAGGTCGGCACGCGGCACGACCTGGTTGTAGTGCACGTTGAAGCCGTGCGCGAAGGCCAGCGATGCGCCCTGCTTGATGTTCGGCTCGACGTTGTTCTTGTAGACCTCGGCGATCTGCTCGTCGGGCAGCAGGATCATGACCACGTCAGCCGACTTGACCGCGTCGTTCACTTCCAGCACGTTCAGGCCGGCCTTGCCGACCTTGTCCCAGCTGGCGCCGCCCTTGCGCAGGCCGACCACCACCTTGACGCCGCTGTCGTTGAGGTTTTGCGCGTGCGCATGGCCCTGCGAGCCATAGCCGATGATGGCAACCGTCTTGCCCTTGATCAGGCTCAGGTCGCAGTCCTTGTCGTAGAAAACCTTCATGTTTATCTCCAGATGAAATCGGTTGAGTTGGATGGGGTGGGTCAGACGCGCAGGATGCGCTCGCCGCGGCCGATGCCGCTGGGCCCGGTACGCACGGTTTCGAGAATGGCGCTGCGCTCGATGGCCTGCAGAAAGGCATCGTTCTTGCCCAGGTCGCCGGTGAGTTCGATGGTGTAGCTCTTGTCCGTCACGTCGATGATGCGGCCGCGGAAGATGTCGGCCATGCGCTTCATCTCTTCGCGCTCCTTGCCCACGGCGCGCACCTTCACCATCATGAGCTCGCGCTCGGTGTAGGCGCCTTCGGTCAGGTCGACCACCTTCACGACCTCGATGAGGCGGTTCAGGTGCTTGGTGATCTGCTCGATGACGTCGTCAGAACCGGTGGTCTGGATCGTCATGCGCGACAGGCTCGGGTCTTCCGTCGGCGCGACGGTGAGCGATTCGATGTTGTAGCCGCGGGCCGAGAACAGGCCCACCACGCGGGAAAGAGCGCCAGGCTCGTTTTCCAGCAGGACAGCGATGATGTGTTTCATGTGTTTGCGTGACTCCTCTTTTCGCTGCCCTCCCCCGCGCACGGTAATGCGCGAGCTCGGCAAGCAATAGATTCGTCAGGTTTGGGTTGACCAAGGAGCCACCCCGCAGGTGCGAGGCGGCCCATCTTCTGTTCAGAGGTCCTCGGACCCCATCAGCATTTCGGTGATGCCCTTGCCGGCCTGCACCATCGGGAACACGTTCTCGGTGGGGTCGGTGCGGAAGTCCATGAACACGGTCCGGTCCTTGAGCTTGCGCGCCTCGCGCAGCGCCGGCTCCACGTCCTGCGGCCGTTCGATCAGCATGCCGACGTGGCCATAGGCCTCGGCCAGCTTCACGAAGTTGGGCAGCGCGTCCATGTAGCTGTGGCTGTAGCGGCCGGAGTATTCGATCTCCTGCCACTGGCGCACCATGCCCAGGTAGCGGTTGTTGAGAGAGACGATCTTGATCGGCGTGTTGTACTGCAGGCAGGTGGAAAGCTCCTGGATGCACATCTGCACCGAGCCTTCGCCGGTGATGCAGAACACTTCCGAATCGGGCTTGGCCAGCTTGATGCCCATGGCATAGGGAATGCCCACGCCCATGGTGCCCAGGCCACCGGAGTTGATCCAGCGGCGCGGCTCCTCGAAACGGTAGTACTGCGCCGCCCACATCTGGTGCTGGCCCACATCGGAAGTGATGTAGGTGTCGGCGTCCTTGGTCATGTTCCACAGCGTCTCGACCACCTGCTGCGGCTTGATGACCTCGGTGTTGCCACGGTCGTACTTGAGGCAGTCGCGGCTGCGCCAGCCTTCGATGGCCTTCCACCAGCCGGCCAGGGCTTGCTCGTCGGGACGCGTGTCGCTCTCGCGGATCATGGCGATGAGCTCGGTGAGCACGTCCTTCACGTCGCCGACGATCGGGATGTCGACCTTCACCCGCTTGGAGATGCTCGAGGGGTCGATGTCGACGTGGATGATCTTGCGTTCGTTCTGCGCGAAATGCTTGGGGTTGCCGATCACGCGGTCGTCGAAGCGCGCGCCCACGGCCAGCAGCACGTCGCAGTTCTGCATGGCCTGATTGGCTTCCAGCGTGCCATGCATGCCCAGCATGCCCAGGAACTTGCGGTCGCTCGCCGGATAGGCACCCAGGCCCATCAGCGTGTTGGTGACCGGGTAGCCCAGCATGTCGACCAGGGTGCGAAGCTCTTGCGTGGCATTGCCCAGCAGCACGCCGCCGCCGCTGTAGATGTAAGGGCGCTTGGCCGTCAGCAGCAGTTGCAGGGCCTTGCGGATCTGCCCGCCGTGGCCCTTGCGCACCGGGTTGTACGAGCGCATTTCCACCTTCTCCGGGTAGCCGTTGTAGGCCACCTTCTTGAAGGAGACGTCCTTGGGCACGTCCACCACCACGGGGCCGGGGCGGCCGCTGCGTGCGATGTGGAAGGCCTTCTTCATCGTCTCGGCCAGGTCCTTGACGTCCTTGACCAGGAAGTTGTGCTTGACGATGGGCCGGGTGATGCCGACGGTGTCGCACTCCTGGAAGGCATCCAGGCCGATGGCGGGCGTCGGGACCTGTCCCGAGATGATCACCATCGGTATCGAATCCATGTAGGCGGTGGCGATGCCGGTCACCGCATTGGTGAGGCCGGGGCCGGAGGTGACCAGGGCCACGCCCACGTCGCCGGTGGCGCGCGCATAGCCGTCTGCCGCATGCACCGCGGCCTGCTCGTGCCGCACCAGCACGTGCTGGATGGTGTCCTGCTTGTAGAAGGCGTCGTAGATGTAGAGGACGGCACCGCCGGGATAGCCCCAGACGAACTTGACGTCTTCCGCCTGCAGTGCCTTGACCAGCACTTCGGCGCCCATGAGTTCTTCGGTTTGGTTGCCCATCCCGGAGGACGCGGCGGCTGCGGAGGAGAGTTCCGCCTTGGAGATTTCCATGATGAACCTTTGTGATTTTCGGGAACGAAAAACCTTCGGTGCCTCTTTGCCAACCCTTGTGAGGCCGCAGCGAGACTTAAGACCATAGCCATGGGCGAACCAGATTTTCGCCGGGCTATGACCCGTTTGCCTTTTGACTTGCAGGCGTGATTATGACACTGTCAAGCGCAGTACTTTCCCGGCGGGCGTACGAAAGCTTGCCCGGGGCATAATCCGCCGCTGCACGAAAAGCCTGCCGCAGAGCGGGCCAGACAAGGCAAGACATCCACGAAGCGCGCCGCGCCCACCTCTCGCTTGGCCACCGAAAAAGAACTTTCCGACTTCCTCAAGAGTGTCGAGCGACGCGCGTTCAAGCGCTCCGTCTACCACGTTCGGGACGAGGAAGCCGCCCTCGACATCGTGCAGGACAGCATGATGAAGCTCGCCGAGCACTATGGCGACAAGCCCGCCGACGAGTTGCCGATGCTGTTTCAGCGCATCCTCTCGAACTGCACCCTGGACTGGTTCCGGCGCCAGAAGACCCGGCGCGCACTGTTTACCAACCTCAGCGACTTCGACGCGGTGGACGAGGACGGGGAATTCGACCTGCTCGAAAATCTGTCTCCTATTGCCGACACCCGCGAGTCCGAAAGCGCCGAAGACACCACCCGGCGGGCACAGATCCTGCGGGAGATCGAGGCGGAAATCGCGGCGCTGCCGGGTCGTCAACGCGAAGCCTTCCTGCTACGTTACTGGGAGGAACTGGACGTTGCCGAGACGGCAACCGCCATGGGCTGCTCCGAGGGCAGCGTCAAGACCCATTGTTCGCGCGCCGTTCACGCACTGAGCCGCGCGCTCAAGGCCAAGGGAATCCAACTGTGAGCACGATTCGTACAACCATCCCCCCCGCCGGGTCCGATGGCCCGGAGGCGCGCTTTGGCGCGCGCGTCGCCCAGCGGCTTTCGGCCGGCACCCAGGATCTTCCATATGACATCGCCGAGCGCCTGCGCGCCGGGCGGGAGCAGGCGGTGGCGCGCCGCAAGTTGGTGCAGCCGCTCGTGGCACCCGCTGAAGCCTCGGTCGGCCGCGACGGCTCAATGACCCTGGGCAGCGGCTGGTGGACGCGCATCGGCTCGGCCGTGCCCCTGGTGTTGCTCGCCGCCGGGCTGATCGCCATCAGTGTGTTCCAGGACGACAACCGCGCCAGCGAGGTGGCCGAGGTCGATGCGGCCATTCTTACCGGCGACCTCCCCCCCGCTGCCTACACCGACCCGGGTTTTGCACAGTTCCTCAAGAGTGACAACGGCCTTGCCCACTGATTACCTCAGCACCCGCCTGCAGCAAGACACTGCCGCGAGGTCGATCCTCGGCAAGGCGATGCTGGGCGGCCTGCTGGTGCTGGGCATCGGGGCCTTCTTCCCCGCCGAGGCGCAGCAGCAGCCGGCGGCCGAACCGGCCACTGCTGCGGCCAAAGGGAAGACGCCCGTCAGCACACGTCCGCTGTGGACAGAACTGACACCGGCTCAGCAGCAGTCGCTGGCCCCCCTGTCCGCCCACTGGAACGGCCTGCATCCCGCGCAAAAGCGCAAGTGGATCGCGCTGTCGCGCAATTTCGACAGCATGAGCCCGGAAGACCAGCAGGTGCTGCACAGCCGAATGACCGAATGGGCCGCCTTGAGCGCGCAGGAACGCACGCGTGCCCGCCTGAATTTCGCCACGGTCAAGCGGCTGGCCCCCGAAGAAGAGCGCAAGGCCAAGTGGGAGGCCTACCAGGCCCTGAGCGACGAAGAAAAGCGCAAGCTGGCCGAGCGGGCCGGCAGCAGGCCGCCGAGTGCAGCGGCGCCCGTGCGTCCGGTTCCTGCGCAGAAGTTCGTTCCGGTTCCCAGCGCGGCCGTCAGCGGCCAGTACCCACCTCGCATCCAGTTGGCCCCGCCCGCGGCTCCCGCGGTGCCGGCGCCTGCTGTCGCCCCGGCAGGCGCTGCCGCGTCTTCCGCCGCAGGCGCTGCATCTGCAACCCTTGCACCGCCGACGGCCCCGTCGGTGCCCCAGGTTGCGCCCGCCAGCCCGGCAGCGGCGCCGGCGATGATCAGGCAGCAAGAAGCACCATGAAGCGGAACGCCCTGGCATCGCCCGTGACTTCAGCACTTCCCGAATCGCCCGCCCCCTCCCATGCCCCGCCTGGCCAGCCGCTGCCTGCGGCGGCGTCCGCTGTATTGACGGCCCCCGGCCTCTGGCGACGGATGGCGTGCTGGCTCTACGAGGGCATGCTGCTGTTCGCCGTGGTCTTCATCGCGGGCTGGCTGTTCAGCACGCTCACTCAGATGCGCAACGGCGTCGACGGCAGCAAGCATCCGCTGCTGCAGGGCTTTCTGTTTCTTGTGCTGGGTGTGTACTTCACCTGGTTCTGGTCCCGGGGCCAGACCCTCGCCATGAAGACCTGGGGCATCCGCGTGGTCGACCGCCAGGGCCAGCCCCTGAGCCAGCCGCGCGCCCTGCTGCGCTACCTGCTGAGCTGGCTCTGGTTCCTGCCGCCGCTGGCCGGGCTGTCTTTGGTCAAGCTTGGTGCAGGCGAGGCCACCGTGATCGTCTTCGGATGGGTCGCCATCTGGGCGGTTCTTTCGCGCTTTCACCCGCTCGGGCAGTTCTGGCACGACGCCCTCGCCGGCACGCGCCTGGTGCGGGCCGACTCGAAGCGGCATGGCTGAGCGGGCGCCGGCAGCCAACACCCAGCAGGGTCGGCGCGGCTTGAGCCGCGTCTGGCATGCGGGCCTCATTTCTCTCAATGGCCTGCGCGCTGCCTGGGGAGAGGCCGCATTCCGGCAAGAAGCCATCCTGGCCATGGTGCTCGTTCCACTGGCCTTCTGGCTGGGCCGCAATTGGGTCGAAACCGCTGCGCTGGTGGGCAGCGTGGTGCTGGTGATGATCGTGGAACTGCTCAACACCGCTGTCGAAGCCGCCATCGACCGCATCGGCCCGGAGTGGCACGACCTGTCCAAGCGGGCCAAGGACACGGGCAGCGCCGCCGTGCTGCTGGCGCTGCTACTGGCGGGCGGCATCTGGGCCGCGGCCCTCTGGCACCGATTCGCCATCTGAAGGCCCCAGGGCCAGGCTGCCCTGAGAAGGCGGCATGATCGGGGGATGAATTCCCCCGCATCCCATCCTTTTTCCATCTGTGTCTACTGCGGCTCTCGTCCGGGCGCTCGCCCCGAATTCGCTGCTGCGGCCCAGGCCGTGGGCCAATGGATCGGCCAGCAGCGCGGCCAGTTGGTCTACGGCGGCGGCCGCACCGGGCTGATGGGCCTGGTGGCCGAAGCGACCCGCACCGCCGGCGGCCGCGTGGTCGGCGTGATTCCGAAGGCGCTGGTCGACAAGGAACTGGCCAACCCCTTGTGCGACGAACTGCATGTGGTGGACACCATGCACGAGCGCAAGGCCATGATGGCGCACCGCTCCGATGCCTTCCTGGCCCTGCCGGGCGGCATCGGCACCTTCGAGGAACTGTTCGAGATCTGGACCTGGCGCCAGCTCGGCTACCACGACAAGCCCGTAGGCCTGCTGAACGCCGCCGGCTACTACGACGCCATGCTCGGCTTCCTGGCCCACAGCGTGCGCGACGGCTTCATGGGCGAATGGCAGATGGACCTCATCCGCACCGGCACCGAAACCACCCAGTTGCTGGAAGCCCTGCGCGCCGACGTCCCGAAACACGCCCAGGACGATCGCCTGGCCGAAAACATCTGACCGTCCAAAACACCAGGCGAAGCGAGCCGAGCAAACCCAGTCCCGCACCGGGGAACCGGCTTTGCCGGGCCCCAGGTGGGGTCTCCCCCTCGGGGGGTGGAGTTACACGACCGAAGGGAGTGAAAGCCGGGGGGCCTTCTAGACCGCGCTTTCGTCCTGCTCGCCCGTGCGGATGCGAACCACGCGCTCCACATTGGTGACGAAGATCTTCCCGTCGCCGATCTTGCCGGTGCGCGCGGCGCCCACGATGGCGTCGACACAGCGCTCGACATCGCCTTCGTTGACGACGACCTCGATCTTCATCTTGGGCAGGAAGTCGACCACGTATTCGGCGCCGCGGTAGAGCTCGGTGTGCCCCTTCTGACGGCCGAATCCCTTGACTTCGGTGACGGTGAGGCCGGTGACGCCCACTTCGGCGAGGGCCTCGCGCACGTCGTCCAGCTTGAAAGGTTTGACGATGGCGGTGATCTGCTTCATTTCGGTGTGCTCCCGGCGGTTTCGTTGAATTTGCTGGTAATAGGGTAACGCCAATCCTTGCCGAAGCTGCGGTGCGTGACGCGGATCCCCACGGGCGCCTGGCGGCGCTTGTACTCGTTGATCTTGATCAGGCGCACCACACGTTCGACCACGCTCGCCTCGTAGCCGGCGGCGATGATGGCATCGACGCTCTCGTCGTCTTGCATATAGCGCGCCAGGATGCCATCGAGCACGTCGTAGGGCGGCAGGCTGTCCTGGTCGGTCTGGTCGGGGCGCAGTTCGGCACTGGGCGGCCGGGTGATGATGCGTTCGGGAATGGGTGACGCGCCGGTGCCGTACGGATCGTTGGCATTGCGCCAGCGCGCCAGCTCGAACACGGTGGTCTTGAGCAGGTCCTTGATGACCGCGAAGCCCCCGGCCATGTCGCCGTACAGCGTGCAGTAGCCGGTGGCCATCTCGCTCTTGTTGCCGGTGGTCAGCACGATGGAGCCGAACTTGTTCGACAGGCCCATCAGCAAAGTGCCTCGGATGCGCGCCTGGATGTTCTCTTCGGTCGCATCCTCGGGCAGCCCCTGGAATTCGCCGGCCAGCGCGGCCTTGAAGGACTCGAAGGTGTTCTTGATGGAAATCTCGTCGTAGCGCACGCCCAGGCGCCCGGCCATCTCGCGCGCGTCGATCCAGCTGATGTCGGCCGTGTAAGGCGAAGGCATCATCACGGCGCGGACCTTGTCCTTGCCCAGTGCATCGACCGCCACCGCAAGCACCAAAGCGGAATCGATGCCGCCGGACAGCCCCAGGATGGCGCCGGGAAAGCCGTTCTTGCCGATGTAGTCGCGCACGCCCAGAACCAGTGCGTCCCACAACTGCGCCGATGCGGTGCGCGGCGCCGGCAAGGGCTGGGCGAGCAGATTCACCGCCCCAGCCTGGCGCGCCGCTTCGAGATAGACGATTTCTTCCTTGAAGCTTGCGGCCTGTACAGCGGTGCTCCCATCGGCCTGCAGCGCAAAGGAAGCGCCGTCGAACACGACCTCGTCCTGCCCGCCCACCAGATGCGCATAGACCACCGGCAACCCGATGGATCGCGCCCGGTCGGCCATGCGCGCCACCCGCTCGCCCTCCTTGCCCACGTGGTACGGAGAGGCGTTGATGACCGCCAGCACCTCGGCGCCCGCGCGCCTGGCCAGTTCGGCGGGGGCGTCGAACCAGGCGTCCTCGCAGATGAGCAGGCCCACGGAGATGCCGCCCACCTCGATGACGCAGCTGCCTTCGCCCGGCGTGAAGTAGCGCCGTTCGTCGAACACCTGGTAGTTGGGCAGCTCGCGCTTGGCGTAGGTTTCGAGGATGCGGCCTTCGCGGATGACGCTGGCCGCGTTGTGCCGCATCTGCACCGCGACGGAGCGGCTGCGCACGCTGTGGCCGCTGGGATGGCCGACCACGACCGTCATGCCTTCCAGCCCTGCGAGTTCCTTCGCCACCGTCTGTACGGCCGCATCGCAACCGGCGATGAAGGCCGGGCGCAGGAAGAGGTCTTCGGCCGCATAGCCGCAGATCGAGAGTTCGGGCGTGAGCAGCAGCCGCGCGCCTTGCGCATGCGCCGTGCGGGCCGCGTCGATGATCTTGCGGGCATTGCCGGCCAGATCACCCACCACGAAATTGAGCTGCGCGATGGCAATCTTGAGGGTCATAGAACGGGGAATCGAGACTGCAACGATTATGTCATTCGCCCCCAGACCCAAGGCTTTGCGCGGGCTTGTCCGGCGCGTTGTCGCATGGACTGCTACGCTTGCGGCCAATGCCCTCCGGTCCCTCCGCCTCCCCCGGCCTCGCTCACGCCGACGCCATCCCACCGGCCAGCAAGGCCTACCTGCTCCTGGTCTTCACCACCCTCATCTGGGGCGCCAACGCGGTCGCCGCGCGGGTGGCGGTGGGCGAGGTGTCGCCCATGTTCCTCACCTTCATGCGCTGGGGCATCTCCTGCGTGGCGCTGCTGCTCTTTGCCCGCGGACCGATCCGGGCGCACTGGCATGTGCTGGTGCCGCGCTGGCGCTCCATCGCGCTGATGGGCGCGCTGGGGTTCACCGGCTTCAATGCCCTCTTCTACGCCGCGGCGCATCACACGACGGCGATCAACATCGCGATCCTGCAAGGCGCCATTCCCGTGCTGGTGCTGATCGGCAGCGTGCTCTTCCTCTCGAACCGGGTGAGTGCCCTGCAATGGCTGGGCGTGCTGATCACGCTGGCGGGCATTGCCGTGGTCGCTTCGCACGGAAACCTGGCGCAACTGGCTGGGCTGGACTTCAACATCGGCGACGTCTGGATGATCGTCGCCTGCCTGCTCTATGCCGGCTACATGCTGGGCCTGCGCGGGCGGCCGGAGGTACCGGCCATCGTGTTCTTCGCCGCCACGGCCCTGGTGGCCTGCCTTGTTTCGGTGCCGCTGGTGGCGGCTGAAGTGGCGGCGGGCCAGTTCTTCTGGCCGAGCGCACGCGGCTGGGTCGTTATCGCCTTCGTGGGGCTGCTGCCTTCCTTCGTGTCGCAAGTCACCTTCATCCAGGCCGTGGGAATCATCGGACCTGCCCGGGCGGGGGTGTTCCTCAACCTGGTGCCCATCTTCGGGCCGCTGCTGGCCCTTTTGGTGCTGGGCGAGCCGATCTCGCTCTACCACGGGGTCGCGCTGGCGCTGGTGCTGGGCGGCATCTATATCGCCGAGCGACTGGGAAATCGGCGAGCCTGAGCATGGCCAAGGGCAACGACGAGTTCCTGGCCCGCGTGCACGCATCGCCGGCCGAGGTCGACGCGGCGGCGTGGGATGCCTTGCTGGCCACCCAGGCCGCGCCATCGCCTTTCATGCGGCACGCCTACCTGGCCGCGTTGCACGACAGCGGCAGCGCGACCGCGGCCAGCGGCTGGACACCGCGCTTCTTCACCTTGTGGCGCGGCAGGGCGCTGATGGCGGCCTGCCCGCTCTTCCTCAAGGACCACTCCTACGGGGAATACGTCTTCGACTGGGCCTGGGCCAACGCCTATCACGACCACGGGCTGGCGTACTATCCCAAGGGCCTTGTCGCGGTGCCCTTCACGCCGGTGCCAGGCACCCGCCTCCTGGCGCGCGATGCGGCCAGCCGGGCGCTGCTGGTCGAGGCGCTGGTGGCCTGGTGCGGAGAGGAGAAGCTTTCTTCGCTGCATCTGCTCTTTGGCGCCGACGAGGATATTGCCGCCTGCGCGCAAGCCGGCCTCATGCTGCGCCACACCGTGCAGTTTCACTGGAAGAACGAGGCAGGCGGCGCCCCGGTCCAGCAATGGACGGACTTCGACTCCTTCCTGGCCAGCCTGTCGCACGACAAGCGCAAGAAGATCCGGCAGGAGCGGCGCAAGGTGCAGGACGCGGGCGTGCGCTTTCGCTGGGCGCGCGGCAACGACATCAGCGATGAGGACTGGGCCTTCTTCTACCGATGCTATGCCCGCACCTATCGCGAGCACGGCAACCCGCCCTATCTGACGCCGGACTTCTTCCAGCAGGTCGCCCGCACCATGCCCGAGGCGTGGCTCCTTTTCATCGCCGAACGCGAGGGCCGTCCGATGGCCAGCAGCCTCATCGCCCTGTCTCAGGACGGAAAAAATCCTGGCGCGCCAGAGGCGGCCTATGGGCGCTACTGGGGCGCATTGGAGCGCGTCGACTGCCTGCACTTCGAGGCCTGCTACTACCAGCCCCTGCAGTGGTGCATCGAGCACGGCGTGTCCCGCTTCGAAGGCGGCGCCCAGGGCGAGCACAAGATGGCCCGCGCCCTGATGCCGGTGCGCACCACCAGCGCGCACTGGCTCGCCCACCCCGCGTTTGCCGACGCCGTCGAGCGATTCCTGGAGCGCGAAGGCGCCGGCATCGACAACTACCTCGACCACCTGGGCGAACGCAGCCCCTTCCGCCACACCTGAAACGAAAAAGAGCACGCAAAGTGCGTGCTCTCTCTTCATCAGGGCACTCGCGGAACCGGCTTCGCCGGGCCGCAGAGTGCGCCCCCGTGAGGGGGTTGGCGGACCTTGCGAAGCAAGGGCAGCCTGGGGGCGGGCGAAGGTTATTTCTTGTAGTTTGCGACGCCGTCCAGGATTTCCTTCTTGGCGGCCTCGATGCCTTCCCAGCCCAGCACCTTGACCCACTTGCCCTCTTCCAGGTCCTTGTAGTGCTCGAAGAAGTGGCTGATGGCCTTCAGGCGCATCTGGTTGACGTCGTCCACCGACTTCCAGTGGCTGTAGATGGGCAGCACCTTCGTGGTGGGCACGGCCAGCACCTTGCCATCCACGCCGGCTTCGTCTTCCATCATCAGGATGCCCAGGGGGCGGCAAGGCACGACCACGCCCGGGTGCAGCGGATAAGGGGTGATGACCAGCACGTCCACCGGGTCGCCGTCGCCCGACAGGGTCTGCGGCACGTAGCCGTAGTTGGCCGGGTAGTACATGGCCGTGGTCATGAAGCGGTCGACGAAAATCGCGCCGGATTCCTTGTCCACCTCGTACTTGATGGGGTCGGAATTCATCGGGATTTCGATGACGACGTTGAAGTTGTCGGGCAGCTGCTTGCCGGGGGAGACTTTGTCGAAGGCCATTGTCTTGTCGTGAGTGAAAGGTTTTAACGGGATGCGGACAAACCCCAAGTTTACTTTCCGCGTCACCGGCCCTTCACACCAATTGTCGCTTTTGCCTGTAAATTGCAGTCGTTGGCCAATCGGCCGTCCCCCGCAGCCAACCGGGGGCGGCGTCGAGGAAGCAACGCGGCGGAGGCTCCAAACCCGACACGCGTTGCGCACCGGAACACGAGCCTTCGTCTCCACAAGTCAAAACGAACTTTCTGGAGAAGCAAGGCATGACTGGCAACACCCCTCTCATCCTCGCCATCGCGTGCGGCCTTCTGGCCGTCGTCTATGGCGTCTGGGCCCGCAGTTGGATTCTTTCAAAGGACGCAGGCAACGCGCGGATGCAGGAGATCGCCGCGGCGATCCAGACCGGCGCGGCGGCCTACCTGGCCAAGCAGTACCGCACCATTGCCATGGTCGGCATCGTGCTGGCCATCCTGATCGCCATCTTTCTACATGTGACCACGGCCGTCGGCTTCGTGGTGGGTGCGGTGCTTTCGGGCGCCTGCGGCTTCATCGGCATGAACGTGTCGGTGCGCGCCAACGTGCGCACCGCCCAGGCTGCCACCCAAGGCATCGGGCCGGCACTGGACGTGGCCTTCCGCGGCGGCGCCATCACCGGCATGCTGGTGGTGGGCCTGGGCCTGCTGGGCGTGTCGTGCTTCTTCTGGTTCCTGGTCGGCAATGGCCAGCTCACACCCGACAAGAGCCTGGCCAAGCTGCTCGATCCGCTGATCGGATTTGCCTTCGGCTCCTCGCTCATCTCCATCTTCGCGCGCCTGGGCGGCGGCATCTTCACCAAGGGCGCCGACGTGGGCGCCGACCTCGTGGGCAAGGTGGAGGCCGGCATTCCCGAGGACGACCCGCGCAACCCGGCGGTGATCGCCGACAACGTGGGCGACAACGTGGGCGACTGCGCCGGCATGGCGGCCGACCTGTTCGAGACGTACGCGGTGACCATCATCGCCACCATGGTGCTGGGCGCGCTGATGGTGGCGGCCGCGCCCATGAACGCGGTGCTTTATCCGCTGGCGCTGGGCGCGGTCTCCATCGTGGCCTCGATCATCGGCTGCTTCTTCGTGAAGGCATCGCCGGGCATGACCAATGTGATGCCGGCGCTCTACAAGGGCCTGGCGGTGGCGGGCATCCTCTCGCTGATCGCCTTCTGGTTCATCACCCAGTGGCTCATTCCGGACAACGCCGTGCGCGAGTCGGGCAGCCAGCTTCGCCTGTTTGGCGCCTGCGTGGTCGGACTGGCGCTGACGGGCGTGCTGGTGTGGATCACCGAGTACTACACCGGCACCCAGTACAAGCCGGTGCGCCACGTGGCGCAGGCCTCCACCACCGGCCACGGCACCAACATCATCGCGGGCCTGGGCGTGTCGATGCGCTCCACCGCCTGGCCGGTGATCTTCGTGTGCGTGGCCATCATTGCTTCGTACTCGCTGGCGGGCCTGTACGGCATCGCGGTGGCGGCCACCTCGATGCTGAGCATGGCCGGCATCGTGGTGGCGCTGGACGCCTATGGCCCGATCACCGACAACGCCGGCGGCATTGCCGAGATGAGCGAACTGCCCTCTTCCGTGCGCGACATCACCGATCCGCTCGATGCCGTGGGCAACACCACCAAGGCGGTGACCAAGGGCTACGCCATCGGCTCCGCCGGCCTGGCGGCGCTGGTGCTCTTTGCCGACTACACGCACAAGCTGGAGAGCTACGGCAGCGCCATCAGCTTCAACCTGTCCGATCCGCTGGTCATCGTCGGCCTGTTCATCGGCGGCCTGATCCCCTACCTGTTCGGCGCCATGGCCATGGAGGCGGTGGGCCGCGCAGCCGGCTCGGTGGTGGAGGAAGTGCGCCGCCAGTTCCGCGAGATCCCCGGCATCATGGAAGGCACCGGCAAGCCCGAGTACGGCCGCGCCGTGGGCATGCTGACGGGGGCCGCCATCAAGGAGATGATGATCCCCTCGCTGCTGCCGGTGCTGGTTCCGATCGTCGTGGGCCTGCTGCTGGGCCCGAAGGCACTGGGCGGCCTGCTGATGGGCACCATCGTCACCGGCTTGTTCGTGGCCATCTCCATGTGCACCGGCGGCGGCGCGTGGGACAACGCGAAGAAGTACATCGAGGACGGCAACTTCGGCGGCAAGGGCAGCGAGGCGCACAAGGCCGCTGTCACCGGCGACACCGTGGGCGACCCCTACAAGGACACCGCCGGCCCGGCCGTGAACCCGCTGATCAAGATCATCAACATCGTGGCATTGCTCATCGTGCCGCTGGTGATCCAGTTCCACCCCGGCGCGGAGGGCGCGGCGGGGCGCGGATCGGCATTGGCAGCGCCGGCACCAGCGCCGGTTGCTGCGCCGTCCACGCCCGACAGCAAGCCGGGCGCGGACGAGGCAAGCATCAAGGTCGAGAACGACGTGGTCAAGTTCTACTTCCAGACCGGCAAGGCCGATCTGGCACCGAATGCCGACGCTGCGCTGGCCAACGCTGTCGCCGCCGCCAAGGCAGGCCGCAAGGTTCAGGTCAGCGGCTTTCACGATGCCGTTGGCGGTGCGGCCATCAACGCGGAACTTGCCAAGCAGCGGGCCATGAATGTGGCGCAGGCGCTCAGGAACGCGGGCGCACCGGAGGGCAATGTCCAGCTCGTCAAGCCAGAGCAGATGCAGGCGGACGGAACGCCGGACCAGGCGCGCCGCGTCGAGGTTACCGTCCTGAAATAGACTTCAAAGAAGTCTTCTACGACCCGGCGCAGTTCCAGGCCACCTAGAGAAGGTCCTCCGGCACCAGCGGGCTGAGCAGCGTGTTGTAGAGCCTTTGGGTCCAGGTCGACTCGGGTTCGTAGGAGAGGACGATCTCGCCGTCCCCGTCGGTCGACAGCCATTCGATCGTGGACCTGTCGGCCGTCAGGCGCAGCCGGTAGGCGCTTTCGAGCTTGCTGATGTTGATGACCCGCAGCAGTTCGCGCGCCAGGCGCGGGCTGTCGATCACGATGCCCAGTTCGGTGTTCGAAGTGGCCGAGCGCGGATCGAGGTTGACAGAGCCCAGCAGCACCTTCTGCCTGTCGATCACCGCCGTCTTGGCGTGCAGGCGGCCAAGCGATGTGCCGAAGGTGCCCAGGCGCTTGTTCTTCGTGGTGCGGGCGGGGCTCAGCTCGTAAAGGTCCACACCGCTGCCGAGCAGGCGCTCGCGGTAGCGTGCGTAGCCGCCATGCACCAGCGGCTCATCGTTGGCAGCAAGCGAGTTGGTGAGCAGAGTCACTTTCACATCGCGCGAACGCAACTCCTCGATGGCCTCCATGCCGCGCGTCCCGGGCACGAGGTAGGGGGAGGTCATGTGGACCTCGCTTCCCGCATCCATCAGCTGCGCCCAGACCCGCGCGTTGACGCTGGTGGCGTACGCCTCGTCCGCGGTCATCGAGCGCAGTTTGGCGGGAGGGTCGGCCACCGCGTGGGCCTGGCCCCAGATCATGCCGATGCGACCGGCATCCAGCTCTTCGCCGATCGGGCCGTAGCCCAGGACGTCCGTCGGCGGCAGCACGATCTTCGGCGGCGGCGCGGCCATGTTCACATGCTCGTCGAACTCCTGTCGCATGGCCACGTGGCCGGTGTGCGGCGCCACGATCGAGGCGATGGGGTAGACCTCCTCGCTGTTCCAGTAGTCGTCGAAGATGCCTTCGAGCTGCGCGACGACCTTGCCCATGAACATCGCGTCCATGTCGACGAAGTTCTGCGATGTGTTGAGGGTGAAGTACTCGTCGGCAATGTTGCGCCCGCCCGCCACCCCCATCACCGCGTCGGCGATGAAGAGCTTGTTGTGCATGCGATGGTTCAACCGCCCGATCTCCAGCGGCGAGGCAGCGAACTTGCTCACCAGACCATCGCGACCGCAGCAGAACGGATTGAACAGCCGCACCTCCACATTGGGCGTCTGCGACAAGGCCAGCAGCAGCTGCTGGCTGTCGACCGTGTAGAGATCGTCCACCAGAAGGCGCACGCGCACGCCACGCAGGGCGGCGTCCTTCAGATGGCGCATCAGCAGGCGGCCGGTGCCGTCGTTCTCGAACACGTAGTACTGCAGGTCGAGCGAACGCTTCGCGCGCTTGGCCAGCTCGATCCGTGCATCCAGCGAATACACGCCCAGCGGCATCAGACGGAAACCGCTGTGTTCTTCCGGCGGACTGGACGCTTTCACGATCTTGGCCAGCTCGCCGCTTTCGTCCACCGGCAGCGCCATGGTGGGCGCCATTTCTTTCTGCGGCGGCAGGCTGCCGCAGCCCGCCGCCATGAACGAAACAAGCAGTGCCCCCAGCATGCCGGGCAACCAGCCTCGGCGCCTCCGGCGCGATGTACATGATGGCGGGCATGGGAATAAGATGCCCCTCATCCACTGCGAAACTCTGACCATGACGCTCCCTCTGAAGAAATTTTTCTCGGCGCTGGCGATGATGCCCGCATTTGCTGTCTGCCTGCCAGCGCAGGCGGCCCTGGACATTGGCGAGCCTGCGCCCAAGTTCAGCGCTCCGGCTGCATTGGACGGCAAGCCCTTCACCTATTCGCTGGCGTCGGAACTCGCAAAGGGCCCGGTTGTGGTTTATTTCTTTCCCGCCGCCTATTCCACCGCCTGCTCCATCGAGGCCCATGCGTTCGCCGAGGCCATCGACGAGTTCAAGGCTTTGGGCACAAGTGTCATTGGTGTGTCAACCGACGACTTGGAGACGCTGTCCAAATTCTCGAGTCAAACCTGCCAGGGAAAGTTTCCGGTGGCTTCCGATGCCACCAAGAGCATCAGCAAGGGTTTCGACGCCCTGATGCAGACGCGGCCCGACTATGCCACCCGTGTGTCCTACGTGATCGCGCCCGATGGGAAGGTGGCCTTCATCTATCAAAGCCTCAACCCGGAAAAGCACGTAGAAAAGATGCTGTCGGCCGTCAAGGACCTGTCCGCGAACCGCGACAAGAAGCAATAGCGGGCACGCGCTGCGCAGTGGCTACTCCGAGGGCGTGATCGCCTCGGCGTAGTCGTAGAGCTGCGAGAGCAGTTCTTCGGCCCGTTCGTCCTGGGCCTCCTGCGCCATCTGGTCGATCTGCGCGAAGTAGGCGTCGACGTTGCGCGCACCGCCCTCGCCTTCCAGCAGTCGCGCGATCCGGTGCCGCAGCCAACGCTCCCCTTCCTCCTCGGACAAGGTTTCCGAAAAGTTGCGTGCGCGATAGCGGAACAGGAGCTCTTCAAGCCGCGGATCGTCGAAACCACTGCGCGAGCGGGCCAGTTCGGCTGGCGACAGGCCGCGCAGATGATCGAGCCGGCGCCTGTCGCCATTGCCGACAAAGCCTCCATACAGGTCTTCGTCGACGTCAGGGCTGGCCTCCTTCGCACGGGCGAAGACCTCCGGCCAGATCGCGCTCATGTCGGGAAGTTGCATGGCCAGTTCGGCATGGCGCATGGCCTGCTGCATGTCGATGCCCCAGCGCTGGGCCATGACGTCGTTGAGAGTCCGCAGGTTGCCCACGACCATGGGCGACTTGTTCAGGTGCACGCTCTTGACGGGCAGGCGCGTCACGCCCTCCGGCAGATCCGCGCTGCGGGTGAACAGGCGCTCGCGGATGGTGGCCGCGTCCAGGTTGGCCAGTTCGCTGGGGTCTTGTGACAGGTCCCAGGCCAGCAATTCGTTGCGATTGCTCGGATGGCTGGCCAGCGGCCACATCACGCCCAGGCAGCCGCGCTCGGAGGGGAACATGCCCGAGACATGCAGGAAGGGCTTGGCGCTGCCCTGGACGGCGGGCAGACTCAGCTCGGTCGCCACGCGATCCTTCTTGCGCAGCGCCAGCGCAAAGTCGAAGAGCTTGGGCTGGCGGGACCGGATGAGCCGGGCCAGGGCGATGGTGGCGCGAACGTCCGAGAGCGCATCGTGCGCGGCCTCGTGCACCAGGCCGTTTGCGCGGGTGAGGTCTTCGAGCTTGAAGCTTGGCGAGCCGTCCGGCTTCTTCGGCCACTCGATGCCCTCGGGCCGCAGCGCATAAGTCAGGCGCACCACATCGAGCAGGTCCCATCGGCCGCAGTCGTTCTGCCACTCGCGTGCGTAGGGGTCGATGAGGTTGCGCCAGAACAGGAAGCGCGTGACCTCGTCATCGAACCGGATGGTGTTGTAGCCCACGCCGATCGTGCCCGGCTGGGCCAGTTCGCGCTCGATGCGGGCGGCGAACTGGTGCTCGGGCACGCCCCGCTCCAGGCACAGCTGCGGCGTGATGCCGGTCAGCAGGCACGAGCCGGGATCGGGCAGATAGTCCGGCGCCGGCTGGCAATAGAGCATGAGCGGCTCGCCGATCTCGTTGAGCTGTGCGTCGGTACGGATGCCGGCAAACTGGGCCGGCCGGTCGCGCCGAGGCTGCACCCCGAATGTTTCGTAGTCGTGCCAGAAGAAGGTGAGATCGGGAGAAGAAGACATGCGCTGCAACAAAAGGCCAGGCTCGGCCGGTCCGCAAGAATAGCCGCAAGCGCCAGGGGTGCGAAAAACCGGTTGAGGCGCTACAGCAGCGGCGAGAAAAGCCGCGCCACCGAATCCCCCAGCCGGCGCATGAACGGCTGCTTGCGCAGGCCGCGAACGCCGGACGAACTGTGCAGATCCGTCTCGAACTGGGCCGCCAGAGGTTTCGCGAGTTCGGGGCCGTAGACCACGGCACAGACCTCGAAGTTGAGCCGGAAACTGCGGTTGTCGAAGTTCGCCGTGCCGATCATGGCGCAGTTGTCGTCCACCACCAGCGTCTTCGAGTGAAGCATGCGCTCCTTGTATTCCCACACCTTCACGCCGGCGGCCATGAGCTCCTCGAAATAGGAGCGGGCCGCGGCGCTCACGACGAGCGAATCGCTGCGGCGCGGCACCAGAAGGCGCACGTCCACACCCCGCAAGGCGGCACTCGTCAGCGCCATCAACGCCGGCTCGCCCGGCACGAAGTAGGGTGTGGTGAGCCAAGCCCGCTGCGTGGAGGCATTGATGGCCGCCACATGCATGCGATGAATGGCCTCGAGCTGCGAGTCGGGCCCGCTGGTGATGATCTGCACCGGAATGTCGCCCGCTTCCACGCGCGGCAGCAGTTGCGGCAGGTCGGCATCGATGTCGCGCGGTACATCGCCCGTGGCATAGGTCCAGTCTTCCAGGAAGGTGGTCTGCAGCCAGCGCACCACGCTGCCTTCCAGGCGCACGTGCACGTCGTGGTACGCGTCCGGACGCGTGCGCTTGTCTTCCTCGTCGGTGATGTTCACACCGCCGGTGAAGCCCACACGCCCGTCGCACACCACGATCTTGCGGTGGGTGCGGTAGTTGGTCACCGGACGCAGGCGCCGGCCGATCTTCGTGTCGTGGAACAGGGCCACTTCGATGCCGGCTTCGCGCATGGGCGCCATGAACTTGCGGCCGATGCGCTTGGACCCCAGGGCGTCGATCAGAAGGCGCACCGCCACGCCCTCGCGTGCGCGCTCGATCAGCAGGTCGCGCAGCTGCGTGCCGATGCGGTCGGGCTCGTAAATGTAGTACTCGAGGTGGACGTGGTGCTCGGCCTTGCGGATCGCCTCAAAGATCGCCTCATACGTGCGGGCGCCGCCGGACAGCAGTTCCACGCCGGTCGCGCTGGAAACCGGCAGGCCGCAGGTGGCGTTGCCGAGGGCCGCCAGCTGCCGCAGCGCGGGAGGCGCCCGCTCCTGCGCCTCCCGCAGGAACGCCAGGTCTGCCGGCGCGTGGGCGCTGGCCTTGCTGCGCAGGCGCTTGAGGCGCTGCTTCACCAGGCGCTGCGGCCCCAGGAAGTAATAGATGAAGAAACCCAGGAAGGGAATGAGCGCCAGCGAGAGAATCCAGCTCACCGTGGACACTGGCGCCCGCTTTTGCATCACGATCCATACCGACAGCACCGCGATATAGGCGCTCCAAGCCAGCGAAAGGCCGGTCTTCCATTGGGCGCTGATCTCGGGCAGGGTCAAGGATGGATTCGCTCAGGTTGCGGCCAAAGAAAAAGGCCGGTGCGAATGCTACCGGCCTTTTGAGGAGCCCGAAGATTTCGGGCTGGAGACATGCGTCAGCCTGCCGCGGCTTCTTCCGCCTCGGGCCTGTTCTTGCCTTCCTTCTTGGCCAGCGGCGTGATGTCCAGCAGCACCTCGTCCTTGTCGTCCAGATCGACCGTGAGGCGCCCGCCTTCGGTCAGGCGTCCGAACAGCAGCTCGTCGGCCAGGGCACGGCGGATGGTGTCCTGGATCAGCCGCTGCATCGGGCGCGCACCCATGAGCGGATCGAAGCCCTTCTTGGCCAGGTGCTTGCGCAGGGCGTCGGTGAAGGTGACTTCCACCTTCTTCTCGGCCAGCTGCGTTTCCAGCTGCAAGAGGAACTTGTCGACCACGCGCAGGATGATCTGCTCGTCCAGGGCCTTGAAGCTGACGATCGCATCCAGGCGGTTGCGGAACTCGGGCGTGAACAGGCGCTTGATGTCCCCCATCTCGTCGCCGGCCTGGCGCGGGTTGGTGAAGCCGATGGTCGCCTTGTTCATGGTCTCGGCACCCGCGTTCGTCGTCATGATGATGATGACGTTGCGGAAGTCGGCCTTGCGTCCGTTGTTGTCCGTCAGCGTGCCATGGTCCATGACCTGCAGCAGCACGTTGAAGATGTCCGGGTGCGCCTTCTCGATCTCGTCGAGCAGCAGCACCGCGTGCGGCTTCTTGGTGACGGCCTCGGTCAGCAGGCCGCCCTGGTCAAAGCCCACGTAGCCCGGAGGCGCGCCGATCAGGCGGCTGACGGCATGGCGCTCCATGTACTCGGACATGTCGAAGCGGATCAGCTCGATGCCCATGATGAAGGCCAGCTGCTTGGCAGCCTCGGTCTTGCCGACGCCGGTGGGGCCGGAGAACAGGAACGAGCCGATCGGCTTGTCGCCCTTGCCCAGGCCCGAGCGCGCCATCTTGACGGAGGCGGCCAGCACTTCGAGTGCCTTGTCCTGGCCGAACACCACGCTCTTGAGGTCGCGCTCCAGCGTCTGCAGCTTGCCGCGGTCGTCGTTGCTGACGTTGGCCGGGGGAATGCGCGCGATCTTCGCGACGATTTCCTCCACCTCGGTCTTGCCGATGGTCTTCTTGCGCTTGGTGGGCGCCAGGATGCGCTGCGCGGCGCCGGCCTCGTCGATCACGTCGATGGCCTTGTCGGGCAGGTGGCGGTCGTTGATGTACTTGGCCGACAGCTCCGCGGCCGCCTGCAATGCGGCGGTGGCGTACTTGACGCTGTGGTGCTCCTCGAAGCGGCTCTTGAGGCCCTTGAGGATTTCCACCGTCTCGGCCACGCTCGGCTCGACCACGTCGACCTTCTGGAAGCGGCGGGACAGCGCTGCATCCTTCTCGAAGATGCCGCGGTACTCGGTGAAGGTGGTCGCGCCGATGCACTTGAGCTGGCCGCTGGAAAGCGCCGGCTTGAGCAGGTTGGACGCGTCCAGCGTGCCGCCGGAGGCAGCGCCAGCGCCGATCAGCGTATGGATCTCGTCGATGAACAGGATGGCGTTGGGCTTGTCCTTGAGCGACTTGAGCACGCCCTTCAAGCGCTGCTCGAAGTCACCGCGGTACTTGGTGCCGGCCAGCAGTGCGCCCATGTCCAGCGAATAGACATTGGACTCGGCCAGGATCTCGGGCACCTCGCCCTGGGTGATGCGCCAGGCCAGGCCCTCGGCGATGGCCGTCTTGCCCACGCCGGCTTCGCCCACCAGCAGCGGGTTGTTCTTGCGGCGGCGGCACAGGATCTGGATGACGCGCTCGACCTCGTATTCCCGGCCGATCAGCGGATCAATCTTGCCGTCCTTGGCCAGCTGGTTGAGGTTCTGGGTGAACTGCTCCAGCGGGGAAGACTTCTCGTTCTTCTCGCCGCCGCCCTCCTCGCCCTCGCCGGCGCCGTTGTCGCTGCCCTTGGCAGGCTCGGGCGGGTCGCTCTTCTTGATGCCGTGGGCGATGAAGTTGACCACGTCCAGGCGCGTGACGCCCTGCTGGTGCAGGTAGTACACGGCATGCGAGTCCTTCTCGCCGAAGATGGCCACCAGCACGTTGGCGCCGGTGACTTCCTTCTTGCCGTTGCCGGTGGACTGCACGTGCATGATGGCGCGCTGGATCACGCGCTGGAAGCCCAGGGTGGGCTGCGTGTCCACGTCATCGGTGCCGGCCACCTGGGGCGTGTTGTCCTTGATGAAGTTGGTGAGCGACGCGCGCAGGTCGTCGATATTGGCCGAGCAGGCACGCAAGACCTCCGCGGCGCTCGGGTTGTCCAGCAAAGCGAGCAGCAGGTGCTCCACGGTGATGAACTCGTGGCGCTGCTGCCTGGCCTCGACGAAGGCCATGTGCAAGCTGACTTCCAGTTCCTGGGCAATCATGTGATTTCCTTTTGCCTTGCTGTAAATATCTAACTAAGTGGGTTGGAGTCGCACTTATTCAACCGGTTCACTCACGCACTGCAGCGGGTGCCCCGCCTGGTGCGCCGCTTCCATCACTTGATTGACCTTGGTGGCCGCCAGATCGCGGGAGTACACCCCGCAGACGCCGCGGCCGTCCAGATGGATCTTGAGCATGATCTGGGTGGCGGTCTCCCGGTCCTTGTTGAAGTATTCCTGTATGACCACGACCACGAACTCCATGGGGGTGTAGTCGTCATTGAGCATGACCACCTGGTACATCTGAGGGGGCGCGGTCTTCTGCGGCCGGCGCTCCAGAACCACGGAGTCACCGTCGTCCCGCGCGGGCTTGGTCGCCGGCGGTGTCTTGGGAACGGGAGGGATTCGGGTAGCCATGAAAATCATTCTATCGAGCACGATGAGGCCGTGCCGGCCCAATTCGAATTGGTGGCGGCTTGTCGACAAATCAAGAGGAATTTCGGGCCCCAAAAGAAAAATCCCCGGAGCCAATCATGGCTGCAGGGACCGGCATTCAATCGGCCGAAGAAGCGGCCGAACGACTACATGTTCTCGATCATCACCTGGCCGAAGCCGGAGCAGCTGACCTGCGTGGCGCCTTCCATCAGGCGGGCAAAGTCGTAGGTCACCTTCTTGCTGGCGATGGATTGCTCCATCGAGCGGATGATCAGGTCGGCCGCCTCCTTCCAGCCCATGTGGCGCAGCATCATTTCGGCCGACAGGATCTCCGAGCCCGGGTTGACGTAGTCCTTGCCGGCGTACTTGGGCGCCGTGCCATGGGTGGCCTCGAACATGGCCACGGTGTCGCTCATGTTGGCGCCGGGAGCGATGCCGATGCCGCCCACCTGTGCCGCCAGCGCGTCGGAGATGTAGTCGCCGTTCAGGTTCAGCGTGGCGATCACGCTGTATTCGGCCGGACGCAGCAGGATCTGCTGGAGGAAGGCGTCGGCGATGCTGTCCTTGATGGTGATGTCCTTGCCCGTGCGCGGGTTCTTGACCTTCATCCAGGGGCCGCCGTCGATCAGTTCGCCGCCGAATTCCTTGGCTGCCAGGCCGTAGCCCCAGTCCCGGAAGGCGCCTTCGGTGAACTTCATGATGTTGCCCTTGTGCACCAGGGTGACGCTGGGCTTGTCGTTGTCGATGGCGTACTGGATCGCCTTGCGCACCAGGCGCTCGGTGCCCTCCCGCGAGACCGGCTTGACGCCGACGCCGGAGGTAGCCGGAAAGCGAATTTTCTTGACGCCGAATTCGTCTTGCAGGAACTTGATGAGCTTCCTGGCCTTGTCGCTCTCAGCCTCGAATTCGATGCCCGCGTAGATGTCCTCGGAGTTCTCGCGGAAGATCACCATGTTGGTCTTCTGCGGCTCCTTGACCGGGCTGGGCACGCCCTCGAAGTACTGCACCGGGCGCAGGCAGACGTACAGGTCGAGCTCCTGGCGCAGCGCCACGTTGAGGGAGCGGATGCCGCCACCCACCGGCGTGGTCAGCGGGCCCTTGATCGACACGACGTACTCGCGCACGGCCTGAAGCGTTTCATCGGGCAACCAGACGTCCGGGCCGTAGACCTTGGTCGACTTCTCCCCGGCGAAAACCTCCATCCAGTGGATGCGGCGCTTGCCGCCGTAGGCCTTGGCGACGGCTGCGTCCACCACTTTCAGCATCACCGGGGTGATATCACGGCCGGTTCCGTCTCCCTCGATAAACGGAATGATGGGTTGATCGGGCACATTGAGCGAATTGTCAGCATTGACCGTGATCTTCTGGCCTTCGGTCGGGACTTTGATGTGCTGATAAGCAGACATGAGGGGTTAGGCTCCGGACAAATTTTGATGGCTACGGACAACACATTGCTCCGGCCAGCTAAAGAATAGCCTTAGAATTTTAGACGCAACCGGGGATAGCGGACTGTCAACCCATGGCCTGCCAGGCCCGTTGTTGACGAACCTTCTGTTCCCCCGGGAGGCGTCTCGAAACCATTTCCAATGAGGAATTCGACAATGAGCAAAGTACTCGCAGTGATGATTGCCGGCTTGTTCGCCGCTGGCGCCTACGCGCAAAACCCGGCCGGCCAAACGGCCGAACAGGGCAACCTGAACACCAAGTCGCAGCAGCGCGCGGAAGCCCGCAAGAACGCCAAGCCGCAAGGCCAGGTCCGCAAGTCGGGCGGCGACACCGCCGCATCGTCCGAATCGGCTGTCGTCGGCAATGACAAGGCCACCGCCGCTGGCGAAGCTCGCAAGCAGACGCGCGACCAGCGCAAGCCGGGCCGCGCCAAGACCACGCAAGGCGGCACTCCCGACATGCCCGGCGCGAAGTAATTCGCTCCTCGCTTTCAAAAGAGCGCCTTCCGGGGCGCTTTTTTATTTGTGTACTCATTCCTTTCAGATTGTCTCGGCTCCGCGCTGGCAATTTGGCGCTAAGCTCGCCATCGATATACGCCAGCCGTCATTTCCTGGTTTTGCGATGTCGCCCCGCACCTTTTTCCTGCCTCTCGTCGTTCTGGTTAATTTTTTTCTACAGTCTGCCGCCATCGCCCAAGGTACGGGCGAGCCGCAGATGGACCTGCCGCGCGTTCGGATCAACGCCGGCATGTACCAAATTGATGCCCAGGTCGCAGCGGCTCCCCTCGAGCGCCAAATCGGGCTGATGTACCGCAAGGAAATGCCCCAGCAGGAGGGCATGCTGTTCGTCTTCGAGCAAGCCTCGCCGCAGTGCTTCTGGATGAAGAACACGCTGCTGCCGCTCACCGCCGCCTTCGTGGCCGACGACGGCCGGATCGTGAACCTGGTGGACATGAAGCCACAGACCACCGACAACCATTGCTCCGAAGAGCCGGTGCGCTACGTGCTGGAAATGAACCAGGGCTGGTTCGCCAAGAAGAACATCAAGAAAGGCTTCCACCTCACCGGCAAGCCGTTCCAGCCCGCTCGCTGAAAATCTTTCGAAAAGCAAAAAGCCGGCATCAAGCCGGCTTTTTGCTTTTGGCTATTCGCCCGGTGCTGCCTGGCGCGATCAGCCGAAGTTCTTGGCCGCGAAATCCCAGTTGGCCAGCTTGGCCAGGAAGGTCTCGACGAACTTGGGGCGCAGGTTGCGGTAGTCGATGTAGTAGGCGTGCTCCCAGACGTCCACCGTCAGCAGCGCGGTGTCGGCGGTGGTCAGCGGCGTGCCGGCGGCGCCGGTGTTCACGATGTCGACGCTGCCGTCAGGCTTCTTCACCAGCCAGGTCCAGCCCGAGCCGAAGTTGCCCACGGCGGACTTCACGAAGGCTTCCTTGAAGGCGTCGAAGCTGCCCCACTTGGCGTCGATGGCCTTGGCCAGGGCACCGGTGGGTGCGCCGCCGCCTTGCGGCTTCATGCAATTCCAGAAGAAGGTGTGGTTCCAGATCTGGGCCGCGTTGTTGTAGATGCCGCCGCTGGACTTCTTGACGATCTCCTCCAGCGTCATGCTCTCGAACTCGGTGCCCTTTTGCAGGTTGTTCAGGTTCACGACGTAAGCGTTGTGGTGCTTGCCGTAGTGGTACTCCATGGTTTCCTTGGAGTATTCGGGCGCCAGTGCGTCGAGGGCGTACGGAAGGGGAGGAAGAACGTGTTCCATATCTATTTCTCGTGGAGGGTTGATGATGATGTCGACGTGAAAGCGCGCATTCTAGAAACTATTCATTGGCCTTGCCTGTAGTACCGTGCCGCGTTTTTTCGACATCGAGCACATTCAAGCGCGCCTGGCCGTCTGCCATGCGGGCGCGAACGGTGGAACCGGGCGTGAGTTGGTCGACACTGGTCAATGCATGGCCCTGTGCATCCGAGAGCCACGCATAGCCGCGCTGAAGGACCAGCGAAGGATCGAGCAGTTGCAGGTGGGTATCGGCCTGCGCAAGGCGCCGATGCTGATCGCCAAGTGACTGTGCCAGCGCGCGGGGCAAGCGGTCATCCAGCCGCTGCTGCACCTGGGCCAGGCGCTCGAGCTTCGACAATGCGCCGAAGTGCATTCGCTGCGCCAGGTGCGAGCACCGCAGTTGCGCTCGCGCGATCAGGCCCGAGGGCCTCCCCAGGCGTGCGGCCGCCTGGTCCAGCCGCTGGCCCAGGCTGTCCAGGCGCGTGGCCAGGGCATCGTCCAGCCGCTCCTCCATCAAGTCGAGCGCGCCCAGCCAGGTGTCGCGCGGTGCCGACACCAGTTCGGCCGCCGCCGTCGGCGTCGGCGCCCGCAGGTCGGCACAGAAATCGGCAATGGTGAAATCGGTCTCGTGTCCGACCCCGCTCACCACGGGCACCGGGCTTTCGACGATGACGCGCGCCAGCACCTCGTCGTTGAAGGCCCAGAGGTCTTCCATGGAGCCGCCGCCCCGCACCAGCAGGATCACGTCGACCGCCGGTTCCAGCGCGTACAGGCCGCGCAATGCCCGGACCAGTTCGGACGGCGCGCCTGCACCCTGCACCGCAGCCGGCGCGATGACGACCGGGATGTGCGGCACGCGCCGCCGCAGCGCAGTCGCCACATCATGCAAGGCAGCCGCGCCGAGCGAGGTCACCACGCCGATCGAACGCGGCATCGTCGGCAGCGCTCGCTTGCGGGCCGGGTCGAACAAGCCCTGCGCCTCCAGGCGGGCCTTGCGCTGCAGGAACTGCTCGAACAGCGCACCCTGCCCTGCGCGCTGCAGGCTTTCCACCACCAGTTGGAGATCGCCCCGGGGCTCGTACACGGCCAGCCGGCCGCGCACTTCCACCTGGTCGCCGTCGCGCGGGTTGAAGTCCAGCAGGCTGGCCGCTCGCCTGAACATTGCGCAGCGCAACTGCCCCGTGTCGTCCTTCAGCGCGAAATAGCAGTGCCCGCTGGCGGCTCGCGAAAAGCCCGAGATCTCGCCGCGCACGGCCACGGGATTGAAACGCGCATCGATCGCATCGGCCACCGCATGGCACAAGGCCCCGACACCCCATACGCGCGGGCCGTTGTAGGCGCGAACGTTATTCGCCATACCAAATTCCGCTGGCCTGGGGAAGCACTCTTCCACAAGGGTTCGCCCCACTGACTGTCTCAGCGCCTGGACGGCATGCACAGGCCATGTTCTCGTGCAAGCCCTTGATTCCATTGCAGAAATGACTGCTCAAAATTCACTCGATCCAATCGGAAGCCCGGCACATGCGGGTCTGGCGGGGTTCTCCAGCCAGTTAATCACAAAGTTATCAACAGATTCTGTGCGCTGCACAACAGGGATTGAAGGCTTGCGTGAAGCGCAATGGCGCGGTGGATAATCGCCGCGCATTTGCATTCTTTTACAGCGCCGGAGGGCTCTTTGTTTTCGATCATAGTTGCTGCAGGCTGGCCGATCTGGCCCCTGCTCTTGTGTTCCGTTCTGGCGCTGGCACTCGTCATCGAGCGCTTTACCTCCCTCAAGACCAATCGTGTGCTGCCGCCCAAGCTGCTCGACGAAGCCATCAACGTGTCGCGCAATGCGGTGCCGGCACCTGACGCCGTGGCCAAGCTCGAACGCAACTCCTCGCTCGGCGAGGTTCTTGCAGCCGGCTTCCGGGCGCTGAATGCCAACCCGCGCTCCACCGACGACGACATCCGTGCCGCCATGGAGGCCACCGGCCGCACCGTGGCGCACAAGCTGGAGCGGTACCTGGCGGCCCTGGCGACCATTGCCTCGGCGGCGCCGCTGCTGGGCCTGCTGGGGACGGTGATCGGCATGATCGAGATCTTCGGCTCCCAATCGCCCGCGGGTGGCGCAGTCGGTTCGGGCAATCCTGCACAGCTGGCCCACGGCATCTCGATCGCGCTGTACAACACGGCCTTCGGCCTGATCGTGGCCATTCCCACCCTGATCTTCTGGCGCTACTTCCGCAGCCGCGTGGACGAATACCTGCTGAACCTGGAGCTGGCGAGCGAGCGCTTCGCCCGCCACCTGGAAATGCTGCGAGGCTAGGCTTTTCGTGAAGCGCAAGACCTCGATGGATTTCCGCCACGGCTCGCGCGATGAGCCGGAGATCAACCTGATTCCCTTCATCGACGTGCTGCTGGTGATCCTGATCTTCCTGATGCTGTCGACCACCTACAGCAAGTTCACCGAAATGCAACTGCGCCTGCCCGTGGCCGACGCGGAGGCACAACGCGACTACCCGAAGGAGATCATCGTCTCGATCTCCTCGGACGGCCGCTACGTTGTCAACAAGACCGCCCTGCCGGAACGCGGCGTGGAAGCCGTTGCCGCCGCCCTGGGTGCCGCCGCGAACGACGGCAAGGATCACGTGGTGATCATCAGCGCCGATGCCAGCGCCGCGCACCAGTCGGTGATCACGGTCATGGAAGGCGCACGGCGTGCCGGCCTGATGCAGATCACCTTCGCCACCCAATCGGCCGCCCAGGCCAGACAGTAGCCTTGGACCTGCAGCGCGCCTGGCTCGAACGCGGCGCCACTGCGCGGCTGCTGTGGCCGCTTTCCCTGCTGTTCAGCGCCCTGGCGGTCGCGCGCCGGGCGCTGTACCGCACCGGCATTCTGCGCAGCGAGCGCGCGGCGGTGCCGGTGGTCATCGTGGGCAACGTGGTGGCCGGCGGCGCCGGGAAGACGCCCTCGGTCATCGCGATCGTGCGGCACTTGCAGGCGCGCGGCATGGCCGTGGGCGTGGTGTCGCGCGGCTTTGGACGCGCCACCGACGACTGTCGCGAAGTGCTGGCATCCAGTGCACCGCAGGACACGGGCGACGAGCCCCTGCTGATTCGCCATGCCACCGGCGCCCCCACCTTCGTCGCGCGCAAGCGCATCGAAGCCGCCCGCGCGCTGCTGGCGGCGCACCCGCAGACGCGGCTCATCGTGAGCGACGACGGCCTGCAGCACCTCGCCCTGGCGCGCGACGTGGAAATCTGCGTGTTCGACGACCGCGGCATCGGCAACGGCTGGCTGCTGCCCGCCGGCCCGCTGCGCGAATCCTGGCCGCGCCGCTGTGACCTGGTTCTCCACACGGGCGATCAACCCGCCTTCGCAGGATTTCGCGCGCGCCGCGCGCTGGCCGGCGCGGCGGTCGACCGGGATGGCAACAAGGTGCCGCTGGCCACCCTGGCTGGCCGCAGCATCCTCGCGGTGGCGGCCATCGCCAAGCCCCAGGGGTTCTTCGACATGCTGCGGGCCGCGGGCATCACTGCCGAGGATTGCAGGGCGCTGCCGGATCACCACGACTTCAAGGACTGGGCACCGCCCCCGGCCGGCACCACGGTGCTGTGCACCGAAAAGGACGCCGCCAAGCTCTGGCAGGTGCAGCCGGATGCGCTGGCGGTGCCGCTGGTCTTCGAACCCGAGCCGGCCTTCTTCCAGGCGCTGGACGCAAAGCTATCATCGCTCGATGGATAGCAAGCTTCTCGAACTGCTCGTGTGCCCCGTCACCAAGGGCCCGCTCACCTGGAATGCCGCCAAGCAGGAACTGTGGTCGCGCAGTGCGCGGCTGGCCTACCCGGTACGCGACGGCATCCCGGTCCTGCTTGAAAACGAGGCGCGCGAACTCACCGACGAAGAGCTGGGTCTCTGATCGCCATGGCGACACGCGATTTCGTGGTGCTGATTCCGGCGCGGCTGGCATCCACCCGCCTGCCGGACAAGCCCTTGGCCGATATCGCCGGCCTGCCGATGGTGGTGCGGGTGGCGCAGCGCGCCCGGCAGTCCGGGGCGGCGCGCGTGGTGGTCGCCGCCGACCACGAGCGCATCACCAAGGCCTGCGCCGCACACGGCGTCGAAGCCCTGCTGACCCGCCAGGACCATCCCAGCGGCAGCGACCGCCTGGCCGAGGCCTGCGAGAAGCTGGGCCTGGCCGACGACGCGATCGTGGTCAACGTGCAGGGAGACGAGCCGCTGATCGAAGCGTCTCTCATCGATGCCGTGGCGCAGGCCCTGGCGGACCGTGCCGATGCGGACATGAGCACCGCCGTCCATGCCATCGACAACCTGGCCGAATTCCTCAATCCCAATGTCGTGAAGGCGGTGCTGGATGCGCGCGGCACCGCGCTGTACTTCAGCCGCGCACCCATTCCGTGGTGGCGCGACGGGTACGCCGAGGGAGGCTTCAAGGCCCTGCCCTCGCCCGCCCCGTGGCGGCACATTGGCATCTATGGCTATCGCGCGGGCTTCGTGAGGCAGTTTCCCAAGCTGCCGCCGGCGCCCATCGAGACCAGCGAGGCGCTGGAACAGCTCCGGGCGCTCTGGCACGGGCATCGCATCGTGGCGCACATCAGCGACCACGCACCGGGCCCGGGCGTCGACACGCCGGAAGACCTCGAGCGGGTGCGGCGGCTTCTGGCCGCCTGAACGCCCCAAGGGCACTACCCAGGGGCAGTTACCCCGGGGGGCCATGCTATCCTCGCCGCAATTCCGTCACGCGGCAGCGCCGGCCCTGGCCTTGCGTGACGCGACAAAGAATCACTAGAAATCCCTCCGAGGACACCATGAGACTGATTTTGTTGGGCGCCCCCGGGGCAGGCAAAGGCACGCAAGCGACTTTCATCTGCCAGAAGTACGGGATTCCTCAAATCTCCACGGGCGACATGCTGCGCGCCGCCGTCAAGGCAGGCACTCCCCTCGGCCTGCAGGCCAAGGCCGTGATGGACTCCGGCGCGCTGGTCAGCGACGACCTGATCATCAACCTGGTGAAGGAACGCATCGCCCAGCCCGATTGCGCGTCCGGCTTCCTGTTCGACGGCTTTCCCCGCACCATTCCGCAGGCCGAGGCCATGAAGACGGCCGGCGTGAAGATCGACTACGTGCTGGAAATCGACGTTCCCTTCTCGGACATCATCGAGCGCATGAGCGGCCGCCGGTCGCACCCGGCGTCGGGTCGCACCTACCACGTGAAGTTCAACCCGCCCAAGGTGCCGGGCAAGGACGACCTCACCGGCGAGGACCTGATCCAGCGCGAGGACGACAAGGAAGAAACCGTGCGCAAGCGCCTGGACGTCTACAGCCAGCAGACGCGCCCCCTGGTGGACTACTACTCCAACTGGGCCAAGGCCGACCCCGCAATGGCCCCCAAGTACCGCGCCATCAGCGGCACCGGCTCCGTCGAAGAAATCACGCAGCGCGCCCTGTCTGCGCTGTCGAGCTGACGCGCCTGCAGCCCGGCCTCAGGCCGGGCTGGAACGCAGGCCGTAGGTGTTGTTGCCGACGAACAGGTACTCGACACGCAAGATGGCCTCGCCCGCTTCGTCCTTGGACGTGAAGCCCACGGCGGACACCATGTCGCCCGCCTTGATTTCGGGGATCTTCCACGACTGCATGCGCGTGAGCGGCGCCAGTTCCAGCTCCCACTTCCGGTCGGTGCGGCGCGGCACGGTGGCCTTGGCCAGCAGGCCTGGGCCATCGACCGGCGCGCTCTGTGCCGGCAAGGGCCGCTGACGCAGATCGGCCGGTACTTTCAGACCGGCAGGCACCTCGATGTCCAGTTCCACATGCGGGTTCTGCCAGCGCGACTGAACGACCTTGCCCTCCAGGTAGAGCGGCCGGTCCTGGTCGAAACTGCTCCAGCCATGATGCGCCCACACCGGGCGCCCGGCGAACGCAATACCTGTTGCGGCAAGAACGAGTTGACGGCGTTTCATGCATGTCTCCTCAGGTTCAGTAGGCGATCCAGCGGCCGCAGAAGACGACCGCGATCCAGATGGCAGTGGACAGCAACATCTGGGCCCTGGCAAGGCCATCCAGGTGCCGCAGTGATCCGCGCAAGTGAAAGACCAGCGCATTGACGCCAGCAACGGCCAGCAGGCCCATCTTGACGACGAAGTAACGGTTGGCCAGCAACTCACCCGGATGGCTGGCGAACATCAGCAGGCCACTGCACGCTGCCAGGCCGAATCCCGAGATCGCGATGGTGAGCGACAGGCGGGCGAAGGGCTGCACCGGAACCGCTGCCGCCCGCCCGAAGACGCGCATCTCGAGCGCGACCAGGTTGCCCAGCAACAGTGCGATGCCCAGGATGTGCACCACCTCCAAGGCGGGGTAGGCCCATGCATGCGACTGCAGTGCGGCGAACATCGCGCCTAGCAGCCCGTTGTGCCCATCAGTTCCAGTTGCAGGCGGATGCGCGCCTTGACCGGGCCGAGCGCGCCGGCGTCGTCAATGGTGTCGCCCGGCTTGGCCAGAATGCGCCCCTGCGGGCAGCGCGTGGCGCGCACGACGCGAACACCCGCCGCCTGGGCACGCGCCGCGGCCTGCTCGATCTCGCGATGCAAGGTGCCGTTGCCGGTGGCGGCCAGCACCAGGCCGCTGATCGCACCTGGCGCCCCCTGGGCGCGCTGTGCCACCAGCGAATCGATGAGATCGCCCCGGGCGCCGGCGTGGCTGAACACGATCTCGACCCGAGGCGGATCAGCATCGCGCGGCCAGTCAGGAATGGAAGGTGGTGCGCCCGTCGGCCTTTCAGGCCACGGCTTGGCCAGGCGCACGACGCCCTCCTCCACGAACCCGACAGGGCCCGCATCGCCGGAAGCGAAGGCATCGATCCGGTAGGTGTGCACCTTCTGCACATCCTGCGCCGCGTGAACGACACCGGCGCAGACGACGGTCACGCCCTGGGCACCGGGCGTGGATGCCACGGCGATCGCATCGCGGACGTTCTGCGGGCCGTCGGGCGACAACGCGCTGGCCGGGCGCATGGCGCAGGTCAGGACGACCGGCTTCAAAGCCCCCAGCACGCTGTGAAAGAAGAAAGCCGTCTCCTCCAGCGTGTCGGTGCCGTGCGTGACGACCACGCCGGCCAACGTTGGATCGGCCAGCGCCTGCGCGCAGCGCTGCGCGAGGGCGAGCCAGATGGAGAACTCCATGTCCTTGCTGTCCACCTGCGCGACCTGTTCGGCCTCGAGTGCGACGCCCGGTGGCGCCTCGATGCCCGCAAGCAGTTCGGCCACGCCGACCTGTCCCGCCACGTACCCGATGTTGTCGTCGCTGCTGGCGGCCCGGCCGGCAATGGTGCCGCCGGTACCCAGAACCAGCACGCGGGGACCATGTGAATCCTTGTGAACTTTCATGCTTGCCAATCCCGAAAAACTGGTTAAAAATACAGTTACTGGATATGCGACCAGTAACCAAGGTGCATTCACAGGAGTTCAGCGCATGATCAACCTGCCTTTTCCCGTCAAGCTTACCGCCCGCCAGCAGCAGATCCTGGACCTGATCCAGTCCGCCATTGCACGCACCGGCGCGCCCCCCACGCGTGCCGAGATCGCGGCCGAGCTCGGCTTCAAGTCGGCCAACGCGGCGGAAGAGCACCTGCAAGCCCTGGCACGCAAGGGCGTGATCGAACTGGTCAGCGGCACGTCGCGCGGCATCCGGCTCAAGGGCGACGCACTGCGCTCCATCAATGAATCGCGCGGCAGCCAATACTCGTTGCCGCTTCCCGGCCTGGCACAGCTTGCGCTGCCGCTGGTGGGCCGCGTGGCCGCCGGCTCGCCCATCCTTGCGCAAGAGCACGTGGACCAGACCTTCTATGTCGAAAGCACGCTGTTCCAACGCCAGCCCGACTACCTGCTCAAGGTGCGCGGCATGTCCATGCGCGACGCGGGCATCATGGACGGCGACCTGCTGGCCGTGCAAGCCACCAAGGAAGCGCGCAATGGCCAGATCGTCGTGGCCCGTCTGGGTGACGAGGTCACCGTCAAGCGCCTCAAGCGCAACAAACAGGTGGTCGAACTGCACGCCGAAAACCCTGACTACCCCACCATCTTCGTGCAGCCGGGCGAGCCGTTCGAAATCGAAGGCCTCGCGGTGGGCCTGATCCGCAACACCATGCTCATGTAGCAGGCCAGTTACCGGGTCCGCGCCAGGTGGCGGGCGTATGGCGAGAGAGCCATCACCCTGACGCGAATCCCCTTGCCGAGAAAGCAATCCTGCCTGTGTTCAACCCCAACCACTGTGGAGTTCACATGGGAATCGCTGTTCTGACCTTTGCCGAAATCTTCTCGCCACTGCAGGCCCTTGCCCACCGCTGGATCGCGCCGCGCCGGCGCAAGCCCTCCGCGGATCTGCGCTACGTTGCCATCCGCCCCGCCTGCACTGCGCGTGGCGGCGTCAACCAGAAGCAGCAGGAAGCCGCCTCCGAAACCAAGCCGCTGCGGGTGATTCGGGTGGTCGACGGCCGGTCAGCCTGCAACAGCAGCCGGGTGGTGATCTCCGGCCGCATGGCAGACGTGTGTGCCGAGCTGGACCGCCTGGCCGCGCTGGAGGCGCATCAGCCTTCGCCCGGCCGCATGCACTGAGGGCGAGCCGCATCAGGGCGGCATGCGCCGCCGCCACTACACAACATGTAGTTACCGAGGCGCAGGGCACAATAACGTGCCATGAATATTGTGATCCTCGACGATTACCAGGACGCGGTCCGCAAGCTGCGCTGCGCGTCCAAGCTCGATGCCTATGCGGCCAAGGTCTACACGAATACCGTCAAGGGGATCGGGCAACTTTCGGTTCGGCTGAAGGACGCCGACGTGATCGTCCTGATCCGCGAGCGCACGCAGATTTCGCGGCAGCTGATCGAGAAGCTGCCCAAGCTGAAGCTGATTTCCCAGACCGGCCGCGCCGGCTCGCACATCGACATCAACGCCTGCAGCGAATTGGGCGTGGCCGTGGCCGAAGGCACCGGATCGCCGCAGGCACCGGCAGAACTCACCTGGGCGCTGATCATGGCGGCCATGCGGCGGCTACCCCAGTACATCAGCAACCTCAAGCATGGCGCCTGGCAGCAGTCGGGGCTGAAGTCGGCTTCCATGCCGCCCAATTTCGGGCTTGGCTCTGTCCTCAAGGGCAAGACGCTGGGCATCTGGGGCTATGGCCGCATCGGCCAACTGGTGGCCCGCTACGGGCAGGCCTTCGGAATGCAGGTGGTGATCTGGGGCAGCGAAGCCAGTTGCGCCAAGGCACGCTCCGACGGCTTCCAGGTGGCTGCCAGCCGCGAGACGCTCTTTACCTCGGCCGACGTGCTGTCGGTCCACCTGCGCCTGACCGAGGAAACACGCAACATCGTGCGCCTGGAAGACCTGGCCCGCATGAAGCCCACCGCCCTGTTCGTCAACACCTCGCGCGCAGAGCTGGTCGAGCAGGACGCCTTGCTGGCGGCGCTCAACCGCGGCCGCCCCGGCATGGCCGCCATCGACGTCTTCGAGAGCGAGCCGCCGCTGCAGGGCCATGCCCTCCTGCGCCTGGAAAACTGCATCTGCACGCCACACATTGGCTACGTGGAGCAGGAAAGCTACGAGCTCTACTTCGGCCAGGCCTTCGACAACGTCGTGAGCTTCATCAAGGGCAATCCGACCAACATCGTCAATCCCGGCGCTTTGCAGGTCCGGCGCTGAGCGGGACGGCCGGCTAGCGTTTGACGCCCAGGTGGCGGGGCCGCCGCTCGCCCTGGTTCGGATCCGGGTCGAACGGATCGAAGTCGATCAGGTGAGGATCGATGGGCGGCACCGACTGCGGCCTGGATGCGGGTGGTTCCGGTTCGATTGGCGCGCGCAGGGTCTCGAAGGCCGTGCGGTCCAGGTCGGAGAGATCCAGTTCCAATGGCGGCGGTACGCTGCGCTCCTGGGTATCGGGGGCCGAGCCTTGCTCTGCAGCTTCGGCACGCAGGTAGGGCATCGGAGTTGTTGGCTGGTAGGCGTGTTCTCCATGGCCTGGCAAAACGGCCACGGGCGGCGGCGCAGCGGGCAGTTCCCGGGGCACGCCCCAAGGGCCGGCGTATTCGCTCAGGTCACGCGCCACCGCATAGAGCATGAGCAAATCCTGGTAGGCCGGCAGGTCGAAGACGTCGTCGGCCGAGCCCGGCTTGCGGAAAACAAATGCTTCGATCAGGTCCGCGGTGCCTTGCGAAGGCCACTTCTCCACGATGAGGAGCAGAACCTCCGGGTAGTGCTCCAGGCCGCGGTCGCCTCCGGTGAATTGTTCGAACGCCGGCACAGCGACGTTGAAGCCGTGGCCGAACTCGTGCGCCACAGCGGCGTATTCCGTGCGGCGGTCCTGTGCCTTCAAGAGGCCGAGCAGGTCCAGGTACGCCATGGCGCTCGTTCCGGGGCTGGCCGCGATGTGCTCGCGCAGCACGCCGATGGCCTGATCGTGCTGGCCGAGGGACAGGAAGAATTCGGCCTGCTGCTGCACGTCGAGCAACTGCTCGGCATTGACGACCCGCGTGTGCGTGCCCTGGAAAGCCGATGCACCGACCCCCTCTGGCAGGGCCGTGACGCGAAGCCCCTGCGCTGCCGACTGCAGACCCGAGACATCCGCCGGTGCGGCAGGGTTCGTTTCGGTGTCGTCGTCGTCATCATCGTCATCGGCCAGCTCGCCGTGCCGAGGCAGGGGCTCCTTCGCGATGAATGTGGATGGCGGCTCTTCATCTGCCGCGCCGCCCCACCAGGCGGCCTGGCGGGCCCTGCGCGCCTGCCGCCACAGGACCATCAAGGCAAGCAGCGCCAAGGCCAGCAGCGCCATCAGTGCGTAGACGACCGGGTTGCGATAGCGGTCGGCTTCGGCCTGTACAAGGCTGCCTCGCAGTTCAAGCAGCTGGCGTTGGTTCTGCGCCGACTGCTCGCGCAAGGTGGCCAGGGCTGCCTCCATTTCCTTCAGCCGATCGGCATCGCGGCGGGCTTGCTCTGCAGCTGCAGCCAGGGCCGCCGCGGCAGCCGCACCGGAAGCCTCGGCTACTGCAACGGGGGACGCCGCCCCGGATCCGGAAGCAGGCGTGCCAGCAGGCGACGAAGCCGGCGTAGCCGCCGACCCCGCGGACTGAGCGGCGCCCGGCGCGGCA
>NZ_BCUU01000002.1 GCF_001591385.1 Variovorax soli NBRC 106424
CCGGCAGCGGCAGTCGCAGCGCCCGCAACGGCCACGGAAGGCGCCAGCGACGGCCAGCGCCAGGGCTGCGGGTCGATGCCCGCACCGGCCGTGGCAGCCGGTGTGGTGAGCGGACTCCAGGCCAGCGCCTGCGCGCGCTCCAGGTCGTCGAAGCGGGGGTTAGCGGTGTTCATGGTGAGGGTTCCATCCCAGTCGGCTCACCAGGGCGGCCAGCGCGAACACGCCCGCCAGGATCACCATGGCGATGGCGCTGGCGTAGCCCCAGAAGGAGAAGTTGAAGGCCTGCACGAAGCCGTAGTAGTTGGTGACCTCGGTCACCGTGCCGGGCCCGCCGTTGGTCAGCACGTAGATCAGCGGAAAGGCCTTGAAGCTGTCGATGAGGCGAAAGAGCGCGCACACCACCAGCACCGGCCGCAGGTGCGGCAGCACGATGAAGCGGAACACCTGCCAGCGGTTGGCGCCGTCCAGGCGCGCGGCCTCGACAGGGCCTTGCGGCACCATCTGCAGCTGCGCCAGCACCATCAGCATGGTGAAGGGAAACCACTGCCAGGTGTCGGCCACGCTGATGGCCCACAAGGCGGTGCCGGGGTTGGCGATGAGCGAGGAGAAGGGCAGGCCCAGCGCCTCGGCCGCGCGGTGCAGCGGGCTGATGTCGGGCGTGTAGAGGATCTTCCAGATCAGCGCCACCACAATGGGCGGCAGCACCATCGGAATGAGGAAGGCTGCGCGCGTGGCCGCCAGGATGCGCGAAGGCCCGTGCAGGAGCAGGGCGATGCCCAGGCCCACGCCCACCTGCAGCGCCACGCTGGACACCGAGAGCTTGAGCTGCGTGACCACCGAGCCGAGAAAGCGCGTGTCTTCCAGCAGGTGCCGGTAGTTCACCAGCGGGTCGTCGAAGCGGAAGGTGGCCACCGGATCGGTCAGGCTCAGCGGCGTGAGGCTGGCCACCAGCAGCGCCACGGCGGGCACCAGCGTGATGGCCAGCAGCACCACGAGCGATGGCGCCAGGCCGAAGAGAAAGGCGCGCCGGCGCTCGGCCTGCCAGCTGGTGGCCGCAGCAGCATGCAGGGACATCGCCGCGCCCCCTCGCTACAGGCTGAGCCCTGAGCGTTTCAGCTCGGCAATGGACTGCGCCTGCGCCTGCTGCATGGCCTGCCTGGCCGACAGCTGCCTGGTCGCCACCAGCTCGATCGCCTTGTTGAGCTGCTGATCTACCTGCGGATAGACCGAGACGGTGCGGTACTTCATGTGCCCGGTCTTCGAGGCGAGCTCGATGGAGTCCTGCGCCAGCTTGGCCAGGTCGGTGCCGTTGATGGTCTGGCGCGCGCGGAACTCGGGCGCCTCCAGGTCCGAGCGGCGTGCCGGCGAGCCGTAGCCGGCCTGCACCGCCTTGCGCGTGGTCTGCTTGGACAGCGCCCAGGCGATGAAGGCCCAGGCTGCTTCCTTGTTCCTGGAGCCGGCCGGAATGCCCAGGCCGTGCACGGCAGTGCCGGGAAAGCGCCCCGCCGGCCCCTTGGGCACCAGGCCGAACTTCACCGTCTTGAGGGTCTTGCTGGTGGCCGCATCGCCCAGTTGCGCCAGGTACAGCTGCCCCTGGTCGGTGAAGTTCACGCGGCCCTGTTTGAGCGAGGTGATGACCTGGTCGGGCGTGTAGGTCACCGCGCCGTCGGGGCCGAACTCTCGCAGCAGGTTGGCGTAGTAGTCGGCGGCGGCAATCGCCTCGGGCGTGTCCAGCGTGGGGAAGAGGTCGTCGGGGGCCTTGCGGAACACGTCGCCGCCGAAGGCGTGCAGGTAGGGCACGAAGGTCCAGCCGTAGTGGTTGTCGGCCACGAAGCCGGCCACGCGCTCCTTCTTGTTCACCGCGCGCAGCACCTTCACGAGATCGTCGGTGCTGTCCGGAAATTCCAGCCCCGCCGCCTGCACCAGGTCGAAGCGCGACGAGGCGGTGAGCAGCGCCTCGGCCGTCCACGGCACGCCATAGAGCTTGCCGTCGCGCCCGGTCTCGGGTGCGCGGGCGCCGGGCAGGAAGTCGTTCAGGTCGAAGTCGGCCGGCGTGAGGTTGGGGTTGCGGATGTAGTCGTCCAGCGGCGTGAGCCAGCCCGAGTTGATCCAGCGGCTGGAATAGATGAAGGTGACGTTCACCACGTCGTAGGCCGTGCCCCGGGTCGACAGCTCCAGGTCCACGCGCTGGTTGTAGACCGGGAAGGAGGGCGCGTCGAAGTTCACCTTGGCGCCGGTGAGCGCCTCGAATTCCGGCAGCGCCTGCTGCAGGAATTTTGGATATGCGGCGCTGAAGGTCGACACGTTGAGCGTGACCCCGGCGTACTTCTTCGCGCCGCCCTGGGCGAGGGCGCGCGAAGCGGGCAGCAGGGCGCCGGCGCCCAGGGCGGCACCGGCGGCGAGGACCTGGCGGCGTTGCGTCGTCATGGCAGTCGGCTCTTCCTCTTCTTGATTCAGGCGCTCTGCGCGATCACCTGGCGGATCTGCTCGTCGTTCACCGCTTCCGGCCGGGTGCGGGTGCGGCTCCTGCGGCCATCCACCGAGACGGCGGCTTCGCCCTCCACCGTGACGCGGCGCACCACGCGCGGCTGGTCGCCGTAGTCGTTGATGGCGTAGTGCTGCGTGGCGCGGTTGTCCCAGATGGCCACGTCGTCCTGGCGCCAGTTCCAGCGCACCGTGTTTTCCAGCCGGATCACGCGGTTCTGCAGGATCTCGAAGATGCGCGCCGACTCCGCCGTCGTGAGGCCAGAGATGCGCTTGATGAAATGGCCCAGCAGCAGTGCGCGCTCGCCGGTCTCGGGGTGCACGTGGACCACCGGGTGCTCGGCCTCGAACACGGAGGAGACGAACACCTTTTGGTGATGCGCCAGGCGCGTGGGATCGATGTCGGTGCGCTGCGCCGCGTAGTCGTAGTCGTTGCTGTGGACGGCCCACAGGCCTTCGGCCAGGCGCTTGAGGTCCTCGGGCAGGCCTTCGTAGGCCGCCACGGTGCTGGCCCACACGGTGTCGCCGCCGTAGGCCGGAATGGTCACGCCGCGCAGGATCGACACCTTGGGAAAGGCGTCGATGAAGGTCACGTCGGTGTGCCACGAGTCGGCGCGGCCGCCCCCCTTGGAGGCGTCCAGCTCGAAGATGCGCGTGCCTTCGCGCGCCGGCACCGTGGGGTGCGCCACCGTCTTGCCGAAGCGCGCACCGAAGGCCTGGTGCTCGGCATCGTCCAGGTGGCCCTGGCCGCGCAGGAACACCACCTTGTGCTTGAGCAGCGCCGCGTACAGCTCGGAGAAGGTGGCCTCGTCCAGCGAGCCCGACAGCTTCAGGTCATGGATCTCGGCGCCGATGCGGCCGGCCAGGCGGCGCACGCGCAGGTTCTTGAAGGAGGTGTCGAAGGCCGCGTCGGCGTGCGCGGTGCTCGGTTGTGCGGTGGTCAAGGTGTGCTCCAGGCGAGTTGAAGCCATGCACTCTAGAAAAGAGAACGCCCGGAGGGAACGAACGGTTTTCGATTTGCAAACTACGGAATCATCCAAGGGCGCCATCGATGTTTTGGTTCTGAGCTTGTGCCCAATACCCGAGCGCCGGCAAAGGATCAAATAGGAAGGTAAACTTCACAGTCATCCTTCCTATCATGACGACTGCTGTCCAACCCACCCGCCCCGAAGCCGACAACGCCCATGCGCTGGCCGTGGAGCTGCGCATGCTGGCCGCCCAGCTGCGCCGCCGCCTGCGGCAGCAGGCTTCCGCCGCCGACTGGACGGAGTCGCAGCGCTCCGTGCTGCTGCGGCTGGAGCGGCAGGAAGCCGCCAGCGTCACCGAGCTGGCCGCGGCCGAAGGCGTGCGCCCGCAGTCGATGGGGGCCACGGTGGCCTCGCTCATCGAAGCGGGCTACGTCAAGGGCGCGCCCGATCCGGCCGACGGCCGCCGCACGCTGCTGTCGCTCACGCCGCTGGCGCGCAAGGTGTTCCGGCAGGTGCGCGCGGCCCGCGAGGACTGGCTGCAGCACACCATCGAGTCGCGCTACTCGGCGTCCGAACAGAAGCAGCTGGCAACGGCGGTGCGGCTGCTGCAGCGCCTGCTGGACTGACGCGATGAGCACCTTCAGATCGCTTCGCGTGCGCAACTACCGGCTGTGGGCGGCTGGCGCGCTGGTGTCCAACGTGGGCACCTGGATGCAGCGCACCGCGCAGGACTGGCTGGTGCTCACGCACCTGACGGACCACAACGCCACGGCGGTGGGCATCGTGATGGCGCTGCAGTTCGGCCCGCAATTGGCGTTGCTGCCCTTCACCGGCCTGGCGGCCGACCGGTTGAACCGCCGCAAGCTGCTCATGGCCACGCAGGCCGCCATGGGGCTGCTGGCGCTCGGGCTGGGGGTGCTCACCCTGAGCGGTGCCGCGCAGCTGTGGCATGTCTATGTGTTCGCGCTGCTGCTGGGCTGCGTGGCGGCCTTCGACGCGCCGGCGCGCCAGACCTTCGTGGCCGAACTGGTGTCCGAGGCCGATCTTTCGAATGCGGTCGCGCTCAACTCCACCTCCTTCAATGCCGCGCGCATGGTGGGCCCGGCTGTGGCGGGGCTGGTCATCGCGGGAACAGGTCCGGGAGAGGCCTTCCTGCTGAACGCGCTGTCCTTCCTGGCGGTGCTGGCGGCGCTGGCCTGCCTGCGCCAGGGCGAGCTGTTCGCGCGCGGCGGCACGGCGGCGGAACGCCGGGGCAGCCTGATGGAAGGCTTTCGCTACGTCTGGGCGCGGCCCGACCTGCGCGCCTTGCTGGCCATGCTGTTCCTGGTGTCCACCTTCGGCCTGAACTTCCCGATCTTCATCTCCACCATGTCGGTGAGCGCCTTCCATGGCGGGCCGGGCCAGTACGGCCTGCTGTCTTCGGTGATGGCGATCGGCTCGGTCACCGGGGCGCTCATGGCGGCGCGCCGGGCACAGCCGCGATTCGGCGTGCTGATGGTCGGCTCGGTGGTGTTCGGCCTGGGATGCCTGGCCGCGGCCCTGATGCCCAACGTGATCGGCTTCGGCATGACGCTGGTCGCCATCGGCGTGGCGGCGCAGACGCTCACCACGTCCACCAACAGCCTGGTGCAGCTGTCCACCGACCCGGCGCTGCGCGGCCGCGTGGTTGCCATCCTGCTGGCCATCCTGCTGGGCAGCACGCCGCTGGGCGCGCCGGTGGTGGGCTGGGTGGCCGACACCTTCGGGCCGCGCTGGGCGCTGGGCGTCGCGGCGGCAGCAGGACTCGGGTCGGCGGCCATCGGCCTGCGCTACCTGGTCCGGCACCGCGGCCTGCGGCTGCTGCGCGAGGGGCGGCGGCTTCGCTGCAGCGTGCAGCCGGTGGCGTGTGCCAACGCCGTTTCTGCGGCAGTGCCCGCTGAACAGGGTGGTGCGGCCCGCTGAATGCCGCACCGCCGCATTTTCGAAGGTGGCTTGAGCTGTCCGGGGTGCGTGTGCACAATGGTCTGCCCAACAACTACTGGGAGCAATCCTTGAACAAGCGTACCTTTCTGGCAACCGGTCTCCTGGCGGTGTTCGCAGCAGCATGTACCACCACCTCGGGCAGCAGCGGCGATCCGGCGTCGCGGCGCAGCAGCATCGATGCGCAGGTGGACAGCGCCATGACGAAGCTCTATGCGCAGGTACCAGGCTCTCGGGAACTGGTGGGCAAGGCCAAGGGCGTGCTGGTGTTCCCGTCGGTGGTGTCTGCCGGCCTGGGCATCGGTGGTTCGTACGGCCAGGGCGCCCTGCGCACCGGCACCAAGACCGACGGCTACTACAGCACCACGGCCGCATCGGTCGGCCTGCTGGCCGGCGCCGATTCCAAGGCGGTGTATGTGCTCTTCATGACGCAGGACGCACTCGACAAGTTCCGCGCCAGCAAGGGCTGGACGGCCGGCGCCGACGCTTCGGTGACCATGCTCAAGACGGGCGCCTCGGCCGCGCTCGACACGCAGACCGCGCGCCAGCCGGTGCTGGGCTATGCGCTGAGCAACGCCGGGCTGATGGCCAACCTGAGCATCGACGGCACCAAGGTCAACAAGCTCGACCTCTGAGCTTGCCGGCCTGACCGCGCGTGCCATTCGGCACGCCTCTCGAATTACGCTGGGTGCTCCTCGCGCAGGCCAGCGATCAAGGCCCGTTTGCCGCTTGTTGCGGCAGACGGGTTTTTTTCTTTCTTGATCTGGATCAGCCCTACCTCGTTTGAGCGTTGACACTCCGAACGTAGTTGACTTTAATTTGCCAAGTTTTCCGAGTGCTACTGACTCCACCTCTGAAAGCCCACGATGCAAGAGCAACAACGGAGCCTCGCCCCAGATCCTCAGCGCAAGAAGGAGGAGTGGCGAAGCTTTCTCTTTCTCACCGCCGTCATGGTGCCGGTGCTCACAGTCATGTTCGTGGGCGGCTACGGATTCGTCGTCTGGATGACTCAACTGGTGAGTGGCCCGCCATCTCACTAGAAGCCGAAGAGAAGCCAACCCTTTCCCGTGCAACGGAGTGCGGGAATTCGATGCAACCAAACCATGCGCTGCCGGCGCGAGGGGGAACGGCCATGCTTGACACGAGCGTTTGCGAACACGACCCGCCGCCGGGGTCGCCCGACGAATGGCACATCGCCGGTGTCGTCGTCCACGCCAATCCCGACATGACCGACCGGGTCCGCCAGTCCATCGAGTTGATGGCCGGCGCCGAGGTGCATGCCACCAATGCGGCCGGCAAGCTGGTGGTGACGCTGGAGGCGCCCAGTTCGCGGGCCATCTCGGCCCACCTCGAGCACATGCAAAGGCTGCAGGGCGTTCTGGCGGCCACGCTGGTCTACCAGCATTGCGAGGACATGGCATCGATGCAGGAGGAATTGGACGATGAGCACACGCCGGGACTTCATTAAGCGGACCGCCATGGCCGCCACCGCATCGGTGGCCGGCATCACGCTGCCGGCGGAGGCGGCCAATTTCGTCACCGACAGCGACATGACGCGCCTGAAGTGGTCGAAGGCGCCGTGCCGCTTCTGCGGCACCGGCTGCGGCGTGACGGTGGCCGTCAAGGACAACAAGGTGGTGGCCACCCAGGGCGACCCGCAGGCCGAGGTGAACCGCGGCCTGAACTGCGTCAAGGGCTACTTCCTCTCCAAGATCATGTACGGCAAGGACCGGCTCACGCAGCCGCTGCTGCGCATGAAGAACGGCAAGTACGACAAGGACGGCGAGTTCGCCCCGGTGAGCTGGGACCAGGCCTTCGACGTCATGGAGCAGCAGTTCAAGAAGGCGCTGAAGGACAAGGGGCCCACCTCGGTGGGCATGTTCGGCTCGGGCCAGTGGACGGTGTGGGAAGGCTATGCGGCCGTCAAGCTCATGAAGGCGGGCTTTCGCAGCAACAACATCGACCCCAACGCACGCCATTGCATGGCCTCGGCGGTGGCCGGTTTCATGCGCACTTTCGGCATGGACGAGCCGATGGGCTGCTACGACGACTTCGAGCATGCCGACGCCTTCGTGCTGTGGGGCTCGAACATGGCGGAGATGCATCCCATCCTGTGGACGCGCATCACCGACCGGCGGCTGAGCTATCCGAAGACGAAGGTGGCGGTGCTGTCCACCTTCGGGCATCGCAGCTTCGACCTGGCGGATGTGCCGGTCATCTTCAAGCCGCAGACCGACCTGGCGATCCTGAATTTCATCGCCAACCACATCATCAAGAACAACAAGGTCAACCGCGACTTCGTCAACAAGCACACGGTGTTCAAGGAGGGCGTGACCGACATCGGATACGGCCTGCGCCCGGACCACCCGCTGCAGAAGGCGGCCAAGAACGCGGCCGACCCCGGCGCGGCCAAGCCCATCACCTACGAGGAGTTCGCGGCCTTCGTGGCCAAGTACGACGTCGACTCGGTGAGCAAGCTCTCGGGCGTCCCCAAGGACAAGCTGATCAAGCTGGCCGAGCTGTACGCGGACCCGAACATCAAGGTGATGTCGCTGTGGACCATGGGTTTCAACCAGCACACGCGGGGCACGTGGGCCAACAACATGGTCTACAACCTGCACCTGCTCACGGGAAAGATCGCCACGCCGGGGAACAGCCCCATGTCGCTCACCGGCCAACCCTCGGCCTGCGGCACCGCGCGTGAGGTGGGCACCTTCTCGCATCGGCTGCCGGCCGACATGCTGGTGGCCAACCCCAAGCACCGGGAAAAGGCCGAGGAGATCTGGAAGCTGCCCGCGGGCACCATCCCCGACAAGCCGGGCTTCCACGCGGTGCTGCAGAACCGCATGCTCAAGGACGGCAAGCTCAATGCCTACTGGGTGCAGTGCAACAACAACATGCAGGCAGCGGCCAACCTCATGGAAGAGGGCTACCCGGGGTACCGCAACCCGGACAACTTCGTGGTGGTGTCGGACGTGTACCCCACTGTCACGGCGCTGTCGGCCGACCTGATCCTGCCCACCGCCATGTGGGTGGAAAAGGAAGGCGCCTACGGCAACGCCGAGCGCCGCACGCAGTTCTGGCACCAGCTGGTCGATGCCCCCGGGGAGGCGAAATCGGACCTGTGGCAGCTGGTGGAGTTCTCCAAGCGCTTCAAGGTGGAGGACGTGTGGCCGGCCGAGCTGATCGCCAAGAAGCCCGAACTGCGCGGCAAGTCGCTCTTCGAGGTGCTCTACAAGAACGGCAATGTGGACAAGTTCTCCAGCGCCGAGGTCGACAGGGACTACGCCAACGCCGAGGCCAAGGCCTTCGGCTTCTACATCCAGAAGGGCCTGTTCGAGGAATACGCGAGCTTCGGCCGCGGCCACGGGCATGACCTGGCGCCCTTCGACACGTACCACGAGGTGCGCGGCCTGCGCTGGCCGGTGGTGGACGGAAAGGAAACGCGCTGGCGCTACAAGGAGGGCACCGATCCCTACGTGAAGGCCGGCACGGGCTACCAGTTCTACGGAAACCCGGACGGCAAGGCGGTGATCTTCGCGCTGCCCTACGAGCCGCCGGCCGAGTCGCCCGACAAGGAATACCCGATGTGGCTGGCCACCGGCCGCGTGCTGGAGCACTGGCACTCGGGCTCCATGACGCGTCGCGTGCCGGAGCTGTACCGGGCCTTCCCCAATGCGGTCTGCTTCATGCACCCGGAAGATGCGAAGGCGCTGGGCGTGCGGCGCGGCGTGGAGGTGGAGGTGGTGTCGCGGCGCGGCAAGATGCGCACCCGCGTCGAGACGCGCGGGCGCGACACGCCGCCGCGTGGCCTGGTCTTCGTGCCCTGGTTCGATGCCAGCCAGCTGATCAACAAGGTCACGCTGGACGCCACCTGCCCGATCTCGCTGCAGACCGACTTCAAGAAGTGCGCGGTCAAGATCGTGAAGGTCTGAACATGACAGGAGGAAAGCCCATGTTCATGCACTCACTTTGGCACTCGGTGCGCCTGGCCGCCTTCCTGCTGCTGGCCGGTTTGGCCGGTGTCGCCGCCCAGGCGCAATCCAAGGGCGCGCCGCCGGCGCCGGTGGTCGACTCGATGCGCGGTGCAACGCCGGTCGACAAGGAAAGCAGCCCGCCCATCCTCTACGCGACGGAGAACAAGGACGTGCGCCGCACGCGCAACTACGCGATGCAGCCGCCGACCATTCCGCATGCCATCGACAACTACCAGGTCGACAAGGAATTCAACCGCTGCATGTTCTGCCACGCGCGCACCGCGGCCGAGGCGGCCAAGTCCGTCCCGGTGAGCATCACACACTACATGGACCGCGACAACAACGTGCTGGCCGATGTGTCGCCGCGCCGCTATTTCTGCACGCAGTGCCACGTGCCGCAAGCCGACGCCAAGCCGCTGGTGGGCAACAACTTCGTGGACGTGGAGCAGTTGCTGCAGCGCAAGCCCGGCGTCATGGGTTCGTCCAAGTAGGCAGACAGGCGCCATGTTCGACCTCATCAAGCGCTACTGGAAGACCATCACCCGACCCAGTGCCTACTACAGCCTGGGCTTCCTGACGCTGGGCGGCTTCGTCGCCGGCGTGGTGTTCTGGGGCGCCTTCAACACCGCGCTGGAGCTGACCAACACCGAAACCTTCTGCACCGGCTGCCACGAGATGCGGGACAACGTCTACCAGGAGCTGCAGACCACCATCCACTTCACCAACCGCAGCGGCGTGCGCGCCAAGTGTTCCGATTGCCACGTTCCGCACAACTGGACCACCAAGATCGCCCGCAAGATGCAGGCGTCGAAGGAGGTGTGGGGCAAGATCTTCGGCACCATCAGCACGCGCGAGAAGTTCCTCGACAAGCGGCTGGAGCTGGCGCAGCACGAGTGGGCGCGCTTCAAGGCCAACGATTCGCTCGAGTGCCGCAACTGCCACGACTACGGCTCCATGGACTTCACCCGGCAAAGCCCGCGCGCGGCCGAGATGCACTCGACCTACCTGGCCAACAAGGAAAAGACCTGCATCGACTGCCACAAGGGCATCGCCCACCACCTGCCCGACGTGGCCAAGGCAAAGGAGCAGTAGCGCGTGGGTCCTGCCAGTGCTGGCGCAGCAACCGCAGACACGGCACTTCGTGCCCAGGGGTTGAGCTTTTCGCGCGGCGGTCGGCGCGTGTTCGAAGGCGTCGGATTCGAGCTGCATGCGGGGCAGTTGCTCCAGGTGCTGGGCGCCAACGGCAGCGGCAAGACCAGCCTGTTGCGCGTGCTGGGCGGGCTGCTCCCTGCGGATGAGGGTGAGCTGTGCTGGGGCGGCGAGCCGGTGCGCAGCGGCGAGCCGGAGTTTCTCCAGGCCGTGGCCTACCTGGGCCACGCCAATGGCATCGACGCCGATCTCAGCGCAGCGGAAAACCTGCGCTTTGCCGCGAGGATGGCCGGGGTCGACGATTCGCCGGCGCGCGTGACCGATGCCTTGCGCGCAATGGGACTGGACCCAGCGTCCCGGGCGCCGGTGCGCACGCTTTCGCAAGGCCAGCGGCGCCGCGTGGCTCTGGCGCGGCTCGCGCTCCTGCGCCGCACGCTGTGGCTGCTGGACGAGCCGGTGAGCTCGCTCGATGCCGCCTCGGGCGAGCGCTTCTTCGCGCAGCTGGCCGACCATCTGCGCCAAGGCGGCATGGCGGTGGTGGCCACGCACGAGCTGCTGCCGGGTGCTTCGCAGACACTGCAGCTGCAGGGGTGACAAGCATGGCCCGCGCCTTCCTCGCCATCGTGCTGCACGACCTGTCCTTGGCCTGGCGGCGCCGCGGCAGTGCCCTGTCGAGTCTGCTGTTCTTCATCATTGTCTGCAGCCTGTTTCCCTTGGCCCTCGGCCCCGAGCCGCAGCAACTGCGCACCCTGGCGCCCGGCATCCTGTGGGTGGCGGCGCTGCTCGCATCGATGCTGTCGCTGTCGCGCCTGTTCGTGCAGGAGCATGCGGACGGCAGCCTGGAGCAACTGCTGCTCTCGCCGCACCCGCTGGCGCTGCTCGCGCTGGCCAAGACCTGCGCGCACTGGCTCACGAGCGGCCTGCCCCTGCTGCTGCTCACGCCGCTGCTGGCCCAGCAGTACAGCCTGCCGGCGGCGCCGGCGCTGCTGCTGGCCGTGTCGCTGCTCATCGGCACGCCGGTGCTCAGCCTGGTCGGGGCGGTGGGCGCGGCGCTGACGCTGGGGGTGCGCGGCGGTGCCGTGCTGCTGTGCATCCTGGTGCTGCCCTTGTGCACGCCGGTGCTGATCTTCGGCGTCGGCGCCGCGGCCGCGGCGGATGCGGGCATGAGCGTGCTGCCGCAACTGTCGCTGCTGGGTGCCTGCCTGGCGCTGGCGCTTTTTCTCTGCCCGCTGGCCACCGCGGCCAGCCTCCGAATCGCGATGGAATGATCCAAGAATGAGCCGAGCCTTTCCACCGCCACACACGCTGGCCGCGGCGCCGGCGCGGCGCCAAGCGTCGCGCTGGCTGGCCTATGCGTCGCCGGTGCGCTTCTATCCGCTGGCAGGCCGCATGGCGCCGTGGTTCTTCGCGGCCGCGGCGCTTTTCGCACTCGCGGGCCTCTGGGTCGGGTTCTTCGTGGCGCCCGCCGATGCCCAGCAGGGCGAGGTCTACCGCATCATCTTCATCCATGTGCCCGCCGCCTGGATGTCGATGTTCATCTACCTGGTGATGGCGATGTACTGCGCGCTGGCGCTGGTGCTGCGCACGCGGCTGTCGTCCATGATGGCTTCGGCGCTGGCACCCACCGGCGCGATGTTCACTGCCATAGCGCTCGTCAGCGGCGCCCTTTGGGGGGAGCCGACCTGGGGTACCTGGTGGGTGTGGGATGCGCGCCTGACCTCCGAGCTGCTGCTGCTTTTCCTGTACCTGGGCTTCATCGCGCTGGAGTCGGCCATCGACGAGCCGCGGCGGGCCGAGCGCGCCTGCGCCGTGCTGGCGCTGGTGGGCACGGTGAACCTGCCGGTCATCTATTTCTCGGTGCGCTGGTGGAACACGCTGCACCAGGGCGCGTCGGTGAGCCTCACGGCGGCGCCGTCGATGGCCCATACGATGCTGGCCGGCATGCTGCTGATGGCGCTGGCCTGCTGGATGTATGCCATTGCCGTGGCCTTGGTGCGGGTGCGCTGCATCCTGCGCGAGCGCGGCCTGGCCGGCGCAGTCGTGGAGGGCCGCGCATGAAGCTGCTGTCCGACATCTTCGCCGGCGGCCATGCGAGCTTCGTGGCTGCGGCCTTCGCCTCGGCCATCGCGTTGATCGGTGCGGAGCTGGTGCTGCTTCGCCGCCGTGCGCGCAAGGCGCGGGAGTCGCACCCATGACCCGCCGCCAACGCCGTCTTGCCATCCTGCTGGCTGCGCTGCTATGCGGCGGCGCAGCCGTGGCGCTGGTGCTGAACGCCTTCAACTCCAACCTAGTGTTCTTCTTCAGCCCGAGCCAGGTCGCGGCCAGGGAAGCGCCCGTGGCGCGCAGCTTCCGCCTGGGCGGCCTGGTGGAGCCCAACTCGGTGCGCCGCGAGGGCGACGGCATGACGATCCGCTTCGTGGTCACCGATTCGGCGCGCACTGTCCCGGTGGTCTATCGCGGCCTGCTGCCCGACCTGTTCCGCGAAGGCAAGGGCGTGGTGGCCCGAGGCAAGCTGCAGGAGGACGGCACCTTCGTCGCCACCGAGGTACTGGCCAAGCACGACGAGAACTACATGCCGCCCGAGGCGGCCGATGCGCTGCACAAGGCCGAGCAGGTGCGCCGGCAGATGGGCGCGGGGGCCGATCCGCGATGAACGCCGAATTGGGCCACTTCAGCCTGATCCTCGCCTTGCTGGTTGCGGCCGTGCAGGCCGTGCTGCCGCTGGCGGGCGCCGCGGCAGGCCGGCCGCGCTGGATGGCCGTTGCCAAGCCCGCCGCGCGGCTGCAATGCGTGCTGGTGCTTCTGGCCTTTGCGGCACTGACGTGGTGCTTTGTCGATAACGACTTCAGCGTGCGCTACGTCGCCACCAATTCCAACAGCGCCCTGCCGCTGCCTTATCGGATGGCTGCGGTGTGGGGATCGCACGAGGGTTCGATGCTCCTGTGGACGCTGATGCTGGCGCTTTGGTCGGCGGCCGTGTCGGTGTTCAGCCGGCAACTGCCGAGCGTGGAGGTGGCCCGGGTGCTGGCGGTCATGGGCATCGTCAGCGTGGGCTTCCTCGCCTTCCTGTTGTTTGCGTCGAACCCCTTCACCCGGCTGCTGCCGCCGGCCATGGAAGGGCGCGACCTCAATCCGCTGCTCCAGGACCCTGGCATGGTGTTTCACCCACCCATGCTCTACATGGGCTACGTGGGCTTCTCGGTGAGCTTTTCCTTCGCGGTGGCGGCCCTGCTGGCGGGCCGGCTCGATGCAGCATGGGCCCGCTGGTCGCGGCCCTGGACTATTGCCGCCTGGTGCTTCCTCACGCTGGGCATCATGCTAGGCAGCGCCTGGGCCTACTACGAGCTGGGCTGGGGCGGCTGGTGGTTCTGGGACCCGGTGGAGAACGCCTCCTTCATGCCCTGGCTGGCGGGCACCGCGCTCATGCATTCGCTGGCCGTGACGGAAAAGCGCGGCGCCTTTCGCGCGTGGACGGTGCTGCTGGCGCTGTTCACCTTCTCGCTGAGCCTGCTGGGCACTTTCCTCGTGCGCTCTGGCGTGCTGACCTCGGTGCATGCCTTCGCGGTCGATCCGCTGCGCGGCACCTTCATCCTGGTGCTGCTGGCGCTGACGACCGGCGGGGCCCTGCTGCTGTTCGCCGTGCGAGCGCCGCAGCTCGCGCGGCGCGTCGGCTTTGCCGCCGTCTCGCGCGAGACTTTCCTGCTGGCCAACAACGTTCTGCTGGCGGTGGCGGTCGCCACCGTGCTGCTGGGCACGCTGTATCCGCTCCTGGTCGACGTGCTGGAGCTCGGAAAGATCTCCGTGGGGCCGGCCTATTTCGAACAGGTCTTCGTGCCGCTGATGGCGCCTGCCGTCTTCCTCATGGGCGCCGCGCCGCTGGCCCGCTGGCGCGACCAGCCGTTGCCCGAGCTCGCGCAACGGCTGCGCTGGTCCCTGGCCGGCAGCCTGGCGCTGGGCCTGGCGCTGCTGGCCGTGCTGCGGCATCCGTCGGCACTCGTCGGCCTGGGGCTGGTGCTGTCCTTCTGGTGCGTGGCCAGCGCGGGCGCCAGCCTGGCCGTCCAGTTGCGCCATGCGCCCGATCGTTGGAAAGCCCTGCGCCAGTTGCCCGCTTCGTACCTGGGCATGCTGGGGGCCCACATCGGCGTGGGTGTGTTCATTGCCGGGGCGACGCTCTCGGGCAGCCAGGAATCCATGCGCGAGCTTCCGATGAAGCCCGGCCAGAGCGTGGAAGTCGGCGGCTACGACTTCCGCTTCGAAGGCGTGGTGTCCGAAGGCGGGCCCAACTACGACGCCCTGCGCGGCACGCTCGTTGCCAGCCGTGACGGGCGCCCGCTGGCCACGCTGCATCCGGAGCGGCGCATGTACCGCAGCCAGCAGATGCCGACCACCGAGGCGGCGATCGACAGCGGCTTCACGCGCGACCTGTACGTGGCGCTCGGCGAATCGCTGGGCGAAGACCGCTGGGCGCTGCGCCTTCACGTCAAGCCCTTTGTCGACTGGATCTGGGCCGGCTGCATCCTGATGGCGCTGGGCGGTTTGCTCGCGGCCAGCGACCGGCGCTATCGCCTTCGCCGCCGCGCTGCCGGGTCGAAGGCGGCGCGCCTTCCTTCGGCCGGCGTGGCGCAGGAGGAGCTGCGGGCATGACGCGCTTCCTGCTGCCGTTTGCCGTTTTCATCGCCATCGGTCTGGCGCTGATGGCGGGGCTGCGGCGCGACCCGCGCGAGCTGCCCTCCGCCCTTGTCGGCAAACCTGCGCCGGCCTTCGAGTTGCCTGTGCTCGAAGCCGACGGCCGGACGGTGCGCGCGAGCGACTTGCGCGGCAAGGTCTGGCTGCTCAACGTCTGGGCTTCATGGTGCGGCCCCTGCCAGCTCGAGCATCCGCTGATCATGGACCTTGCCAGGCAGACCAGGGTGCCGGTCGTGGGGCTCAACTACAAGGACAAGCCCGAGGCCGCGCGTGCCTGGCTGCAGCGCCTGGGCAATCCGTACAGCGCGACGCTGGTCGACCCGGACGGGCGCACCGGCATCGACTTCGGCGTGTACGGCGTGCCCGAGACCTTCGTGATCGACGGCGAAGGCATCGTGCGCTTTCGGCAGGCTGGCCCGTTGACGGCCGAGGCGCTCGAGAAGCGCGTGCTGCCGCTCATGCGCCAACTGGAAATGGAGCGGGTCGATGCGCGGCACTAGGCTTGTTTCGGCCGCACTGCTGCTGTGGGCCGCTTCGTTTGCCGCTGCGGCGCCGGCCAGCGATGCGGAACTCGATGCGCGCGCGCATGCCTTGTCGCAGCAGTTGCGCTGCGTCGTGTGCCAGAACCAGACGCTGGCCGACTCCAATGCCGAACTCGCGGTCGACCTGCGCCGCCAGATTCGCCAGCAACTGGCCGGCGGCGCCGACGAGCAGGCGGTGAAGGACTGGATCGCGCAGCGCTACGGCGACTTCGTGCTGTACAAGCCGCCGCTCAAGCCGCTGACATGGCTGCTCTGGTTCGGCCCCGCGCTGCTGCTGGTCATTGTGGTCGGCGTGCTGATGGGCATGCGCCGCCGCCATGCCCGCGCGCCGGAGCCCGGCCTGCAGGCTGACGAACGCCTGCGGCTGGAGGCGATGCTCCAGGCCGAGGGCAAGGAGCCGGCGCCGTGACGATGTTCTGGCTGGTCGCTGCCTTGTTGGTGGTGTTGTGCATGGCGGTGCTGTTGCAGCCCTTGTTGCGCGCCGCGCCGCCGGTGCGCGATGCCGATGCCGTGCCGCCCGGCGAGGTCTATCGTGACCAGCTGCATGAGCTGGACGGCGACCTGCGCCGCGGGACACTCGACGCGAGCCTGCGCCATGCCGCGCAGGATGAACTGGGCCGCCGCCTGCTGGATGATGGTGCCGCTTCGCCCTCAGGCGATGCCAATGCACCGCAGCAGGACGCGGGCGCGGGGCGATCTCCCGCACTGGCCTCGCTCCTGCTGGCCGCCATACCGAGCGCGGCCATCCTCTTGTACCTGCAGTTGGGCAACCCCGTGGCCCTCTGGCGTTCTGGCGACGTGGGGCCCATGGCCCAGGATGGCATGGGGCACGAGTTGAGCAACGCCCAGGTGGAGGGCCTGGTCAACCAGCTCGCGCAGCGCCTGCGCATGCAGCCCGACGATGCCGAGGGCTGGTACATGCTCGGCCGCTCCTACGCGGCGATGGAGCGGCCTGCCGATGCGGCCGCGGCCTATGCCAAGGCGGTGGAGCTGGTGCCCGACGAGGCCGCGCTGCGCGCCGACTATGCCGATGTGCTGGCCAGCGTCAACGGCGGCAGCCTGCAGGGCCCCGCGCAGGCGCAGATCGAGCGCGCGCTGGCGCTCGACCCCGAGCAGCCCAAGGCCCTGGCGCTGGCGGCCAGCGTCGCCATGGAGCGGGGCGACAAGGCGCAGGCCGTGGCGCACTGGGAGCATCTCTATCGCCTGCTGCCGCCGCAGTCGCAGACCGCGGCGCGCATCGCGGCAAACCTGGCCGAAGCCCGCGGCGAGACACCGCTGTCAGCGAAGGCCGCCACCGGCGCGAGCGTATCGGGGCGTGTCGTGATGTCGGGAAAGGCGCCCCGAAAGCCGGCGCCGGACGAAACCGTCTTCATCTACGCGCGCCCCGTCGACGGCTCGCGCATGCCGCTGGCGGTGCTGCGCCGCCAGGTGCGCGACCTGCCCTTGGCCTTCACATTGGACGACAGCCTGGCCATGAGCGCCGGGCACCGCCTGTCGAGCCAGCAAAGCGTGACGCTTGAGGCTCGCGTCTCCGCCAGCGGCAACGCCGTCTCCCAGCCGGGTGACCTGATCGGGAAGGCCGGCCCTGTTCACGTGGGCGCCAGTTCGATCGACATCTCGATCGATTCGCTCGTGCCGCCGCACGAATCGAAGCAGTGACGCCCGCCTCCCAGATGCGAAGCCGATGGCTGTAGGACATCGGGCCCGCCATCCATCGGCATTGGCCGTCGGCGCACTCCGGCATCCGTGCGGGCCTCCGGTGCAATGCCATACGGCGCAGTGGACGACTGCGGTCACACCGGCAGGCGCGCACAGTGGCACTCGACAAGCACAAGAAACAAGGAGTGCGCCATGCCCATCCCCATTCCGCGACCGGACCACGACCCCATCCCCATTCCGGTTCCATTCCTGCCGCCAGACCCCGCACAGGTACGGCCCTTCGGTGCTCGCCCCGCGTGACTGCGGGCACCGTCCAAGGAACGCGCGGCGCGGCGCACTAGGGTTTGCGGCGAGGCACGGCCATGACGCCGCGCGCCAGAATCGCCGCCAATGAAGTCCCAGCTCGCATTCCTGGTCTGTCTGCCCTGTCTGACCGCGTCGCCCGCCGCGGTGGCGCAGGACACCGGCGATGAAGCCCCCACCCCGAGCCTGCCTCCCCTGACCGTGACACTGCCGCGAGGCGCGGCGCCTCCGCTGGCGGTGCCCGCATCGGTCGACGTGGTGTACGGCGATCAGCTGCGCAACTCGAACCTCGCAGTCAACCTGTCCGAGGCCATGGGCAGCGTGCCGGGCCTGCAGATCCAGAACCGGCAGAACTACGCGCAGGACCTGCAGCTGTCCATCCGCGGCTTCGGCGCGCGCTCCACCTTCGGCGTGCGCGGCGTGCGCATCTACGTGGACGGCGTGCCGGCAACGATGCCTGACGGGCAGGGGCAGACTTCCAACATCGACATCGGCTCCACCGACCGGGTGGAGGTGCTGCGCGGGCCTTTCTCTGCGCTGTACGGCAATTCGTCGGGCGGCGTGATCCAGGTCTTCACGCAGGATGGCGAAGGCCCGCCGCGCCTGGGCTTCGGCATTGCCGCAGGCAGCTACGGCACCTGGCGCGAAAGCGCGCAGGTGAGCGGCGCGAGCGGATCGGTGGACTACCTTCTCAGCGGCAGCCATTTTGAAACCGACGGTTATCGCGAACACAGCGCGGCGCAGCGCAACATCGTGAACGGCAAGCTGGGCATTGCGCTGGGCGACGACAGCAAGCTCACGGTGGTGATGAACGGCGTGCGCATCCGCGCCGACGACCCGCTGGGCCTGACGCCCGCGCAGTACGCGCAGGACCCGCGCAGCGCCCCCATTGCCACGCAGTTCAACACGCGCAAGTCGGTCGACCAGATGCAGGCCGGGCTCATCTACGAGAAGCGCCTGGACGCCAGCAACGACCTGCGCCTCTTGGTGTACGACGGCGAGCGCAGCACCGTGCAGTACCAGGCGATTCCACCCGCGGTGCAAGTGCCGCCGTCGAGCGCCGGCGGCGTGATCGACCTGCACCGCGACTACGCCGGCCTCGACGCGCGCTGGACCACGCGCGGCCTGCTGGCCGGCCGACCCTTCGAGCTGTCCACGGGCCTGGCCTACGACACGCTGGACGAGCATCGCCGCGGCTACGAGAACTACACCGGCACCGTGGCCAACCCGACCCTCGGCGTGCGGGGGAACCTGCGGCGCGACGAAATCAACAAGGTGCACAACCTCGATCCGTACGTGCAGGGCCAGTGGCAGATCGCCGACCAGTGGAGCCTGGAGGCCGGCCTTCGCTACAGCACGGTGGACTTCGATTCGCGCGACCAGTACATCCGCCCCGGCAACGGCGACGACAGTGGGGCCGCGGACTACAGCCGCGCCCTGCCGGTGGTCGCCTTGCGCTATTCGCCCACGCGGGATCTGTCCTTCTACGGCACCTGGGGCCGCGGCTACGAGACGCCGACCCTGAACGAGCTGTCGTATCGCCCGGGCGGCGGCAGCGGCCTGAACTTTGCGCTGCAGCCTTCGGTGAACGACAGCGTGGAGTTCGGTGCCAAGGCCAGGCTGGCCGGCGGCCTGCTCACGGCCGCGGTGTTCCACACGCGCACCAGCGACGAGATCGTCACCAACACCAGCATGGGCGGACGCTCCACGTTCCGCAACGCACCCAGCACCAAGCGCGACGGCTTCGAGCTGGCCTGGCAGCAGGAAACCGCGGGCCACTGGCGCACCCAGCTGGCCTACACCTGGCTGCGTGCGCGCTACAGCGACGCGTTCTGCGCGCCGCTGCCCTGCACCGGCGCCAACACCGTGCCGGCCGGCAACGAGATACCCGGCGTGGCGCCGCAGGCCTTCTTCGCATCATTCGGCTATGTGCCGCCGGAGGGCTGGCGCGCCGGTGTCGAGACGCGGGCCGTGGCCCGCATCCAGGCCAACGACATGAACACCGTCAGCGCGCCCGGCTACGCGGTCGCGGCGCTGTACGCCGGCTATTTGCTCAAGTGGGAGCGCTGGGAATTCAACGCTTTTGCCCGCATCGACAACCTGTTCGACAAGCAGTACATCGGCTCGGTCATCGTGAACGAGGGCAACGGCCGCTATATCGAGCCGGCGCCTGGCCGCAACTGGACAGCAGGGCTGGGCGCGGCGTATCGTTTCTGATTCCGGCGCGGCCCGCTTCCTGCTGCCGCGCCGGCGGAGCCAGCTTCACATGCGATACGACAACCGGCAGCAGGCAGGCCAGCGCCTGGCACAGGCGCTGTCGGCATGGCGCGGCCGGCAGGACCTGATCGTGCTGGCACTGCCGCGCGGGGGCGTGCCGGTGGCGGCGGAGGTGGCCCGGTTTCTGGGCGCACCACTGGACGTGCTGGTGGTTCGCAAGCTGGGCCATCCGGGCCAGGAGGAATACGCCATGGGGGCCATCGCCAGCGGCGGCGTGCGGGTGCGCGCCGAGCCGGGCGACTGGCCCGTCACGCCGTCGGTACTCGAGGAGATCGTGCAGCGCGAGCAGGCGGAACTGCAGCGGCGCGAGCACAGCTACCGCGGCAACCGCCCGGCGCCGTCCTTGCAGGGGCGCCCCGTGCTGCTGGTGGACGATGGCCTGGCCACGGGTGCCACCATGTCTGCTGCGGTGCAGGCGGTGCGCATGCAGGCGCCGTCGCGCATCGGGGTGGCGGTGCCGGTGGCATCACGCGAGGCGCTGGCGTCGGTTGGTGCGTTGGCCGACGAGGTGATATGTCCGCTGGTGCCCGAATCGTTCCATGCGGTGGGCCTTTGGTATCGGGACTTCGACCAGACCGGGGATGAGGAAGTGAGGCGGCTGCTCGGCCGCTGAAGCGTCCCCTTCGCCGTTTGCGGGGAACCACAATGAAAAAGGCGCCCCGCAGGGCGCCTTTGAGAAGCGGGTCTGCAGGAAAAAAACAGACCTTCGCGTGCGTCAGCCCTTCAGGCCCGCAGCCGCGCGCAGCGCAGCCGCCTTGTCGGTCTTCTCCCAGCTGAACTCCGGCTCTTCGCGGCCGAAGTGGCCGTACGCCGCGGTCTTGCTGTAGATCGGGCGCAGCAGGTCCAGCATCTGGATGATGCCCTTCGGACGCAGGTCGAAGTGCGACTGCACCAGTTCGGCGATCTGGCTGTCGGGAATGACGCCGGTGCCTTCGGTGTAGACCGTGACGTTCATCGGACGTGCCACGCCGATGGCGTAGGCCACCTGGATCTGGCACTGGCGCGCCAGGCCTGCGGCCACGATGTTCTTGGCCACGTAGCGGGCGGCATAGGCGGCCGAGCGGTCCACCTTCGACGGGTCCTTGCCCGAGAAGGCGCCACCACCGTGCGGGCAGGCGCCGCCGTAGGTGTCGACGATGATCTTGCGGCCCGTCAGGCCGCAGTCACCCTGCGGGCCGCCGATGACGAAGCGGCCGGTGGGGTTGATCAGGTACTTGGTGTCCTTGAGCCACTCCTTGGGCAGCACCGGCTTGATGATCTCCTCGATGATGGCTTCGTTGAAGCTGGCCTTCATCTTGGTGGGCGACTCGCTCTGGTCGGGGCTGTGCTGGGTGGAGAGCACCACCGTGTCGATGCTGTGCGGCTTGCCGTCCACATAGCGCATGGTCACCTGGCTCTTGGCGTCGGGGCGCAGGAAGGGCAGGCGGCCGTCCTTGCGCAGCTGCGCCTGGCGCTCGACCAGGCGGTGCGCGTAGTAGATGGGTGCGGGCATCAGCTCGGGCGTCTCGTCGCAGGCATAGCCGAACATCAGGCCCTGGTCGCCGGCGCCGGTGTTGAGGTGGTCGTCCGACGCGTGGTCCACGCCCTGGGCGATGTCGTTGGACTGCTTGTCGTAGCAGACCATGACGGCGCAGCCCTTGTAGTCGATGCCGTAGTCGGTGTTGTCGTAGCCGATGCGCTTGATGGTGTCGCGAGCCACCTGGATGTAGTCGACGTGCGCGTTGGTGGTGATCTCGCCGGCCAGCACCACCAGGCCCGTGTTGGTCAGCGTCTCGGCGGCCACGCGCGAGCGCGGGTCCTGCTGGAAGATCGCGTCGAGGATGGCATCGGAGATCTGGTCCGCGACCTTGTCCGGATGGCCTTCGGAAACAGATTCGGAAGTGAAGAGAAAATCGTTCGCCATGTGCTGAAACTCCGTCTTTGCTAGAAGCTGGATTGGCGCGTTGCCGACCCTGGGGGAGTTCTGGCGAACGCTTTAGCAGTGGTGTTTAACGTCGCCCTGCAAGTAGTTCCATAACTCGGCGACAATTTACATTCTATAAGAGCCGCGCTGGAGATGCTCTTGCCTTTTCACAATAAGCAGCGCGCGCATCCGGTTTATTTGCGTCCCCAGTTGTTTTTGGATGATCACCCTGTTTCGCCTGCTCGCCCGCGTGCCGCTTTCGCTGATGCATCGGCTCGGTACGCCGCTGGGATGGCTGGTGTGGTGGGGGTCCTCGGGCTATCGCAGCCGCTTCAAGGCCAATGCCGAATCGGCCGGAATTACCCCGGCGCAATATCGGCCGGCCATTGCAGCCGCGGGTGCTGCCCTGGCCGAATTGCCGTTTCTGTGGGGCCGGCCGGCCGGCGTGAGCGTGCTGCCCCATGTGGTGAGCTGGAGCGGCACGGAAGAAGTCGAAGCCGCGCTGGCCAGCAAGAAGGGCGTGATCTTCATCACCCCGCACATCGGCAGCTGGGAACTGCTGGGCCAGGCCATCGGCGAGCGCTTCGTCGACGCCCATGGCCCGATGACCGCGCTGTACCGTCCCGCGCGCAAGGCCTGGATGTCGGAGCTGGTGGCCGCCTCGCGCGAGAACCGGCGCGGGCTCAAGATGCTGCCCACCAACACGGCCGGCGTGCGCGGCCTGATGCGCGCCCTGAAGTCGGGCGGCTACACCGGCATCCTGCCTGACCAGGTGCCGCCGCTGGGGCAGGGCGTGTGGGCGCCCTTCCTGGGGCGGCGGGCCTACACCATGACCCTGCTGCCGCGCCTGGCACAGCAGACCGGCGCCCGGGTCTTCCTGGCCTCGTGCGAGCGCCTGCCGCCCGGCAAGGGCTACGCGATCCGTTTCGAGGCCATGAACGACACCGCGCTGAACGACCCGAAGGCCACGCCGGAGGAAGCGGCGGCCGCCATGAACCGGGGCATCGAGAAGCTCATCCGCGCGCTGCCCGGGCAGTACGTCTGGGATTACGCGCGCTACAAGGAGCCGCGCGCCGAGATGGAGGTGGGCCAATGAGCCTGTCGGCGCGCCTGGCCATCGGCGTCATGAAGGCCATTGCGCACCTGCCGCTGCCGGTGCTGCGCGGCGTCGGCGCGGGGCTCGGCCATGTGCTGCATGCGCTGGCCCGGCCGCGGCGCCACGTGGTCGACGCCAATCTGCGCGTGTGCTTTCCGGAACTGTCCGAGGAAGAGCGCCAGCGCATCTCGCGCCAGACCTTCGTCTACGTGGCCCAGTCGTGGCTGGACCGCAGCTGGCTCTGGCATGCGCCGCGGAAGGTGGTGGAAAGCCGCCTGACGCTGCGCGGCGCCAAGGAAGACCTGGACGAACTGGCCAACGGCGAGCAGGCCATCATTCTCTTTGCACCGCATTTCTACGGGCTGGACGCGGGCGCCACCACGCTCACCATGCACATGGCGCGGCCGTCGATGACCATCTACACCACCCAGCGCAATCCCATGATCGACGACTGGGCGCGCGCGGGCCGCACGCGCTTCGGCAGCGTCACGGCACTGGAGCGCACCGACGGCGTCAAGCCCGTGCTGCACCGGCTGCGCAGGGGAGAGGTGCTGTACCTGCTGCCCGACATGGACTTCGGCCCGAGCCAGTCGATCTTCGTGCCCTTCTTCGGGGTGCAGGCGGCCACGGTGCCTTCGCTGTCGCGCTTCTCGCAGCTGGGCCGCGCCATCGTGATGCCGGTGCTCACCCGCATCACACCTGGGGGCTACGAGGTCGAACTGCTGCCGCGCTGGACCGGCTTCCCGACCGGCGACATCGTGGCCGACACCACGCACATGAACAAGATGCTGGAGGGCTACATCCGCACGATGCCCTCGCAGTACTACTGGGTGCACCGCCGCTTCAAGACGCGGCCCGAAGGCGAACCGCCCGTCTATTGAGCGCGGGCGGCCGGCCGCGCGAAGGCCTCGATCTCGCGCATCACTGTCTCGGGCTGCTCATGCACGATCCAGTGCGTGGCGCCCGGCATCTTCTTGAGCTGCAGCTTCGGCACGTAGTCTTCCAGGCCTTCGATCAGGCCCGGCAGCAGCGCCACGTCGTCCATGGCCCAGAGCACCAGCGTGGGCACGTCCACGGTCAGGCGCTCGCGCGGCAAATCGGGGAAGGTGCGTGGCGCCTCGCCCGGCGCTGCGGGCTTGAGGGGCGTCACGCGGTAGAGGTTGCAGGCGCCGGTCAGGCCCGCGTCCCACACTCCGCGGTATTGCGCCTTCACCGCCTCCGTCAGCCACGGGCGCACGCCGGGCGGCGCGGCAAAGAAGGGCCACAGGCGCTGGTAGTCGTTCTCGGCCAGCAGCCGTTCGGCATCGGGCCGCGCCAGGAAGGTCATGTAGGCGCTGGCGTCGCGCTGCGCCGGGTTGTCCCGCAGCTCGCGCAGGAAGGTGCCGGGGTGGGGCGAGTTGATGATGACCAGGCGATCGAGCTTCGCCGGCTGCGCGTTGGCCAGGCCCCAGCCGAAGGCGCCGCCCCAGTCATGCGCCACCAGCGTGTCGATGCGGCCGTTAGGTGATTCGAGCGCGGCCAGCTCGAGGATGTCCTTGATGAGCAGGTGGGCCCGGTACGCATCCACCTCGGGCGGCGCGCTGGACTGCTCGAAGCCGCGCAGGTTGGGCGCCACGCAGCGGTAGCCGCCATGTTCGGGCTGCGCGAAGTACTCCAGAAGCGGGTCCCAGATGAATGCGCCTTCCGGAAAGCCGTGCAGAAAGAGCATCAGCGGCCTTCCGGCTTGCCCGGCGGCGCGGCAACTGAGGGTGATGCCGTGCGGCAGGGTGCGCTGGAAGGTCTGGATCATGCGGGCCTCGACGTCTCTCGTTCAGGACGCGGCCGCAGGATCTCCTGAAGCCGCGGGTTGCGGGTCTTCCTCGGGGTGCACCCAGCGCCAGAGCAGCTCGGCGGCCTCGCCCACGCCCTGGCGATTGGGCGCGGAGAACAGTTTGACTTCGCCGCCGCCGGCCTGCAGTCGCGTGATGGACAGCACCTTGGCGCCTTCCGAACGGGTGAGCTTGTCGGCCTTGGTCAGCAGCACCAGGAACTTCAGGCCCTGCTCCACGCGCGGACGGATCACGTCCAGCAGGATCTCGTCGAGCTCGGTCATGCCGTGGCGCGGATCGCACATCAGCACCACGCCGCGCAGGCTCGGGCGGGTCATGAGGTAGTTGCCCATCACCCGCTGCCAGCGCAGCTTGGCCTCGCGCGGCACGGCCGCATAGCCGTAGCCGGGGAGGTCGGCCAGCACGGCGTCGTCGAGGTTCTGCTTGCCCACGCCGAACAGGTTGATGTGCTGCGTGCGGCCCGGCGTCTTGGAGGCGAAGGCCAGGCGCTTTTGCTGGGTGAGCGTGTTGATGGCGGTGGACTTGCCGGCATTGGAGCGGCCGACGAAGGCGATCTCGGGCAGGCCCAGGTCGGGCAGGTGTTCCAGTTGCGGCGCGCTGGTCACGAAATGCGCGGTGTGCAGCCAGCCCAGGGCCACCCGCTCGCGTTGTGCAGTTGCGTCGTCCTTGGCCTTGGCATGCGGGGCCGGTGGGCGGGAAGGGGGGGTCATTACTGAGCTATCGTTAGGGGAGTGCCATTGTAGAATCGCAAGGTTTTGCGCCCTAAAACCAACCCCTCGATATGAAGTCGTCGTTTCACTTTCTGCGCGCAGCCATCCTGGCAGGCGCCGCTTTCGTCAGTGTCAATGCAAGCTTTGCTTCCGACGCGCCGGCTCCTGCCGACGGTGCAGCGGCGGCACCGAAGCTGGCCAAGCCGGACCTGGCGAAGGGGGAAGCGATCCTGAACGCGACGCCGGCCAACAGCCAGAGTTGCGCGTCGTGCCACAGCGCCGACGGCAACTCCTCCATCGCGGCCAATCCCAAGCTGGCGCAGCAGCATCCCGAGTACATCCTCAAGCAGCTGCAGGACTTCAAGTCGGGCAAGCGCAAGAGCGCGATCATGAAGCCCTTCGCCTCGGCCCTGAGCGACGAAGACATGCGCAACGTGGCCTACTTCGTGGGATCCAAGAAGATCAAGCCCGGCTTCGCGAAGGACAAGGACACGGTCGCCCTGGGCGAGAAGATCTTCCGCGGCGGCGTGGCCGACCGCCAGGTGCCCGCCTGCGCCGGCTGCCACAGCCCCAACGGCGCCGGCATGCCCGCCCAGTACCCGCGCCTGCAGGGCCAGCACGCCGACTACACCACCGCCCAGATGGTGGCCTTCCGCGACGGCCAGCGCCTGAACAACCCGGTGATGAACGGCGTGGCCGCCAAGCTCAACGACCGCGAGATCAAGGCCGTGGCCGACTACATCGCCGGCCTGCGCTGATATCGCTTGCATGCATGCGCGCACGGCGCGCGCATGCCGGGTGAACCAACCGCCACACAACAAACCCAAGAAGGCGGGCCGATCCGACAGGGATGGCCCGCCTTTTCTTTTCCTAGTTCCTTTCATCCTCGGTCCTCGCGCCATGTCGGTCTCCACTCACGGCCTCCGCGTCCATCGCGGCCCCCACGCCTGGCGCGTGGCGGTGGAGCTGCTGTCCTCGATGCGCTTCGCGATTGCGCTGCTGACGGTCATCTGCATCGCCTCGATCATCGGCACCGTGCTCAAGCAGGGCGAGCCGACGGCCAACTACGTCAACCAGTTCGGCCCCTTCTGGTCGCAGGTGTTCCGGGCCGCGCAGCTGGGCAGCGTGTACAGCGCCTGGTGGTTCCTGCTGATCCTGCTGTTCCTGGTGGTGAGCACGGTGCTTTGCATCGTGCGCAACGTGCCCCACATCGTGCGCGAGCTGCGCACGGTGAAGGAAGACATTCGCGCGGGCAGCCTGCGCGCCTTCGGGCAGCGGGCCGAAGCCGTGCTGGAATCCGAGGCGCCCGAGGCCGCCGCCCAGCGCATCGGCAAGCTGCTGGCCGGCGGCGGCTGGAAGGTCAAGCTGCAACGGCGCGAGCTGCCTGAAGGCACCGAAGGTTGTGCCGTGGGCTGGATGGTGGCCGCGCGTGCCGGCGGCGCGCACAAGCTGGGCTACCTCGCAGCGCACAGCGCCATCGTGCTGGTGTGCCTGGGCGGCCTGCTCGACGGCGACCTGGTGGTGCGCGCGCAGACCTGGTTCAACGGCAAGAGCGTGTACCAGGGCGGCGGCTTGATTGCGGATGTGCCGCCGCAGCATCGGCTCTCGCCCGCCAACCCGACCTTCCGCGGCAACATCCTGGTGCCCGAGGGGCAGAGTTCCAGCGTGGCCATTCTCAACCAGTCCGACGGCGTGCTGCTGCAGGATCTGCCCTTTGCCATCGAGCTCAAGAAGTTCATCGTCGACTACTACTCCACCGGCATGCCCAAGCTCTTTGCCAGCGAAGTGGTGTTGCACGATCGAGCAACCGGCGAGCAGGTGCCGGCGCGGATCGAGGTGAATCACCCGGCCAGCTACAAGGGCGTGGAAATCTACCAGTCCAGCTTCGACGACGGCGGCTCCAGCGTGAAGCTCAAGGCGGTGCCCATGGGCGCGGCGGCCAAGCCATTCGAGATCGAGGGCACGATCGGCTCCAGCGCGCGCATCACCAACGGCAGCGACGCGCTCACGCTCGAGTTCACCGCGCTGCGCGTCATCAACGTCGAGAACTTCGGCTCGCCGCAGGGCGGCAGCGCGGTCGACGTGCGCAAGGTCGACCTGCGCCAGCAGCTCGAGTCCCGGCTGGGCGCGGCCCACAAGAGCAGCCAGGAAAAGGAGCTGCGCAACATCGGCCCGAGCATCGGCTACAAGCTGCGCGATGCGGCCGGCCAGGCGCGCGAGTTCCAGAACTACATGGTGCCGGTCGACACCGGCGACGGCCAGCCGGTGTTCCTGCTGGGCGTGCGCGAGCAGCCGAGCGAGCCGTTCCGCTACCTGCGCGTGCCGGCAGACGACCAGGGGTCGATGGACGGCTTTGTGCGCATGCGCGCCGCATTGGCCGATGACGCGCTGCGCCGCAAGGCGGTGGACCAATACATCGCCCGCGTGGCCGACAGCAAGCGGCCGGAGCTGGCTGAGCAGCTGCGCGCTTCGGCAACACGTGCGCTGGCGCTGTTCGCCGGCAGTGAGCGGGCACGGCAGGACGCCACCAGTCGCGGCGGCTGGCAGGCCATCGCGGAGTTCATGGAGACCAACGTGCCCGAGGGCGAGCGCGAGCGCGCGGGCAGCGTGCTGGTGCGCATCCTCAACGACGTGCTGTTCGAGGTGCTCAACCTCAGCCGCGCGCAGGCGGGGCTGGCGCCACTGCCGGCCGACGAGAAGAGCCAGGCCTATCTCACGCAGGCGGTGCTGGCGATCAGCGACGCCTATTTCTATCCGGCTCCGCTGGCCATGATGCTGACCGATTTCAACCAGGTGCAGGCCAGCGTGTTCCAGGTGGCGCGAGCCCCTGGCAAGAACATCGTCTATCTGGGCTGCCTGTTGCTGATCATCGGCATTTTTGCCATGCTCTATGTGCGCGAGCGCAGGCTCTGGGTCTGGCTGGCGCCGGCCGCCGCGCAGCCGGGCGGCACGGGCGCGACCAGCGCCACCATGGCGATGTCGACCAACCGCAAGACCCTGGACGCCGACCGCGAATTCGAGCAGCTGCGCGGCAAGCTGCTGCCCACTCACAAGGAGTAGTCGCCATGACGACGACCACCACCACCACGACCCTGACCCTCAACGACAGCTGGCTGTCGCGCCGCAACGCCTTCGACTGGGTGTTCGCACTGCTGGTGGTGGCTGGCGGCCTGTTCGCCTTCGCCCGCTATGCCGGGGCGATGGACATCTACGAGAAGGTGATCCTGGTGGCGGCGATGCCGGCGGCCATCTGGCTCGGCTGGTTCTGGCGGCCGCTGGCGGTGCTGGGGCTGGTGGTGGCGGCGGCCTCACTGCTGGGCATCGTTTCCTACCAGGGCGACCTGGCGCGTGCCGACAGCGTGTTCTGGCTGAAGTACTTCCTGTCGAGCCAGTCGGCCATCCTGTGGATGAGCGTGCTCATCTTCATGAGCACGGTGTTCTACTGGCTGGGCTTCTTCGGCGGCACGCAATCCGATGCGCTCGAGGCCATCGGCTCGCGCATCGCCTGGACTGCGGTGGGCCTGGCGCTCATCGGCACCATGGTGCGCTGGTACGAAAGCCACCTGCTGGGGCCGGACATCGGACACATCCCGGTGAGCAACCTGTACGAAGTCTTCGTGCTGTTCTGCTGGATCACCACCGTCTTCTACCTGTACTACGAATCGCACTACGGCACGCGCGCGCTGGGCGCCTTTGTGATGCTGGTGGTGAGCGCGGCCGTGGGCTTCCTGCTCTGGTACACGCTGGTGCGCGACGCCCACCAGATCCAGCCGCTGGTGCCGGCGCTGCAAAGCTGGTGGATGAAGCTGCATGTGCCGGCCAACTTCATCGGCTACGGCACCTTCGCGCTGGCGGCCATGGTGGCCTTCGCCTACCTCATCAAGCAGCAGGCGGCGGAAAGCCGCTGGTACAAGCTCACGCCGATCTGGCTGCTGGGCGTGGCGCTGTGCTTCGTGCCGGTGGCGTTCCGCCAGCGTGCGCAGGAGGCGGGCGGCAGCTACTGGGTGGTCTATGCGGCCATCTCGGCGCTGATCGCGGCGGGCATCCTGCTCGGGCGCAAGCGCATTGCGCAGCGCCTGCCGGCGCCGCAGGTGCTGGATGACGTGATGTACAAGGCCATTGCCGTGGGCTTTGCCTTCTTCACCATCGCCACGGTGCTGGGTGCGCTGTGGGCGGCCGATGCCTGGGGCGGCTACTGGAGCTGGGACCCGAAGGAGACCTGGGCCCTCATCGTGTGGCTCAACTACGCGGCCTGGCTGCACATGCGGCTGGTCAAGGGCCTGCGCGGCACGGTGGCCGCCTGGTGGGCGCTGGCGGGGCTGGCCGTGACCACCTTTGCCTTCCTGGGTGTGAACATGTTCCTCAGCGGGCTGCATAGTTACGGCACCTTGTAGGCACCTTCGCCTCTTTTCTGTTGAACATTTGCGCCCTCGGGTAACCAAAACCGGGAATGGCCCGAAATTGAGGACAACAACAGGAAAAGGCGACCGATGCTGATTCATTCCACCGACAAGGGTTTCGTCCATCCGCGCTCCAGCGAGATCACGCCGCGCAGCGCCTACGAAGGACGGCGCGATCTTCTCAAGCTGATGGCCACCGGCGTGGCCGGTGCCGCACTGGCGAGCTGGGCCGGCCGCGAGGCGCTGGCGGGCGTTCAGGCGCCGGGAAAGCTCGCTGCGCTGCCCGGTGCCGCCTCTTCCGTGGCCGGCGCGAACACCATGGAAAAGCTCACCGACTACAAGGACGCGACGAGCTACAACAACTTCTACGAGTTCGGCACCGACAAGGGCGACCCGGTGAAGAACGCGCACACGCTCAAGACGCGCCCCTGGACTGTCGAGGTCGAGGGCCTGGTCAAGAAGCCGGGCAAGTACGGCATCGAGGACCTGCTCAAGCTCAGCGCGCAGGAAGAGCGCATCTACCGCCTGCGCTGCGTCGAAGGCTGGTCGATGGTGATTCCGTGGGTGGGCTATTCGCTGGCCGAACTCATCAAGAAGGTCGAGCCGCAGGGCAATGCCAAGTACGTCGAGTTCGTCACGCTGGCCGACCCGAAGACCATGCCCTACGTGGGCTCGCGCATCCTCGACTGGCCCTACACCGAGGGGCTGCGCATGGACGAAGCCATGCATCCGCTCACCTTGCTGGCCTTCGGCATGTACGGCGAGGTGCTGCCCAACCAGAACGGCGCGCCGGTGCGCATCGTCGTGCCCTGGAAGTACGGCTTCAAGTCGGCCAAGTCGATCGTGAAGATCCGCTTCGTGGAAAAGGAGCCGGGCACGGCCTGGAACAAGGCGGCCGCCAACGAGTACGGCTTCTATTCCAACGTCAATCCCGAGGTGGACCATCCGCGCTGGAGCCAGGCCACCGAGCGGCGCATCGGCGACGGCAGCGGCCTGTTCGCCAAGCGCACCAAGACGCTCATGTTCAACGGCTACGAGGCGCAGGTCGGCCAGCTCTACGCGGGCATGAACCTGAAGAAGTTCTACTGAGCGCGCGCGGGTACGGTTTCCATGAACGTCTTGCTCCTGAACAAGGCCGCCAAGCCGGTGGTCTTCCTGCTGGCGCTGCTGCCGTTTGCCTGGCTGGCCTTGGGGGCCTTCACCGACAGCCTGGGCGCCAATCCGGCCGAGTACCTCATCCGCTCGTCCGGCGACTGGACCTTGCGCTTCATCTGCATCGTGCTCGCGGTGACGCCGCTGCGCGTGATGACGAAGACACCGGCGCTGGCGCGCTTTCGGCGCATGCTCGGCCTGTTCGCGTACTTCTATGTCTGCCTGCACCTGCTGAGCTACGGCTTCTTCGACATGGGGCTGGATTTTGCGGACATCGCCAAGGACATCGCCAAGCGGCCGTTCATCCTGGTGGGCTTTTCCGCATTCGTGCTGCTCACGCCGCTGGCGGCCACATCATTCAACCGGGCCATCAAGGCCCTGGGCGCCAAGCGCTGGCAGATGCTGCACCGGCTGGTCTATGTCATTGCCGGGCTGGGCCTGCTGCACTTCTTCTGGATGCGCGCGGGCAAGAACAACTTCGGCGAACCCGTTGTGTACGCGGCCATCATCGCGGTGCTGCTCGGATGGCGTGCCTGGAATGCATGGCGCAAGCCCCGCGTGCCCGCGCGGCCGGCGTCCGCACCGGCACGAGCCCAGCTCTCGAAATAGCGGGGCAGGGGTTTATTCGCCAGCCAGTTCGTTGCGCAGCTGGTCTTCGATCGTCTCGCGTCGGCGGATCAGCGTGGCGCGGTTGCCGCTGACCAGTACTTCGGCGGCGCGGTTGCGGGTGTTGTAGTTGCTGGCCATGCTCATGCAGTAGGCCCCGGCCGAAAGCACGGCCAGCAGGTCGCCGGCGCGCACGTCCAGCAGGCGGTCGCGTCCGATCCAGTCGCCGCTTTCGCAGACCGGGCCCACCACGTCATAGTCCTTGGCCTGCCCATGACCGCGCGCGGACACGGGCTCGATGCGGTGGAAGGCCTGGTACATGGCTGGGCGGGGCAGGTCGTTCATGGCCGCATCGACGATGCAGAAGTTCTTCGCTTCGCCGGGCTTGGTGTAGAGCACCTCGGTCACGCACACGCCTGCGTTGCCCACGAGCGAACGGCCGGGTTCGATGATGAACTTGCGATGGCCGAAGCCGCGTGCGTCGATGCGCGCGAACAACTGGCGCCACAGTTGGTCAGCGTTCGGCGGGGTGTCGCCGTTGTAGTCGATGCCCAGGCCGCCGCCGAAGTCGATGTGATGCAGCGCAACGCCGGCCGCTTCGATGGCCTGCACCAGGTCCAGCACGCGCTCCAGCGCGTCCATGTAGGGCGATGCCTCGGTGATCTGGGAACCGATGTGGCAATCGATGCCCACCACCCGCAGTCCCGGCAGCGACGCAGCATGGCGATAGGCCTGCACCGCGCGGTCGTGCGCAATGCCGAACTTGTTGCCCTTGAGGCCGGTCGAAATGTACGGATGCGTCTTGGGGTCGACGTTGGGATTGATGCGGATGCTGACCGGCGCGCGCTGGCCTGCGGCCGCAGCCACCTCGCTCAGCACATCGAGTTCTTCTTCGCTCTCGACGTTGAAGCAGCCGATGCCGGCGGCGAGCGCCTGGCGCATCTCGGCCCGCGTCTTGCCGACACCGGAGAAGATGATCTTTGCCGGGTCGGCACCCACGGCCAGGACCCGCGCGAGTTCGCCGCCCGAAACGATGTCGAAGCCGCAGCCCGCCTGCGCGAAGACCCGCAGGATGCCCAGCGACGAGTTGGCCTTCATGGCATAGCAGATGAGGGCGTCGCGGCCTTCGAAGCCGCGCTGGTAGGCGGCCAGCGCATCGAGCATCCATTGCTTCGAGTAGACGAAAAGCGGCGTGCCGTGCTCGCGCGCCAGCGCTTCGAGGGACATCTGCTCGACCATGAGTGTTTCGCCGTTGCGGGCAATGTGCGGCTGGCCGGGCAGCGGGAGTTGGTTCTGGCTCATCGGGTGCTATTGGTGTTGGGCGGGTTGTTGTTCTGTTCGTTCGTTTCGCCGGCGGGCTTGTCGCCCTGGGCCGGCGGCTGCGCGGTGCCTTGACTGCCGCGCGAAGTGCCGGGCAGCAGCACCTGGGGCAGGGTGGCCCGGTTGGCCGCCGCCGGATCGGTGGGCAGGTACAGAGGCCCGCGCTGCCCGCAGCCCGCGAGGCCGACCCCGAACATGGCAAGGCCAATGGCGCTCACTAGAATTTGGCTGGCTTTCAACATCAAGAAATTGTATGACCGACCCCGAGTACATGGACCGCGCGGAGGCCCTTCTGGCCGCCATCGAGCGCGGGTGCGACCGCATCAACGACGAGACCGATGCGGACATCGACAACCAGCGCGTGGGCGGCATGATCACCATCACGTTCCGCAACGGCAGCCAGCTGATCATCAACCTGCAAAAGCCGCTGCAGGAGATCTGGCTCGCGGCGCGCTCGGGTGGCTACCACTACCGGCATGACGGAAGCGCCTGGCGGGACACCAAGACCGGCGCCGAGTTCTACGAGCAGCTCTCCCGCGAGGCCACGGCCCAGGCCGGGCTGGCCTTGCGCTTCGCCGCGTAGCGGCTAATGATGAAGGCGCGGCGGTCAAGGCCTGCCGCGCGGGCCGCCATCCTCAGTTCCTGAACAGGTCCAGGATCCGGTTGCGTTCTTCGGGATGCGGCTGCGGCGCTTCCGTGCCGCCACTCGTTGCAGACGGCTCGGAGCTTGTTACTGGAGCCGCTTCCACGCCCAGCGAAGCCACGCCGCGGCCCGGCGCATAGTCGTCGAAGTACCACTCGCCGCCCACATTCACCACGCCGCTGGAAGGCGGTGTGACCTCGGCCACCGGCACGCCCTTGAGGGCGGTCTGCATGAAGTTGATCCAGATCGGCAGGCTCAGGCCGCCGCCGGTTTCCTTGTCGCCCAGGCTGCGCGGCGTGTCGTAGCCCATCCAGGCGATGGCGGTCATGGTCGGCTGAAAGCCGGCGAACCAGGCGTCGAGCGAGTCGTTGGTGGTGCCGGTCTTGCCGTACAGGTCGGGCCGCTTGAGCGTGCGCTGCGCGTTGGCCGCGGTGCCGGAACGCGCGACTTCCTGCAGCAGGCTGTCCATGATGAAGGCGTTGCGGGCCGAGATGGCGCGCATGGTCTCGTTGGGCAGCGGCGGCTGCTTGTCGACCAGGACCTTGCCCTTGTGGTCGGTCACCCGCGTGATCAGGTAGGGGTTGACGCGATAGCCGCCGTTGGCGAACACCGAATAGCCCACCGCCATCTGCATCGGCGTGACCGAGCCCGAGCCCAGGGCCATCGGCAGGTAGGGTGCATGCTTCTCGCGGTCGAATCCGAAGCGTGTGATCCAGTCTTGGGCGTAGTGCGTGCCGATGGACTGGAGGATCCGGATCGACACCATGTTCTTCGACTTGGCCAGGGCCTTGCGCATGGGCATGGGGCCGTCGAAGCCGCCGCCGTAGTTCTTGGGTTCCCATGGCTGGCCGCCGGTGGTGCCTGCGTCGAAGAACAGAGGTCCGTCATTGATCACCGTGGCGGGGGTAAAGCCCTTTTCGAGCGCGCCGGAGTAGATGAACGGCTTGAAGCTGGAGCCCGGCTGGCGCCAGGCTTGCGTGACGTGGTTGAACTTGTTCTTGTCGAAATCGAAACCGCCCACCATGGCCTTGACTGCGCCGTCGCGCGGGTCCATGGCCACGAAGGCGCCCTCGACTTCGGGCAGCTGGGTGATTTCCCAGCTGTCCTTGGGTGTGCGCGCCACCCGGATCACCGCGCCGCGGCGGATCTTGATGTTGGGTTGTGCCTTGTCGGACAGGCCGGTCTGCGCCGGCTTCAGGCCTTCGCCGGTGACCACGATGGTCTCGCCGTTGGCCCGCACGGCCTGCACTTCCTTGGCCGAGGCCTTGAGCACCACGGCGGCCAGCACGTCGCCGTTGTCGGGGTGGTTGGCCAGCGCGTCGTCCACGGCATCGTCCAGTTCGGCCGGGTCGCCCGGCAGGGTGACGAACTTCTCGGGGCCGCGGTAGTACTGCTTGCGCTCGTAGTCCATGATGCCCTTGCGCAGCGCCTTGTAGGCCGCCGACTGGTCGGCGGCGACGAGCGAGGTGTAGACGTTCAAGCCCCGGGTGTAGGTGGCTTCGCCGTACTGCGCGAACATCAGCTGGCGAACGGTTTCGGCCACGTACTCGGCATGCAGCCGGTCGGGGTTGGAGCCGTCCCGCAGGTTCAGCTGTTCCTTGCGGGCCTCGTCGGCCTGCTGCTCGGTGATGAAGCCGGCGTCGACCATGCGATCGATCACATACAGCTGGCGCGCGCGTGCGCGGCTGGGGTTGTTGACCGGGTTGTTCGCGCCGGGCGCCTTCGGCAGGCCGGCCAGCATGGCGGCCTGGGCGATGGTGATTTCCTGCAGCGGCTTGCCGAAATAGGCTTCGGAAGCAGCGGCGAAGCCATAAGCGCGGTTGCCCAGGTAGATCTGGTTGAGATAGATCTCGAGGATCTGGTCCTTGGTCAGCAGGTGCTCGAGCTTGAAGGTGAGCAGGATCTCGTAGATCTTGCGGGTGAAGGTTTTCTCGGAACTCAGGTAGACGTTGCGCGCGACCTGCATCGAGATGGTCGAGGCGCCCTGGCTCTTGACGCGGTTCATGTTGGCGATGGCCGCCCGCATCACCCCTTTGTAGTCGACGCCGCCGTGTTCGTAGAAGCGGGCGTCTTCGGCCGCCAGCACGGCGTCTTTCATGACCTTGGGAATGGTGCCGATGGGCGTGAGATTTCGGCGCTCTTCGCCAAATTCTCCGATCAGCACACCCTCCGATGAGAATACCCTCAGAGGCAATTTGGGCCGGTATTCCGACAGCTCCGAAATGTCGGGCAGATTCGGATAGGCCACAGCCAGGGCAACTGCAATGACAAAAAGCACCGACAGCGCGGCAGCGGCTACCAGCCCTGTGCCCCACAGCAAAATGCGCAGGGCCCACGTCAGCCACCAGGGGCGTTGCGAAGGAGGGGGAGGGGAAGACTTGGTGCGCCCGGACGGGCGATTCTTATCGGGCATGAGGTCGGGCGAAGTCAATGCCCATTATAAAAACGCGACCCCCGCCAAAGGCCTCGCAGAGGCGCTTAAGACCCAAGTACTCCAAATTGTGACCTAAGTTGCATCAGCGCACTTTTACGTCGACTTTTGACAACGAATGTTGCCCGGCGCGTACCTTGTCGCTTGGTGCGGTGCGGAGCTTGCACTAGCATCTGCCGAAGCCGGAATTTTTACGCATATTTTTCGAATCGTTACAACTTACCGGGATCGAACTTGGCTGCATTTGGTTCGCTGTTTCGCCGTCAATCCGCGCCCCTGCTCGGACTTGACGTCAGTTCGTCCAGCGTGAAGCTGGTCGAACTCGGGCGCGACGCGTCGGGCAAGTTGGTGCTCGAGCGTTGTGCGATCGAGCCGCTGGAGCGCGGCTGGATCACCGACGGCAACGTCGAGAAGTTCGACGAGGTCGCCGAAGCGGTGCGCCGCGTCGTTCGCAAGAGCGGCACGCGCACCAAGCACGCCGCCCTGGCGCTGCCGCCCTCGGCGGTGATCACCAAGAAGATCATCCTGCCGGGCGGCCTGAGCGAGCCGGAGCTGGAGATCCAGGTCGAATCCGAGGCCAATCAGTACATTCCCTTCTCGCTCGACGAAGTGAGCCTGGACTTCTGCGTGATGGGGCCGGCCAACAACGCCACCGGCGACGTCGAAGTGCTGATTGCCGCCTCGCGCAAGGAAAAGGTGCAGGACCGCCAGGGCCTGGCGGAAGCAGCAGGCCTCAAGGCCATGATCCTGGACGTGGAATCGTTCGCCTCGCGCCTGGCGGCCTCGCGCCTGATCGAGCAGTTGCCGGGCCAGGGCCAGGATGCGGTGGTCGCCCTGTTCGAAGTGGGCGCCGCCACGACCAGCATGCAGGTGCTGCGCAACGACGAGCTGATCTACGAGCGCGACCAGGCCTTCGGCGGCGCGCAGCTTACGCAGCTGATCGTGCGCCAGTACGGTTTTTCCGCCGAGGAAGCCGAGACCAAGAAGCGCAGTGGCGACCTGCCGGACGACTACGGCACCGGCGTGCTCAAGCCTTTCGTGGCCAGCATCGCCCAGGAGATTGCCCGCGCGCTCCAGTTCTTCTTCACCAGCACGCCCTACAACCGGGTCGACTACGTGCTGCTGGCGGGCGGCTCGGCCTCCTTGCCCGGCCTGACGAGCGCCGTCACGCGCCAGACGTCCTTCGCCTGCTCGTTGATCAATCCCTTCGAAGGCATGGAAATGGCTGGCGGCATCCGTGAGAAGAAGGTGCGCCGCGAGGCGCCGTCGTACCTCACCTCGTGCGGGCTGGCCATGCGGAGGTTCCAGCAGTGATCCTCATCAACCTGCTCCCGCACCGGGAGGCGGCGCGCAAGCGCCGCCGTGAGAATTTCTATGCGGCGCTCGGTGCCTCGGCGCTCGTCGGCGGCCTCCTTGCCGGCGCCGCCTATGTGTGGTTCGAGGCGCAGATCTCCAACCAGAATTCGCGCAATCAGTTCCTGCAGACCGAAATCACCAAGCTCGAGGCGGAGATTCGCGAGATCTCCACCCTGCAGGCCGAAATTGCCGCGCTGCGTGCGCGCCAGCAGGCGGTGGAAGACCTGCAGGGCGACCGCAACATGCCGGTCCACCTGATGAACGAGCTGGTGCGTCAGTTGCCTGACGGCGTGTACCTCACGACCATGAAGCAGGACAACCAGACGGTGACCCTGCAAGGCATGGCGCAGTCGAACGAACGGGTGTCCGAGCTGCTGCGCAACCTCGGCAACAGCAGCCCGTGGCTGGTCAAGCCCGAACTGGTCGAGATCACCGCAGCCACGGTGGCCTTGAGCCAGCGCGACCAGCGCCGGGTGGCCAACTTCACGATGCGCATCGGCCTGAAGCGGCCGACGGACGCGAACAAGCCAGCGCAGGATGCGCCGGGCGGCAAGGCGCCGGCCCAGGCAGCGAAGGGATAAGGCGTATGGCAAAAAAACGCTCCACGCAAAGAGTCGATGTCGGCGCGTCCGTGCGCCGCTGGGCGGACCAGTTCCGCGGGCTCAACACGAACGACCCCTCCGTCTGGCCGCCGCTGCCGCGCTACGCCCTGTTCCTGCTCATCGTGGTGGCAGTACTGGTGGCGCTGTGGTTCGTCTGGCTCACCAACTCGAACGATGAGCTCGATGCCGCGCGCGCCAAGGAAGTCGCGCTGCGCGAGGACTACAAGAAGAAGGTGGCGCAGGCCGCCAATCTCGATCTGCTCAAGAAGCAGCGCGAGCAGGTGCAGCAGTACGTGCTCCTGCTGGAAAAGCAGCTGCCCAGCAAGGCGGAAATGGACGCCCTGCTTTCCGACATCAACCAGGCGGGCCTCGGACGCAGCCTGCAGTTCGAACTGTTCCGCCCCGGCCAGGTGTCGGTGAAGGACTACTACGCCGAGTTGCCCATCGCCGTGCGCGTGACCGGCCGCTACCACGACATGGGCTCCTTCGCTGCCGACATTGCCAACCTCTCGCGCATCGTGACGCTCAACAACCTGGCGATCGTGCCGTCCAAGGATGGCGCGCTCACCATGGACGCCACGGCCAAGACCTTCCGCTACCTGGACCCTGAAGAGCAGGCAGCCCAGAAGCGCGCGGCCACGCAGAAGGGGGCGAAGAAATGATGCGCTTCGCCCGCACCACCGCTTGCCTCGGCCTGTCGGCTCTGGCGCTGGCCGGCTGCTCCGGCTCCGAGCACGAAGAACTCCAGCAGTGGATGAACGAGCAGCGCGCCCAGGTGCGCCCCAACGTTCCGCCCATCGCCGAGCCGAAGAAGTTCGTGCCGCAGGCCTACACCGAAGGCGCCGCCTTCGAGCCCTTCAACAGCCAGAAGCTGACCCAGGCGCTGCGCCGCGACACCAACCAGCCGGCCATGTCCGGGCTGATCGCGCCCGAGCTCACCCGCCGCAAGGAAGCCCTGGAGGCCTATCCGCTGGATGCCATGGCCATGGTCGGCAGCCTGAGCCGCAACGGCCAGCCGGTGGCGCTGATCAGCGTGGACAAGCTGCTCTATCAGGTCAAGGTGGGCAACTACCTCGGACAGAACTACGGAAAGATCACCCGGATCACCGAAACCGAACTCGGCTTGCGTGAAATCGTGCAGGACGCCGCCGGTGAATGGATCGAACGCCCGGCGACGCTGGTGTTGCAAGAGAGGTCGAAGAAATGAAGCAAAGAAAAAACGCGATGGCGACGTGGCTGCGTGCCATCGGCGCCTCGGTCCTCGTGCTCGGCGCCACCTGCGCGGCCTATGCACAGAACGCCATCGAATCGGTGACCAGTTCGGTGCAAGGGGGGACGGAGCTTGTTCGCATCGACCTGACCCAGCCGCTGGCCGCCGTGCCAAACGGCTTCGCCATCCAGTCGCCGGCGCGCATCGCGCTGGACTTTCCCGGCGTGAGCAACGGCATCGGCCGCAACACCGTCGACATCAACCAGGGCAACCTGCGCTCGGTCAACGTCGTGCAGGCCGGTGATCGCACCCGGCTGGTGCTCAACCTGAGGGATGCGACCACCTACAAGGCCGAATTGCAGGGCAAGTCGGTGCTGGTGTCGCTCGGCCAGGTGGCCGGCGTGGCGCAGGTTCAGACCACCACCTCCCAGTTTGCCGAGAACCGCAACCGCGATTCGCTGCCGCTGCGCGACATCGACTTCCGCCTGGGCTCGGACAAGACCGGCCGCGTGATCGTCGACCTGGCCAACAACCAGGTGGGCGTGGACATCCGTCCCCAGGGCAAGAACCTGATCGTCGAGTTCACCAAGACCACCCTGCCCGAAGGCCTGCGCCGCCGCCTGGACGTGGCCGACTTCGGAACGCCCGTGCAGACCATCACCACCCAGCAGCAGGGCGACCGCGTGCGCATGGTGATCGAGCCCAAGGGCGAGTGGGAACACAGCGCCTACCAGAGCGACAACCAGTTCGTGGTGGAAGTGCGTCCGCGCAAGGTCGATCCGACCAAGCTGACGCAGGGCGTGGGCTACAGCGGCGAGAAGCTGTCGCTGAACTTCCAGAACATCGAGATCCGCTCGCTGCTTCAGGTGATCGCCGATTTCACCAACTTCAACATCGTGACCTCCGACTCGGTGAGCGGTGCCCTGACCCTGCGCCTGAAGGACGTGCCCTGGGACCAGGCGCTGGACATCATCATGCAGGCCAAGAACCTGGGCATGCGCAAGAACGGCAGCGTGCTGTGGATCGCGCCCAAGGACGAGATCGACGCCAAGGAAAAGCGCGAGTTCGAAGCCCAGGCAGCCATCGCCAACCTGGAGCCGCTGCGCACGCAGTCCTTCCAGCTCAACTACACCAAGGCGGCGGTCATCGCCCAGGGCCTGACTGGCCAGGGCCTGGCGGGCGGCGGCGGTGGCGGCGGCTCGGGCAGCAACAACACCCGCATCCTGAGCCCGCGCGGCAGCGTGATTGCCGAGACGCGTACCAACCAGCTGTTCGTCTCCGACATTCCGTCCCGCCTGGCCGACGTGGCCGAGCTGATCCAGAAGCTGGACGTGCCGGTGCGCCAGGTGCTGATCGAGGCGCGCATCGTCGAGGCCTCGGACACCTTCGGCAAGTCGCTGGGTGTGCGCCTGGGCGGCGGCATCGTGAACAACAACAATTCGATCGGTGTGCAGCCCACCATCTCGAACGGCAGCGCCACCTTCACCGCAAGCAACTCCAACTTCGTCAGCCTGCCGGCCATCAGCCCGAGCGGCACCGGCAACACGCCCGGCACCTTCGCGATCTCGCTGTTCAACTCCAGCTTCTCGCGCCTGTTGAACCTGGAAATCTCCGCCCTGGAAGCCGACGGCAAGGGCAAGGTGGTGTCCAGCCCGCGTGTGGTGACGGCCGACCAGACCAAGGCGCTGATCGAGCAGGGCACCGAGCTGCCCTACCAGGTGGCGACGTCCAGCGGCGCGACCTCCATCGCCTTCCGCAAGGCCAACCTCAAGCTCGAGGTCACGCCGCAGATCACGCCCGAAGGCAACATCATCCTGACCCTGGACGTGAACAAGGACACGGTGGGCCAGCAGACCCTGGCCGGCTTCGCCATCAACACCAAGCACGTGCAGACCGAAGTGCTGGTGGAGAACGGCGGCACGGTCGTCATCGGTGGTATCTTCGAGCTCACCGAACAGAATGACGAATCGCGGATCCCGGTTCTGGGTGAAGTGCCCTATGTGGGGGCATTGTTCCGGACGCGCAATCGCACATTCAACAAGACCGAAATGCTCGTCTTTATCACCCCGAAGATGATTACCGACCGCAACGCCGCGCGCTGAGGCGCGCCTGGCGTGTGCCTACCCCTGCGTGGCGGTAGCGCTGATCGGCCTCCCCGGATCGGGGAAATCTGCAGTCGGGCGACGCTTGTCGCAGCGACTGCAGTGGCCTTTTGTGGACACCGATACGCTCATCGAGGAGCGCATCGGCTGCTCCATCCGGGAATATTTCGAGCGCGAAGGCGAGGCGAGCTTCCGGGACCTGGAGCAGGCGACCATCGCCGAGCTGGCGCAGTCGCCGCACGGCGTGCTGTCCACCGGGGGTGGCTCGGTCCTGCGCGAGGCCAACCGGCATCAGCTGCGGCGCGGTTTCCATGTGATCTACCTGCGCTCCTCGCCCGAAGACCTCTTCCGGCGCCTGCGCCATGACGTGAAGCGCCCCTTGCTTCAGGTGCAGGATCCGCTCGGGCGCCTGCGCGAACTGCATGCGGCGCGCGACCCGCTCTACCGCGAAACCGCGCACGACATCGTCGAGACCGGGCGCCCCACGGTCGCCATGCTGGTCAACCTGATCGTCATGCAGTTGGAACTGGCCGGAATCGCCGTTCCCCCGTCGTCCGACGAGCAGGGTTGACCGCGCCCGGCCGGCGTGGCGCCGGGTGAGCGCCTAAACTCGGGGGCTCTATGCCAGTGCCAGCCCCCCACGAGCGTGTCGAGATCGAACTCGGCGACAGAAGCTATTCCATCCTGATCGGCAGCGGCCTGCTGCAAGACCCGCAGTCGCTGGACGCATTGCCCCGCGCCGCGCAGGCCCTGATCGTCACCAACACCACCGTCGCGCCCCTTTACGCAAAGGCGCTGCGCGAGGCGCTGGCCGGCCGCCACGAGCAGGTGCATGTGCTGGAACTGCCCGACGGCGAGGCGCACAAGAACTGGCAGACGCTCAACCTGGTCTTCGACGCGCTGCTGGGCCACGGCTGCGACCGCAAGACGGTTCTGTACGCCCTGGGCGGCGGCGTGGTGGGCGACATGACCGGTTTCGCCGCGGCGAGCTATATGCGCGGCGTGCCCTTCGTGCAGGTGCCGACGACGCTGCTGGCGCAGGTGGATTCTTCCGTGGGTGGCAAGACGGCCATCAACCACCCGCTGGGCAAGAACATGATCGGGGCCTTCTACCAGCCGCACCGCGTGCTGTGCGACCTGGCAACCCTCACGACCCTGCCGCCGCGCGAACTCAGCGCAGGGCTGGCGGAAGTGATCAAGTACGGGCCGATCTACGACATGGATTTTCTCGACTGGATCGAGCAGAACCTGCAGGCGCTGACGGCCCGGGAGCCGGCGGCCCTGGCGCACGCGGTGCGCCGCAGCTGCGAGATCAAGGCGCTTGTCGTGGGCCAGGACGAGCGCGAGTCCGGCCTGCGGGCCATCCTCAACTTCGGCCACACCTTCGGCCACGCGATCGAGTCGGGCCTGGGCTATGGCGAGTGGCTGCACGGCGAGGCGGTGGGTTGCGGCATGGTGATGGCGGCACATCTGTCGCAGCGCCTGGGCGGCGTGGATGCCGCTTTCGTTGAACGCCTGACGCGCCTCGTGGAGGCTGCCGGCCTGCCGGTGCGCGGCCCGGCCCTGGGGGCTGAGCGCTACCTGGAACTCATGCGCGTCGACAAGAAGTCGGAGGCCGGCGAGATCCGCTTCGTGGTGCTGGACAAGCCAGGCTCGGCGGTGGTGCGCGGCGCGCCCGATGCCATGGTGCGCGACGTGCTGGCCGCTTGCTGCGGGCCGGCCTGAATGATCCGGGCAGGCTCCCAATGACGCTGGCCCGCTATGCCAGCCACGCCGCCGCATCGCGCGGCAGGCGCCATCCGGAGCCGCCGGCGCCAACCCGCGACGACTTCCAGCGCGATCGCGACCGCATCGTCCATTCCACCGCCTTTCGCAGGCTGGTCTACAAGACCCAGGTCTTCCTGAACCACGAGGGCGACCTGTTCCGCACCCGCATGACGCATTCGCTGGAAGTGGCCCAGCTCGGCCGGTCCGTGTCACGTTCGCTCGGGTTGAACGAAGACCTGGTCGAGGCCATTGCGCTGGCCCATGACCTCGGCCACACGCCTTTCGGCCACGCGGGCCAGGACACGCTGAACGCCTGCATGGCCGGGCACGGCGGCTTCGAACACAACCTGCAGAGCTTGCGGGTGGTCGACCGGCTGGAGCACCGCTATCCGCAGTACGACGGGCTCAACCTCAGCTTCGAGACGCGCGAAGGCATCCTCAAGCACTGCTCGCGCGCCAACGCCGAACGCATCGAGGCGGCGGAGCCGGGCGGCGTGGCGCACCGCTTCATCGAGAACACGCAGCCGAGCCTGGAAGCGCAGTTGTGCAACCTGGCCGACGAGATCGCCTACAACGCACACGACATCGACGACGGCGTGCGCTCCGGCCTGATCGACATCGACCAGTTGAGGCAGGTGGAACTGTTCGAGCGTTTCCGCCATGAAGCGGTTGCGGAATATCCGGATCTGGCCGGCCGGCGGCTGCTCTACGAAACCATCCGCCGCATGCTCAGCAGCCAGGTCTACGACGTCATCGACGCCACCCGCGCCGCGCTCGACGAAGCGGCACCGTCCGATGCCGACGCCGTGCGGCATTGCCAGCGGCTGGTGCATTTCAGCCCGCAGATGCGGTCGCAATCGAGCGAGCTCAAGCGCTTTCTCTTCGCCAACCTCTACCGCCATGCCCGGGTGGTGCAAACGACCACGCAGGCGCAGCAGGTGGTGCGCGAGCTGTTTGCCGCCTATCTTTCGCAGCCGGACGAAATGCCGCCGGACTACGCGCGGCAGGAAGACACGCCCCGCGCGGTGGCCGACTACATTGCCGGCATGACGGACCGCTTCGCGATGCGCGAGCACGAACGCCTCACCGGACGTACATGGACCGTCTGAATCCCGCCGTGGCTTCGCAGGCCCGCGAACGGGTGCCGGTGGCCGCCTTCGCGGTGATGGCCGCAGGCGTCAGCGCCGCGTTGCACCTGGGCAAGCTCGCGCCTGCAATACCCGCCCTGCGCGATGCCCTGGGCGTCGGTTTGGTCGAAGCGGGCTTCCTTCTTTCGCTGGTGCAGGTGGCGGGCATGACGCTGGGTCTGGCCGTCGGGCTGATGGCCGACACGCTCGGGCTGCGCAGGAGCATGCTGGCCGGCCTGGCGCTGGTCACGCTCGCCGGGGCCGCCGGGGCGCTGGTTCAGCCCGGGGCGCACGCGCTGGCGCTGCTCCTGGTCTTTCGGGCGCTGGAAGGCGTGGGTTTCCTGCTGGCCGTGATGCCGGGTCCGGGCCTGATCCGCACCCTGGCGCCACCGTCCGCGGAGGAGGCAGCCATGGGCCTGTGGGGCGCGTACATGCCGCTGGGCGTGGCCCTGGCGCTGCTCGCCGGCCCGCCATTCATCGCGCAGTTCGAGTGGTCCGGGTGGTGGTGGCTGATGTCGGCCATCTCTGCTGCGGCGGCAGCCTGGGTCTGGTTCATCGTGCCTGCCGATGCCCGCCGGCCGAGCGGCCAGCGAGGTGCGCCCGATTGGCGCGGCCGCCTGTCGCTGACGCTGGGTGCACCCGGCCCGCGCCTGCTGGCCCTGGCATTCGCCGTCTATTCGGCGCAGTGGATGGCCGTGATCGGCTTCCTGCCCGCCATCTATGCGGATGCCGGCATCGCGGCCGGGTGGACGGGCGTGCTCAGCTCGGCAGCGGCCGCCACCAACATCGTGGGCAACCTGGCGGGTGGCCGCCTGTTGCAGGCCGGCGTGAGGCCGGGGCGCCTCTTGCGCTGGGGCTATGCCGTCATGCTGCTGGGCAGCGTGGCGGCCTTCGCGCAATGGGGCCATGGCGCCGACGCGTGGTCTTTGCCGGCGTCGGTGCGCTACGCTTGCGTGTGCCTGTTTTCACTGGGCGGGGGCATGGTGCCGGCCACACTGTTCATGCTCGCGGTGCGGCTGGCGCCGTCCTCGTCGACCGTATCGACCACGGTGGGCCTGATGCAGCAAGCTTCCTCGCTGGGACAATTCTTCGCGCCGCCGGCCGTGGCCTGGCTGGCGATGCGCGCCGGCGGCTGGCAGTGGACCTGGGTCGCCACGGTCGCTTGCTCGCTGGTCGGCATGCTGGCGGCCATGCGGCTGGCGTATCTTCATCTTCATGTTTCCCCTTCTTCAGGCGCCCGGACTTCGAGTTCCTCATGATCGACAGCGACAACCCATCCATGGCCCACGGCATCGCGGATGAAGCACAGGTGCTGGCCGATGTGCGGCACTGGCTCGAGCGTGCCGTGATCGGCCTCAACCTCTGCCCCTTTGCGAAGGCGGTGCATGCCAAGGGACAGATCCACTACGCGGTCTACCACCTGGCCGACGACGCCGGCTTGCTCGATGCCTTGCTGTTCGAGGCGGCCCAGCTGGTGGCGCACGACGCGGCGGTGCGAGACACCACGCTGCTGGTCGCGCCGCATGCCCTTGCGGACTTCCTGGACTTCAACGATTTCGTCGGCCACGCCGAGCGGCGCATGGCGCGCGCCGGTTTCGAGGGCACGCTGCAGCTGGCCAGCTTCCATCCTCGCTTCCAGTTCGCCGGCAGCGAGGAGGGCGACATCGGCAACGCGACCAACCGCTCGCCCTATCCGATCCTGCACCTGCTGCGCGAAGACAGCGTGAGCCGGGCGGTGGACGCCTTTCCGGATGCGGCCGACATCTTCGAGCGCAATATCGCGACGCTGGAGCGCCTCGGCCCCGAAGGCTGGGCGGCGCTGAAGGTCGGGCCCGGCGGAGCATCGGCATGAACCAAGCCTCCAAGCTTTCCAAGGCGGAAAAGTCGCAGGCCGAGGTGCTGCAGGAATTGCGGCCCGGGCAGTCGGTGGAACTGCTCAAGGAACTGCACATCCTCACGCGCGAAGGGCGGCTCAACCAGGATTCGCGCCGCAAGCTCAAGCAGGTCTACCACCTGTTCCAGTTCATCGAGAAGCTGCTGCTGGAACTGCCCGAGCAGGGCGCCCATGCCAGCCTGGCCGACCACGGTGCGGGCAAGTCCTATCTCGGCTTCATCATCTTCGACCTGTTCTTCCGGCAGCGCGCCGGCCAGGGGCATGTGTTCGGCATCGAGACCCGGCCGGAACTGGTGGCGCGCTCGCGCGAGCTGGCGGCGCGGCTGGGTTTCGAGCGCATGAGTTTCCTGAACCTCAGCGTGGCCGAGGCGACCACCGCCACGGCGCTGCCCGAGCGCATCGACGTGGTGACCGCGCTGCATGCCTGCGACACCGCCACGGACGACGCCATCGCCTTCGGCCTGGCGAAGAAGGCGCGCTTCATGGTGCTGGTGCCCTGCTGCCAGGCCGAGGTGGCGGCCTGCCTGCGCCAGAGCAAGGCCCTGTCGCTGTCGCGCACGCCGCTGGCCGAACTGTGGCGCCACCCGCTGCACACGAGGGAAATCGGCAGCCAGCTCACCAACGTGCTGCGCTGCCTGTACCTGGAGGCGCACGGCTACCAGGTGACCGTGACCGAGCTGGTCGGCTGGGAGCACAGCATGAAGAACGAGCTCATCATCGCCCGCCACACCGGCCACCGCAAAGCCAGCGCAGCCACGCGGCTGCGCGAACTGCTGGCCGAGTTCGGGCTCGAACCGCTGCTGGAAACCCGCTTCAAGCTCGCCTGAGCGTCACACGCCGCACCGCCATGGCACGTCTTCCGCGCCTGACCTTGCCGGGCCAGCCCCACCACGTGATCCAGCGTGGCAACAACCGGCAGGACATCTTCGTCGACCGGCAGGACCGGGAGATGCTGCTGTCGCTCATCGGCGAGCATGCGGCCCGCCTGCAGGTGGCGCTGCACGCCTATGTGCTGATGGACAACCACTTCCACCTGCTCGCCACGCCGAGCACGGACACCGGCCTTCCGCAGTGGATGCAGGCGGTGGGGCGCCGGTACGTGCGCTACTTCAACGACCGGCATGGCCGCAGCGGCACGCTGTGGGAGGGGCGCTACCGGTCCACGCTGATCCAGACGGACCGGTACTTCCTAGCCTGCATGGCCTACATCGACCTGAACCCGGTGCGTGCCGGCATGGTGGCCGATGCGCGCGATTTCCCGTGGTCCAGCCACGGCCACTACGCGGGGCTGCGCTCCGACAGGATCATCACGCCCCACGCGCTGTACTGGTCGCTGGGCAACACGCCCTTCGCGCGCGAAGCGGCCTATTCCGACCTGGTGCGGGCCGGCGTCGCGCAGGCCGACGTCCAACTGCTGACCGACTCCACCTTGCGCGGCTGGGCCGCCGGCGACGCGGACTTTGTCCAGGCGTTGCAGGCGAGCACGGACAGGCGCCTGGTCAAGGGCCGTCCCGGCCGTCGCCCGCGGGCCGAAAACCCCTAGCGTTGGTGCGCATTCTGGCGCTGGTCGAAAGGGCTTGATGCGCCTCCATTTAATGTGTCCCCAATTAATTTCCGACAAGAGAAGTCAAAAATTAAATGGAATCTGACCCCTAATAAAGTATTTGGCATTGTTTGTGCAACGCAATATCCTTGCGATCCCTGCGAAAAAACTGTCCCTCAAGGAGTGCGCCATGACGACGGCTGCCGAAATCCAACACCTTCAAGAACACGGCCTCTATTCGGCCGCGGACGAGCATGACGCCTGCGGCGTCGGCTTCGTCGCCCACATCAAGGGCGAGAAGAGCCACAACATCGTCCAGCAGGCGCTCAAGATCCTTGAAAACCTCGACCATCGCGGCGCCGTGGGTGCCGACAAGCTGATGGGCGACGGCGCCGGCATCCTGATCCAGCTGCCCGACGCGCTCTACCGAGACGAAATGGCCAAGCAGGGCGTCGCGCTGCCGCCGCTGGGCGAATACGGCGTGGGCATGATCTTCCTGCCCAAGGAACACGCCTCGCGCCTGGCCTGCGAGCAGGAAATGGAGCGCGCGATCAAGGCCGAGGGCCAGGTGCTGCTGGGCTGGCGCGACGTGCCGGTGAACCGCGACATGCCCATGTCGCCCACGGTGCGCGAGAAGGAGCCGATCCTGCGCCAGGTCTTCATCGGCCGCGGCACCGACGTGATCGTGCAGGACGCGCTGGAGCGCAAGCTCTACGTCATCCGCAAGACCGCCAGCGCCAACATCCAGCGCCTGAAGCTCAAGCACAGCAAGGAATACTACGTTCCCTCGATGTCGAGCCGCACGGTGGTCTACAAGGGTCTGCTGCTGGCCGACCAGGTCGGCACCTACTACCTCGACCTGCAGGACAAGCGCTGCGTCTCGGCGCTGGGCCTGGTGCACCAGCGCTTCTCGACCAACACCTTCCCCGAGTGGCCGCTGGCCCACCCGTACCGCTACGTCGCCCACAACGGCGAAATCAACACGGTCAAGGGCAACTACAACTGGATGAAGGCGCGCGAAGGCGTGATGAGCTCGCCGGTGCTGGGCGCCGACCTGGCCAAGCTGTACCCGATCAGCTTCGCCGGCCAGTCCGACACCGCCACCTTCGACAACTGCCTCGAGCTGCTGACGATGGCCGGCTACCCCATCAGCCAGGCCGTGATGATGATGATTCCGGAGCCCTGGGAGCAGCACGCCACCATGGATCCGCGCCGCCGCGCGTTCTATGAATACCACGCCGCCATGCTCGAGCCCTGGGACGGCCCGGCCTCGATCGTGTTCACCGACGGCCGCCAGATCGGCGCCACGCTGGACCGCAACGGCCTGCGCCCCTCGCGCTACTGCGTGACCGACGACGACCTGGTCATCATGGCCTCCGAATCGGGCGTGCTGCCCGTGCCAGAGCAGAAGATCGTGCGCAAGTGGCGCCTGCAGCCCGGCAAGATGTTCCTCATCGACCTGGAACAGGGCCGCATGATCGACGACGAGGAAGTCAAGGCGACGCTGGCCAACAGCAAGCCCTACAAGCAGTGGATCGAGAACCTGCGCATCAAGCTCGACAGCGTACAGGGCGAAGCCGCCCCGGCGCCCCAGTCGGATGTCAAGCTGCTCGACCTGCAGCAGGCCTTCGGCTACACCCAGGAAGACATCAAGTTCCTGATGAGCCCGATGGCGCAGGCCGGCGAGGAAGGCATCGGCTCGATGGGCAACGACAGCCCGCTGGCCGTGCTCTCCAGCAAGAACAAGCCGCTGTTCAACTACTTCAAGCAGCTGTTCGCGCAGGTGACCAACCCGCCGATCGACCCGATCCGCGAAGCGATCGTGATGTCGCTGGTGTCCTTCGTGGGCCCCAAGCCCAACCTGCTGGACATCAACCAGGTCAACCCGCCGATGCGGCTCGAGCTGAGCCAGCCGATCCTGGACTTCGCCGACATGGCCAAGATCCGCGACATCGGCAAGTACACGCAGGGCAAGTTCAAGAGCTACACGCTCGACATCACCTATCCGCTGGCATGGGGTGACGAAGGCGTGGAAGCCAAGCTGGCCTCGCTGTGCGCCGAGGCGGTGGACGCCATCAAGGGCGGCCACAACATCCTGGTGGTGAGCGACCGCGGGGTGAGCGCCACGCAGGTGGCCATTCCGGCGCTGCTGGCGCTGTCTGCGGTGCACCAGTTCCTGGTGCGCGAAGGCCTGCGCACGACGGCCGGCCTGGTGGTGGAAACCGGCTCGGCACGCGAAGTGCACCACTTCGGCGTGCTGGCCGGCTACGGCGCCGAAGCCGTGCATCCCTACCTGGCCATGGAAACCCTGGCCGCCATGCACGAGGACCTGCCCGGCGACCTCTCCGCCGACAAGGCCATCTACAACTACGTGAAGGCGATCGGCAAGGGCCTGTCCAAGATCATGTCGAAGATGGGCGTGTCCACCTACATGAGCTACTGCGGCGCCCAGCTGTTCGAGGCCATCGGCCTGAACAGCGAAACGGTGGCCAAGTACTTCACCGGCACCGCCAGCCGCGTGGAAGGCATCGGCGTGTTCGAGATCGCGCAGGAAGCCATCCGCATGCACAAGGCCGCCTTCGGCGACGACCCGGTGCTGTCGAATATGCTGGACGCCGGCGGCGAATACGCCTGGCGCACCCGCGGCGAAGAGCACATGTGGACGCCCGACGCCATCGCCAAGCTGCAGCACAGCACGCGCGCCAACAACTTCAGCACGTACAAGGAGTACGCGCAGATCATCAACGACCAGAGCCGCCGCCACCTCACGCTGCGCGGCCTGTTCGAGTTCAAGTTCGACCCGACCAAGGCCATCCCGGTGGACGAGGTCGAGCCGGCAGCCGAGATCGTGAAGCGCTTCGCCACCGGCGCCATGTCGCTGGGTTCCATCAGCACCGAGGCGCACTCGACGCTGGCCATTGCCATGAACCGCATCGGCGGCAAGAGCAACACGGGCGAGGGCGGCGAAGACCCGATGCGCTACCGCAACGAGCTCAAGGGCATCCCGATCAAGCAGGGCGACACGCTCAAGAGCGTGATCGGCGCCGAGAACGTCGAGGTCGACCTGCCGCTGAAGGACGGCGACTCGCTGCGCTCGCGCATCAAGCAGGTGGCGTCGGGCCGCTTCGGCGTCACGGCCGAGTACCTGGCCTCGGCCGACCAGATCCAGATCAAGATGGCTCAGGGCGCCAAGCCGGGCGAGGGCGGCCAGCTGCCGGGCGGCAAGGTGTCCAACTACATCGGATTCCTGCGCTACTCGGTGCCGGGCGTGGGCCTCATCAGCCCGCCGCCGCACCACGACATCTACTCGATCGAGGACCTGGCGCAGCTGATCCACGACCTGAAGAACGTGGCGCCGCATTCGTCCATCAGCGTGAAGCTGGTGAGCGAAGTGGGCGTGGGCACCATCGCCGCGGGCGTGGCCAAGTGCAAGAGCGACCACGTGGTGATCGCAGGCCATGACGGCGGCACGGGCGCATCGCCCTGGTCGTCGATCAAGCATGCCGGCAGCCCATGGGAAATCGGCCTGGCCGAGACGCAGCAGACGCTGGTGCTCAACCGCCTGCGCGGCCGCATCCGCGTGCAGGCCGACGGTCAGATGAAGACCGGCCGCGACGTTGCCATCGGCGCGCTGCTGGGCGCCGACGAATTCGGCTTCGCCACCGCGCCGCTGGTGGTCGAGGGCTGCATCATGATGCGCAAGTGCCACCTGAACACCTGCCCGGTGGGCGTGGCCACGCAGGACCCGGTGCTGCGCAAGAAGTTCTCGGGCAAGCCCGAGCACGTGGTGAATTACTTCTTCTTCGTGGCGGAAGAAGTGCGCCAGATCATGGCCCAGCTGGGCGTGCGCAAGTTCGACGACCTGATCGGCCGCTCCGACCTGCTGGACATGCGCAAGGGCATCGAACACTGGAAGGCGCGCGGCCTGGACTTCAGCCGCCTGTTCGCCCAGCCGCAGGTGCCGGCCGACGTGCCGCGCTTCCATGTCGACTCGCAGGACCACGGCCTGGAAAAGAGCCTGGACGTGCGGCTCATCGAGAAGTCGCGCCCCGCCATCGACAAGGGCGAGAAGGTGCAGTTCATCGAGGTGGCGCGCAACGTCAACCGCTCGGTGGGCGCCATGCTCTCGGGCGCGCTGACCAAGGTGCATCCGCAGGGTCTGCCGGACGATTCCATCCGCATCCAGCTGGAAGGCACGGGCGGCCAGTCCTTCGGCGCCTTCCTGCAGCGCGGCATCACGCTGTACCTGATCGGCGACGCGAACGACTACACCGGCAAGGGCCTGTCGGGCGGCCGCGTGGTGGTTCGCCCCAGCCTGGACTTCCGCGGCGAAGCGGCCAAGAACATCATCGTGGGCAACACCGCGCTGTACGGTGCCACCACGGGTGAAGCCTTCCTGTGCGGCGTGGCGGGCGAGCGCTTCGCGGTGCGCCTGTCGGGTGCCACCGCGGTGGTGGAAGGCACCGGCGACCACGGCTGCGAATACATGACCGGCGGTACCGTTGCGGTGCTGGGCAAGACCGGCCGCAACTTCGCCGCCGGCATGAGCGGCGGCGTGGCCTTCGTCTACGACGAGGACGGCGAGTTCGCGTCCCGCTGCAACATGGCCATGGTGTCGCTGGACAAGGTGCTCACGTCGGCCGAGCAGACGGCCAGCGTCAAGCGCGGCCTGTGGCACGGCGGCCAGACCGACGAAGCCCTGCTGCGCAAGCTGCTGGAAGACCACCACCGCTGGACCGGCAGCAAGCGCGCCCGCGACCTGCTGGACCACTGGGCCACCGCGCGCACGCGCTTCGTGAAGGTGTTCCCCAACGAGTACAAGCGTGCCCTGTCCGAGATGCACGACCGCGAAGTCGAGGCCAGCAGCGCCGGCAACAACGCCCACGCGGGCCTGGAGCCGCACGCCACCCGCGCGCCGGCCAAGGTCTGAGCGCAGGCGGCGAGAAGCACATAGCAGAAATACAAGGACTCACGATGGGAAAGATCACCGGCTTCATGGAGCATGAGCGCATCGAAGAGGGCTACAAGCCCGTGGACGAGCGCGTCAAGCACTACAAGGAATTCGTCGTCGGCCTCGATGCCGCGCAGGCCAAGATCCAGGGCGCGCGCTGCATGGACTGCGGCACGCCGTTCTGCAACAGCGGCTGCCCGGTCAACAACATCATTCCGGACTTCAACGACCTGGTCTATCGCAGCGACTGGCAGAGCGCCTTCGCCGTGCTCGACTCCACCAACAACTTCCCGGAGTTCACCGGCCGCATCTGCCCCGCGCCCTGCGAGGCAGCCTGCGTGCTCAACGTGAACGACGACGCGGTGGGCATCAAGTCGCTGGAGCACGCCATCATCGACCGCGCCTGGGACGAAGGCTGGGTCGCGCCGCGCGTGGCCAAGCACAAGACCGGCAAGAAGGTCGCCGTGGTGGGCTCCGGCCCGGCCGGCATGGCGGCGGCCCAGCAACTGGCACGCGTGGGCCACGACGTGACCCTGTTCGAGAAGAACGACCGCATCGGCGGCCTGCTGCGCTACGGCATCCCCGACTTCAAGATGGAGAAGTCGCACATCGACCGCCGCGTGGAGCAGATGAAGGCCGAAGGCGTGGTGTTCCGCACCGGCGTCATGGTGGGCGCTGCCAAGGATGCGCTGGGCAAGGGCTCCAAGGTGACCAACCTGGCCAAGGAGACCGTCACTCCCGAGCAGTTGCAGAAGGAATTCGATGCGGTGGTGCTCACCGGCGGTGCCGAGCAGTCGCGCGACCTGCCCGTGCCCGGCCGCGACCTGGACGGCATCCATTTCGCCATGGAGTTCCTGCCGCAGCAGAACCGCGTCAACGCCGGTGACAAGGTCAAGGGTCAGATCCGCGCGGACGGCAAGCACGTCATCGTGATCGGCGGTGGCGACACCGGTTCCGACTGCGTGGGCACCAGCAACCGCCACGGCGCGGTGAGCGTGACCCAGTTCGAGCTGATGCCCCAGCCGCCCGAAGAGGAAAACCGCCCGCTGACCTGGCCCTACTGGCCGATCAAGCTGCGCACCAGCTCCAGCCACGAAGAAGGCTGCGAGCGCGAATTCGCCATCTCGACCAAGGAGTTCATCGGCGAGAAGGGCAAGGTCACCGGCCTGAAGACCGTTCGCGTCGAATGGAAGGACGGCAAGATGATCGAGGTGCCGGGCAGCGAGCAGGTGCTCAAGGCCGACCTCGTGCTGCTGGCGATGGGCTTCGTCAGCCCGGTGTCGCCGGTGCTGGAAGCCTTCGGCGTCGAGAAGGATGCCCGCGGCAACGCCAAGGCATCGGTCGACTTCATCGGCGGCTATGCCACCAACGTGCCGAAGGTCTTTGCCGCCGGCGACATGCGCCGCGGCCAGTCGCTCGTGGTCTGGGCGATCCGCGAAGGCCGCCAGGCTGCGCGCGCCGTGGACGAATTCCTGATGGGCTACAGCGACCTGCCGCGCTGAGTTGCGAAGGAAGGTGCCCGGAAGCACCATCCTTTATCATCGCGCGACCGCAGAGCCGGGATTCCCTTGTCGGGAGACCCGGCTCTCTTTTTTGCACGATGACCGATCTGGCCACCACCCACTCACTCGTCGAATTCCGCGATCTCGTCTTCGGATACGAGTCGCGCGCCATCCTGGACGGCGTGTCCTTCCGGGTGCCGCGCGGCAAGGTCACGGCCATCATGGGCGCCTCGGGCGGTGGCAAGACCACCACCCTGCGCCTCATCGGCGGGCAGCTTCGCGCCAGGCGCGGATCCGTGCTGTTCGACGGCCAGGACGTCGCCGGCCTCGACCGGGCGCAGCTCTACCAGGCGCGCAGGCGCATGGGCATGCTGTTCCAGTTTGGTGCGCTGTTCACCGACATGAGCGTGTTCGACAACGTGGCCTTTCCGCTGCGCGAGCACACCCAGTTGCCCGAGGCGCTGGTGCGCGACATCGTGCTGATGAAGCTCGAGGCCGTGGGCCTGCGCGGCGCGCGCGACCTCATGCCCAGCGAAGTGTCCGGCGGCATGGCCCGCCGGGTGGCGCTGGCCCGCGCCATTGCGCTCGACCCGGAGCTGGTGATGTACGACGAACCGTTTGCCGGCCTCGATCCCATCTCGCTGGGCACGGCGGCGCAACTCATTCGCCGCCTGAACGATTCCCTGGGCCTCACGAGCATCGTGGTCTCGCACGACCTGGAGGAAACCTTCGGCATTGCCGACCATGTGGTGATCCTGGCCAATGGAAAGGTGGCGGCCGAAGGGCCGCCGGCGCAGGTGCGCCAGAGCGACGATCCGCTGGTGCATCAGTTCGTCAATGCGCTGTCGGAGGGGCCGGTGCATTTCCATTACCCCGGCGTCAGCGTCGCGGACGATTTCGGTCCTGCCAGCGGAGGCCGCGAATGAGCTGGTGGCGGCCTTCCGACGTCGGCTTTGCCGTGCGCTCCAAGCTGGCAGACATCGGCTGGGGCGCCCAGCTGTTCGTGCGGCTGCTGGCCCATGCCGGCAGCAGCCTGCGCCGCTTCGCGCTGGTGCGCGACCAGATCCATTTTCTGGGCAACTATTCGTTGGCGATCATCGCGGTGTCCGGCCTGTTCGTCGGTTTCGTACTGGGCCTGCAGGGCTATTACACCCTGCAGCGCTACGGATCGGCTGATGCGCTGGGGCTGCTGGTGGCCCTGAGCCTCGTGCGCGAACTGGGTCCGGTTGTCGCGGCCCTGCTGTTCGCGGGCCGCGCCGGCACCTCGCTCACGGCCGAGATCGGCCTGATGAAGGCGGGCGAGCAATTGAGCGCCATGGAAATGATGGCGGTCGATCCGGTTCAGCGCATCCTCGCGCCGCGCTTCTGGGCGGGCGTCATCACCATGCCCTTGCTCGCGGCGGTGTTCAGTGCCGTCGGCGTCATTGGCGGCTACGTGGTCGGCGTGGTCATGCTGGGCGTGGATTCCGGCGCCTTCTGGGGCCAGATGCAGGGCGGGGTGGATGTGTGGCGGGACGTGGGCAATGGCGTCATCAAGAGCCTGGTGTTCGGATTCACCGTCACCTTCGTTGCGCTGCTGCAGGGTTACGAGGCGCAGCCCACGCCGGAAGGCGTTTCGCGCGCCACGACGCGCACGGTGGTCATGGCGTCGCTCGCTGTACTGGGGCTGGACTTCGTGCTCACAGCCATGATGTTCAGCATATGAGTTGAAGGGAATCGAGAAAATGCAACGCTCGAAGAATGATGTGTGGGTGGGTTTGTTCGTGCTGATCGGCGCGGCGGCCTTGTTGTTTCTCGCGCTGCAGTCGGCCAACCTGCTCAACCTGAGCTTCCAGAGCACCTACAAGGTGACCGCCCGCTTCGACAACATCGGCGGCCTGAAGCCCCAGACGGCGGTCAAGAGTGCCGGCGTGGTGGTCGGGCGTGTCGAATCCATCACTTTCGACGACAAGAGTTTTCAGGCGGATGTAACGCTGGCATTGCAAAGCCGTTACAGTTTCCCCAAGGACAGCTCCCTGAAGATCCTGACCAGCGGCCTGCTCGGCGAGCAGTACATCGGCATCGAAGCCGGTGCCGACGAGAAGAATCTGCAGGCGGGCGACCGCATCAGCGCCACTCAGTCCGCCGTGGTGCTGGAAAACCTGATCAGCCAGTTCCTCTACAGCAAGGCCGCCGAAGGCAGCCAACCTGCGGGGGGCAACAACAAGAAATGACGTTCATCTCGATTCGCTCGATGGCGACCCGTGCCCGCAGCACCCGGGCGCGCCGGCTGGTGGCCGCTGCAGTCGCTGCCGCCTGCCTGGGCGGCTGTGCCACGGGGCCCCAGGCCAACCCGGTCGATCCGCTGGAGCCCTTGAACCGCGGTGTCACCCGGTTCAACGACGCGGTCGACAACGCCGTCATGCGCCCGGTGGCCGTGGCCTACGAAACCGCGGTGCCGCAGCTGGTGCGCACCGGCGTCACCAACTTCTTCAACAACCTGGTGGACGTCTGGAGCTTTGCCAACAGCGTGATGCAGCTGCGCGGCGAGCGCAGTGCGCAGACCTTCATGCGGGTGAACGTCAACACCTTCTTCGGCTTGGGCGGCCTGCTGGACGTCGCTTCCGAAGCCGGGCTGGAGCGCCACCGCGAAGACTTCGGCCAGACCCTGGGCCGCTACGGCGTCGGCCCCGGCCCCTATCTGGTGCTGCCCATCCTCGGGCCTTCCACGGTGCGCGACACGGCAGCCCTGCCGGTGGATTATTACGGCGGCCTGATCTCGAACGTGGGCGACATCCCCGTGCGCAACACGCTGTATGCCATGCGCCTGGTCGATGCGCGGGCCCAGCTGCTGCCGGTGGATCGCCTGCTGCGCGACGCCGCGCTGGACCGCTACACCCTCACGCGCGACGTGTATTTGCAGCGCCGGCGCAACGACGTCTACGACGGCAACCCGCCCGACGAACCCTAGCGGCAAGGCTTGCGCCTACAGCGCCGCGGGAACCTGACGCACGATCGCGACCCCAATGGGCACCGGAATATCGTGCGATGCTTCGAATAAGGGACTTTCACATCATGAACAAACAGTCAACGACCGCTCTTCTCCAACGCCGTGGTTTTGCCCGCGTGCTCATGGCCGGCGCGTTGCTGGTGGGCGCGGCCATTGGCCTGGCGCCGCTGGCGCGTGCGGCGGACGAGGCACCCGACGCGCTGGTCAAGCGCCTGACGGTCGATATGCTGCAGTCGCTCAAGACCGACAAGTCGATCAAGGCCGGTGACATCCAGAAGATCATGCAACTGGTCGACACCAAGGTCATGCCCAACGTCAACTTCCAGCGCATGACCGCCTCGGCGGTCGGCCCGAAATGGCGCGAAGCCACGCCCGAGCAGCAAAAGCGCCTGCAGGACGGCTTCAAGATGCTGCTGGTGCGCACCTATGCCGGCGCCCTCGACCAGGTGACCGACCAGGAAGTCACGGTCAAGCCCTTCCGCGGCTCCGTCGATGACAAGGAAGTGCTGGTGCGCACGGAGGTGCGCGGCAGCGGCGAGCCGGTGCAGCTGGACTACCGCCTCGAAAAGACGCCGGGCGAGGCTGGCGGCTGGAAGATCTACAACCTGAACGTGATGGGCATCTGGCTGGTCGATACCTACCGCAGCCAGTTCACGCAGGAAATCAACGCCAAGGGCATCGACGGCCTGATCGCCACCCTCGAAGCGCGCAGCAAGGCCGGGGCCAACGGCACCAAGAGCTGATCGGCGCGGCCATGATGCTGGTCCTGCCGCCCCGGTTGACCCACGAAGAGGCGCCCGCCTGCGTGCGAATGCTGCAGGAAGGCATTGCCGGCCACAACGGCTCGTCCACGGTGGTGGACGCCAGCGCGCTGGATCAATTCGACTCCTCGGCGCTGGCGGTGCTGCTCGAATGCCGGCGCGAAGCCACGGCGCTCGGGCGCGGCTTCGCCGTCAAGGGCCTGCCTGCCCGACTGCGGGAGCTTGGGGCCCTCTACGGCGTGGCAGCGCTGCTCCCGGCGGCTCCCTAAGCCTGTGCGCTGCGGCCGGCGCGGGCGAGGGAAATACCTGCCCCGGTAAAATCCCGGGCTCCCATGCCCGCCATCTCCTTCCAGTCGGTCTCCAAGACCTATCCCCCCTCGCGCCAGCAGCGGGCCCAAGGCAAGACGGGCCTGAGGGCCTTGAACGACGTCAGCTTCGACATCCAGGAGGGCGAATTCTTCGGCCTGCTGGGGCCCAACGGCGCGGGCAAGACCACGCTGATCAGCATCCTGGCCGGCCTGTCGCGTCCCACTTCGGGTGCCGTGCAGGTCAATGGCTTCGATGTGCAGGGCCAGTTCGCGCAGGCCCGCCGGCAGCTGGGCGTGGTGCCGCAGGAGCTGGTGTTCGACCCGTTCTTCAACGTGCGCGAGGCGCTGCGCATCCAGTCCGGCTACTTCGGCATTCGCAACAACGACGACTGGATCGACGAGCTGCTCACCAGCCTGGGCCTGGCCGACAAGGCCAGCGCCAACATGCGCCAGCTCTCGGGCGGCATGAAGCGCCGCGTGCTGGTGGCCCAGGCCCTGGTCCACAAGCCGCCGGTGATCGTGCTGGACGAGCCCACGGCCGGGGTCGACGTCGAATTGCGCCAGACCCTGTGGCAGTTCGTCGCCAAGCTCAACAAGCAGGGCAGCACCGTGCTGCTCACCACCCACTACCTGGAAGAGGCCGAGGCATTGTGCAACCGCATCGCCATGCTCAAGCAGGGCCGCGTCATCGCGCTGGACCGCACCAGCGAACTGCTGCGCTCGGCAGCAAGCAATGTGCTGCGCTTCAAGACCGACGGCCAGCTGCCGTGGGAAATTGCCCGCAATGCCCGCATCACCGGCCGCATCGTCCAGTTGCCGGCGCAGAACGCGCATGAAGTGGAGCAGCTGCTGGCAGCCATCCGGCAGGCCGGCCTGGCGGTGGAAGACGTCGAGATGCGCAAGGCCGACCTGGAAGATGTGTTCATCGACCTGATGGCTGGCGAGCAAACTCCCTTGGAGGTGGCGCGATGATGATCACCGCGACAGGGTGGCGTGCGCTGCTCTACAAGGAAGTCTTGCGCTTCTGGAAGGTGGGCTTCCAGACCGTGGGCGCGCCGGTGCTCACCGCGGTGCTCTACCTCATGGTCTTCGGCCATGTGCTGGAAGACCACGTCAAGGTCTACGGCAGCGTCAGCTACACGGCCTTCCTCATCCCCGGCCTGGTGATGATGAGCGTGCTGCAGAACGCCTTTGCCAACAGCTCGTCCTCGCTCATCCAGAGCAAGATCATGGGCAACCTGGTGTTCGTGCTGCTCACGCCGCTGTCGCACTGGGGCTGGTTCTTCGCCTACGTGGGTTCGTCCATCGTGCGCGGCATCGCCGTGGGCGTGGGCGTGTTCATCGTGTGCCTGTTTTTTGCCGTGCCCGGCTTCACGCAGCCGCTGTGGGTGCTGGTGTTCGCCTTCCTGGGGGCGGCCATGCTGGGCACCCTGGGGCTCATCGCTGGGTTGTGGTCGGAAAAATTCGACCAGATGGCGGTGTTCCAGAACTTCCTGATCATGCCCATGACCTTCCTGTCGGGCGTGTTCTATTCCATTCATTCACTGCCGCCGTTCTGGCAGAAGGTGAGCCACCTCAATCCGTTCTTCTACATGATCGACGGCTTCCGCTACGGCTTCTTCGGCGTGAGCGATGCCTCGCCGTGGCTGAGCCTGGGCATCGTGGGCGGAGCGTGGCTCGCAGTCAGCGCCCTCGCAGTGCACCTGCTGCGCATCGGCTACAAAATCCGAGGCTAACCCCATGACCGCCGACGAACTCAAATCCATCATCGCCGCAGGCCTGGCCTGCGAGCACATCGCGCTGGAAGGCGACGGCCGGCATTGGTACGCCACCATCGTCTCGGCCGAATTCGAGGGCAAGCGCCCCATCGCCCGGCATCAGCGGGTCTACAAGACGCTCGGTGAGAAAATGCATACCGACGAGGTGCATGCCCTGTCGATGAAGACCTTCACCCCGGCCGAGTGGGCCAACCAACCGCGCTAGCCCTCACTTTCTGGACTGCAGATGGACAAATTGCTGATTCGCGGCGGGCGCCAGCTCCGCGGCGAAGTTCCCGTTTCCGGCGCCAAGAACGCCGCCTTGCCCGAGCTTTGCGCGGCCCTGCTCACCGACCAGCCGGTGGTGCTGCACAACGTGCCGCGCCTGCAGGACGTGGCCACCATGCTCAAGCTGGTGCGCAACATGGGCGTCACCGCCGAGCGTGACGACAACGGCACGGTGCGCCTGGATGCGCGCGACCTGACGAACCCCGAGGCACCGTACGAGCTGGTGAAGACCATGCGCGCCTCGGTGCTGGCGCTGGGCCCGCTCGTTGCGCGCTTCGGCCATGCCAAGGTGTCGCTGCCCGGCGGCTGCGCCATCGGCTCGCGTCCGGTGGACCAGCACATCAAGGGCCTGCAGGCCATGGGCGCCGAGATCAGCGTGGAGCACGGCTACATGGTGGCCCGGCTGCAGGCCGGCCTCAAGCGGCTGCACGGCGCGCGGATCACCACCGACATGGTCACGGTCACCGGCACCGAGAACTTCCTGATGGCCGCCGCGCTGGCCGACGGCGAAACGGTGCTCGAAAACGCTGCCCAGGAGCCCGAGATCACCGACCTGGCCGAGATGCTCATCGCCATGGGCGCGAAGATCGAAGGCCACGGCACCAGCCGCATCCGCATCCAGGGCGTGGATCGCCTGATGGGCTGCGAGCACCGCGTGGTGGCCGACCGCATCGAGGCGGGCACCTTCCTGTGCGCCGTGGCCGCCACCGGCGGCGACGTCCTGCTGCGCCATGGCCGCGCCGACCACCTGGACGCCGTGATCGAGAAACTGCGCGAAGCCGGCGCCGAAGTGGATGCCGTGGAAGAAGGCATTCGCGTGCGCGCCAGCGGCCGGCTGAAGGCCCAGAGCTTCCGCACCACGGAATACCCTGGCTTTCCGACCGACATGCAGGCGCAGTTCATGGCGCTCAACGTCATTGCCGAAGGCACCTCGAAGGTGACCGAGACCATCTTCGAGAACCGCTTCATGCATGTGAACGAAATGATGCGCCTGGGTGCCAACATCCAGACCGACGGCAAGGTGGCGGTGATCGAGGGCGTCACGCAATTGTCGGGCGCCACCGTGATGGCCACCGACCTGCGTGCCTCGGCCAGCCTGGTCATCGCCGGCCTGGTGGCCGAGGGCGAGACCCTGGTCGATCGCATCTACCACCTGGACCGCGGATATGACCGCATGGAAAGCAAGCTGCGCGGCATCGGAGCCGACATCGAACGTGTGACGGGGGGCGCATCGTGATCACCCTCGCGCTGTCGAAGGGCCGCATCTTCGAAGAGACCATGCCGCTGCTGGCCGCGGCCGGCATCGAGGTCACGGAAGATCCGGAGAAGTCGCGCAAGCTCATCCTGGCCACCACTCGTCCCGACGTGCGCGTGGTGCTGGTGCGTGCTTCCGATGTGCCCACCTACGTGCAGTACGGCGGGGCCGACCTGGGTGTGACCGGCCTGGACGTGCTGCTCGAGCACGGCAACCAGGGCCTGTACCAGCCGCTGGACCTGAAGATCGCGGCCTGCCGCCTGAGCGTGGCGGTGCGTGCCGACTACGACTATGCCAACGCGGTGCGCCAGGGCGCCCGCCTCAAGGTGGCGACCAAGTACGTGGGGCTGGCGCGCGAGTTCTTCGCCAGCAAGGGCGTGCACGTGGACCTGATCAAGCTCTACGGCAGCATGGAACTGGCGCCGCTCACGGGCCTGGCCGACGCCATCGTCGACCTGGTGTCCACCGGCAACACGCTGCGCGCCAACCATTTGGTGGAGGTGGAGCGCATCATGGACATCAGTGCCCGCCTGGTGGTGAACCAGGCGGCGCTCAAGCTCAAGCGCGAGCCCATCCGCCACATCATCGACGCCTTCGCTTCCGCTATTCCAATTCAATGAGCACCAACGCCGCCCCCGTCCGACTGACCACGACCTCCGCCAGCTTCGAGGCTGATTTCAAGGCGCGGCTGCATTGGTCTGCGGACGCGGACGCGGCCATCGAGGAGACGGTGGCCGACATCCTGGCCGACGTGCAGCAGCGCGGCGACGCGGCGGTGCTCGAGTACACCACCCGATTCGACCGGCTGAGCGCGAAGTCCCTGGCCGAGCTTGAACTCACCAAGGCCGAACTCAAGGCCGCCTTCGATTCGCTGCCTGCCGCGCAGCGCGGCGCGCTCGAATCGGCCGCGCGCCGCGTCCGCAGCTACCACGAGGCGCAGAAGAAGGCCAGCGGCGAAAGCTGGAGCTACCGCGACGAAGACGGAACGCTGCTGGGCCAGAAGGTCACGCCGCTGGACCGCGTGGGCATCTACGTGCCCGGCGGCAAGGCGGCCTATCCGTCCAGCGTGCTGATGAACGCCATTCCGGCCCATGTGGCCGGCGTCGGCGAGATCATCATGGTGGTGCCCACGCCCGGTGGCGAGAAGAACCCGCTGGTGCTGGCCGCCGCCTACGTGGCTGGCGTCACGCGCGCCTTCACCGTCGGCGGCGCCCAGGCCGTGGCCGCGCTGGCCTACGGCACCGCGACCATTCCCGCGGTCGACAAGATCACCGGCCCCGGCAACGCCTACGTGGCCGCCGCCAAGCGCCGCGTATTCGGCACCGTGGGCATCGACATGATCGCCGGCCCCAGCGAGATCCTGGTGCTGGCTGACGGCAGCACGCCGCCCGAGTGGGTGGCCATGGACCTGTTCAGCCAGGCCGAGCACGATGAACTGGCGCAGAGCATCCTGCTGTGCCCCGACGCCGCCTACATCGACCAGGTGCAGGCCGAGATCGACCGCCTGCTGCCCACCATGCCGCGCGCGGAAATCATCGCCGCCTCGCTCAACGGCCGGGGCGCGCTGATCCAGACGAAGAGCATGGAAGAGGCCTGCGAGATCAGCAACCGCATCGCGCCCGAGCACCTCGAAGTGAGCAGCCGCGAGCCGGGCCGCTGGGAGCCGCTGCTGCGCCACGCCGGCGCGATCTTCCTGGGCGCGTTCACCAGCGAGAGCCTGGGCGACTACTGCGCCGGCCCGAACCACGTGCTGCCCACCAGCGGTACGGCGCGCTTCTCCAGCCCGCTGGGGGTGTACGACTTCCAGAAGCGCAGCAGCCTGATCGAGGTGAGCCAGGCCGGCGCGCAGGTGCTGGGCCCCATCGCCGTCACGCTGGCCGAAGGCGAGGGCCTGCAGGCGCACGCCGAAGCCGCCCGCATGCGGCTGGGCAAGTAGCCATGCGCCTGCAGGTACGCGCCTTCCTGGCGCTCGCGTTCGTTGCATTGGCCGGCGCCGCGCAGGCCATGAGCATCCGCGAGATGCGCGTCCTGGAGGCCAACGAGAAGGACGGCAAAACCTACGCCAACTACTACCTGGTGGGCGTGATGGAGGGCCTGCGCGAGGCCAGCGACACGGCGGTTCGCGATGGGCGCAAGCCGATCTTCTGCGTCGACGGCCGGCGCCTGGAGCCCTCCATGGCCCGCTCGCTCTACCAGGCCGAGCTCAGCCGGAACGCGGACCAGTACGAGGCCGACATGCCCGTGCAGCTCGTCGTGAAGGCCGCGCTGCAAAGCAGCTACCGCTGCACCCACTGAAATTCCCGAACACATGACTGCCGACATTGCCGCTTCCCCTTTGCAACGCATCCGCGCCGACGTCCAGGGCATGCATGCCTACGCCGTCCAGGATTCGCGCGGCATGGTCAAGCTCGACGCCATGGAGAACCCCTTCGGCCTGCCGCCCGAACTGCAGGCCGAGCTGGGCAAGCGGCTGGGCGCGGTCGCCATCAACCGCTATCCGGGCGAGCGCGTGGCGGACCTGCAACGCGCCCTGGCCAAGTACGCGGGCCTGCCCGAGGGCTTCGGGCTGATGCTGGGCAACGGCTCGGACGAGCTCATCTCGCTCCTGGCCATGGCCTGCGACCTGCCGGATGCGAGCATCCTGGCGCCTGTGCCCGGCTTCGTGATGTATGCCATGAGCGCACAGCTGCAGGGCCTGAAGTTCGTCGGCGTGCCGCTCACGGCCGACTTCGAGCTCGACGAGGCCGCCATGCTGGCCGCCATCGCCAAGGAGCGCCCGGCCATCGTGTACCTGGCCTACCCGAACAATCCCACGGCCAACCTGTGGGACGACGCCGTCATCGAGCGCGTCATCCAGGCGCAGCGCGTGCAGGGCGGCCTGGTGGTCATCGACGAGGCCTACCAGCCCTTTGCCTCGCGCAGTTATATCGACCGGATCGAGCGCCACGGGCATGTTCTGCTCATGCGCACGCTCAGCAAGTTCGGCCTGGCCGGCGCCCGGCTGGGCTACCTCATGGGGCCGGCAGCGATCATTGCCGAGGTGGACAAGCTGCGCCCGCCTTACAACATCAGCGTGCTCAACTGCGAGTGCGCGCTGTTTGCGCTGGAGCACGAGCAGGTCTTCGCCGAGCAGGCGCGGCAGATCCGCGAACAGCGCGACTGGATCTTCACGGCGCTGGCGCGCCTGCCGGGCGTGAAGAGCTGGCCCAGCCAGGCCAACATGATCCTGGTGCGCGTTCCCGATGCCGGCAAGGCCTTCGAGGGTATGAAGGCGCGCGGCGTGCTCGTCAAGAACATTTCTAAAATGCACCCATTGCTGGCCAACTGCCTGCGCCTCACGGTCGGAACGGCCGAAGAGAACAAGCAGATGCTGGCAGCCCTCGAACAGTCACTATGAACACCCCCACGGCTCCCGAAGCAGTCACCAGCATCGCCACCGGCGCGCGCACGGCCGAGGTCGAGCGCAACACGGCCGAAACCAGGATCAAGGTACGCGTCAACCTCGACGGCACCGGCAAGGCGCAGCTGTCCACCGGCATCGGCTTCTTCGACCACATGCTCGACCAGATCGCCCGCCACGGGCTGATCGACCTGTTCATCGACTGCAAGGGCGACCTGCACATCGACGGCCACCACACGGTGGAAGACGTCGGCATCACCCTGGGCCAGGCCGTGGCCAAGGCGGTGGGCGACAAGAAGGGCATCCGCCGCTACGGACATGCCTACGTGCCGCTGGACGAGGCGCTGTCGCGTGTCGTCATCGATTTTTCGGGCCGTCCGGGCCTGGTGATGGACGTGCCCTTCACCAGTGGCATGATCGGAACCTTCGACAGCCAGCTCACCTACGAGTTCTTCCAGGGCTTTGTGAACCACGCCTTCGTCACGCTGCACATCGACAACCTCAAGGGCGTCAATGCGCATCACCAGTGCGAAACCGTTTTCAAGGCCTTTGCGCGCGCCCTGCGCGCCGCGCTGGAACTCGATCCGCGTTCCGCAGGCGTCATTCCCTCCACCAAGGGCTCCCTCTGATCTTTTGCTTCGCTAGCAGCAGTACGCATGGCTAATACCGTTGCGGTCGTCGATTACGGCATGGGCAACCTGCGCTCCGTGTCCCAGGCCGTCCAGCACGCGGCCGACGAGGTCGGCGTCCAGGTTTTCGTGACCTCCGATCCACAGGTGGTGCGCGACTGCACCCGTGTCGTGCTGCCGGGGCAGGGCGCCATCCCCGATTGCATGCGCGAGTTGCGCGAGTCGGGCCTGCTCGAATCCGTGCTCGAAGCCGCCGCCAGCAAGCCGCTGTTCGGCGTGTGCGTGGGCATGCAGATGCTGCTCAGCCACAGCGAGGAGGGTGATACCGCGGGGCTGGGCCTCATTCCCGGACGGGTCATGAAGTTCGAGCTCGAAGGCCGCACGCAGCCCGACGGCAGCCGCTACAAGGTGCCGCAGATGGGCTGGAACCAGGTGCGCCAGGCCCAGCCGCATGCGCTGTGGGACAAGGTGCCCGACCAGGCCTGGTTCTACTTCGTGCACAGCTTCTATGCGCGTCCGACGGATTCGCGCCACAGTGTGGGCGAAGCCGAATACGGTGATCGCTTTACCGCTGCCGTGGCACGCGATAACATTTTTGCGACCCAGTTCCACCCAGAGAAAAGTGCGGACTTCGGGTTGCAGCTCTATCGAAACTTTCTCCACTGGAACCCTTGAGCCCCTGACCGGGAGCTATTTCCTCGCCTGCCATGCTGCTGATTCCCGCAATCGATCTCAAAGACGGCCGCTGCGTTCGCCTCAAGCAGGGCGACATGGACCAATCCACCATCTTCTCCGAAGACCCGGCGGCCATGGCGCGCAAGTGGGTGGACGCCGGTGCGCGTCGCCTGCACCTGGTCGACTTGAACGGTGCCTTTGCCGGCAAGCCGCAGAACCATGCGGCCATCAAGGCCATCCTGCGCGAAGTGGGTGACGACATTCCCGTGCAGCTGGGTGGCGGCATCCGCGACCTGGACACCATCGAGCGCTACATCGACGACGGCCTGCGCTACGTGATCATCGGCACCGCCGCGGTGAAGAACCCCGGGTTCCTGAAGGACGCGTGCAGCGCCTTCGGCGGCCACATCATCGTGGGCCTGGATGCCAAGGATGGCAAGGTGGCCACCGACGGCTGGAGCAAGCTCACCGGCCACGAGGTGGCCGACCTGGGCAAGAAGTTCGAGGACTACGGTGTCGAGTCGATCATCTACACCGACATCGGCCGCGATGGCATGCTTTCGGGCATCAACATCGACGCCACGGTGCGCCTGGCGCAGGCGCTGACCATTCCGGTCATCGCCTCGGGCGGCCTGGCCGGCATGGCCGATATCGAGAAGCTGTGCGCCGTCGAGGAAGACGGCGTCGAAGGCGTGATCTGCGGCCGCGCCATCTACACCGGCGACCTCGACTTTGCGGCGGCGCAGCTGCGCGCCGACGAACTCGCGGCCTGACGCAGCCCTGGCCCGAACGCGCCGGCGGCGGCCAACTGCCCTAATCGGCCGGCTTGACCGCCATGGCCTCGATGATGCTGGCGAGCTGCGCGCTCATCGGCAGATCGATGCTCTGGCCGGTGGGCAGCTTGCGCAGGAACCAGCGCTTGTACTGCCGCTCCATCTCGCCGTCCTCGGCCAGGATCTGGAAGGCATCGCGCACCACCTTGGCCAGCTGCGGATCGTTCTTGCGGAACACGATGCCGTACGGGTCGTACGACAGGTCATCCCCGAGCACGACGTAGTCCGCCTTGGCGCCGCGCTGCGCGATCAGGCCGTACAGCAGCACATCATCGGTGGCGAAGGCGTCGGCCTGCCCGCGGGCCACCAGGTCGAAGGACTGTGCATGCTCGGGCGACACGACGATCTGCATGCCGAGCTTGAAGCGGCGGTCCAGGTCCTGCAGCGCCTTCTCGTTGGTGGTGCCGGCCGTGACCGCCACCTTCCTGCCGGCGAGGTCGCGGAAGGACGCCACGGGAGAGCCCTTCTTCACCATCAGCCGGGTGCCCGAGACGAAGATGGTCGGCGAGAAGGCCACGCGCTTCTGGCGCTCGAGGTTGTTGGTGGTCGAGCCGCACTCCAGGTCGATCTGGCCGCCTTCCACCGCGTCGATGCGGGAGGCGGCCGTCACCGGCACCCAGCGTATGGCCAGGCTCCTGTTGATGGCATCCTCGATGGAAGACACCAGCGCCTTGCACAGCTCGACCGAATAGCCGATGGGCTCCTGCCGCGGCGACAGGAAGGAAAAGGGCACCGACGATTGCCGGTAGCCCAGCGCGATGGTGCCGCTGGCGCGCACCTTGGCCAGCGTGCCGGACAGTTCGACCGGGGCGGAGGCGACGGTGGGCGGCGTCGCGTCCTGCGCATGGGCGGTGGGTACGCCCGCTTGCAGGACGGCGGCCAGCAGCGCACTCGCCGCGCGGCCCAGCCAGGCGGACCGGAATGAGTGCGCCAGTGCGTTCATTCGTTCCCCCTCGGAATCAGCCCTGCGCCGGATGCGCCAGCGATGCCGAGGCTTCCTTGTCGAGCTGGCGCGCATTGGCGTCCGCATCGGCTTCCGGCATCAGTTCGCCCTCCCATTTGGCGACCACGGCGGTGGCGATGGAGTTGCCCACGGCGTTGGTGGCCGAGCGCCCCATGTCGAGGAAGGTGTCCACGCCCAGGATCAGCAGCAGGCCGGCTTCGGGAATGTTGAAGTGGTTCAGCGTGGCCGCGATCACCACCAGCGAGGCCCGCGGTACGCCCGCCATGCCCTTGGAGGTGAGCATCAGGATCAGCAGCATGGTGACCTGGGTGCCCAGCGACAGGTGGATGTCGTAGGCCTGCGCGATGAAGAGCACGGCAAAGGTGCAATACATCATCGAACCATCCAGGTTGAACGAATAGCCCATGGGCATCACGAAGCTGGAGATCTTGCGCTTGACGCCGAAGCGGTCCAGCGCATCGAGGATCTTGGGATAGGCCGCCTCCGAACTGGCGGTGGCGAAGGACAGCAGGAAGGCCTCCTTGATCAGCACCAGCAGCTTGAACACCCGCCGGCCCAGGAACAGGAAGCCGGCGAGCACCAGCACGCCCCACAGCAGGAAGAGGCTGATGTAGAAGTCGCCCATGAACACGGCGAACTTGAGCAGGATGCCCAGGCCGTTGACAGCCACGGTGGCAGCCATGGCGGCCATCACCGCCAGGGGGGCGAGCTTCATCACGTAGCCGGTGATCTTGAGCATGGCGTGCGAGAGCTCGTCGATGGCGTTGATCAGCGTGCGGGCCTTCTCCCCCAGCGAGGCCAGCGCCACGCCGAAGAACATGGAGAACACCACGATCTGCAGGATCTCGTTGTTGGCCATGGCCTCGGCGAAGGATTTGGGCACCAGGTGGGTGACGAAATCCTTGACCGTGAACTTGGAAGTGGCCAGGTTGGCCGAGGTGCCGATGTCCGGCAGCGGCAGGCCCAGGTTGGCGCCGGGCTGCAGCAGGTTGGCCATGACCAGGCCGAGGACCAGCGAGACCAGGGAGGCGGTGATGAACCAGGCCAGCGACTTGCCGAACACCCGGCCCACCGAAGCGGCGTCGCCCATGTGCGCGATGCCCACCACCAGTGTGGAGAACACCAGCGGCCCGATCAGCATCTTGATCAGGCGCAGGAACACGTCGGAGACCAGCGAGATGTAGCCGGCAATCTGACTGGCGGCCTTCGGGTCGGGAAAGCTGGCGTGGACCATGTGTCCCAGGATGACGCCGATCACCATGGCGATCAGGATCCACAGCGCAGGTGGAAGTTTTCTCATGTGCCCCTCTGAAATGTTGGTTCTTTCTCTCGATTGCCGCGCCCGCCCTTCTCGGGCGGCCATCGCATTTCATGCGATTTTTCCGGCTGCCGCAATGCCGCTCGAACCCCCGAGGGAACGGTTCGGCCGCATTCATTGCGGGTCCGGCGCCTCCCTAGAATCGAGGGATGTCCATCCAAACCCTCGAATTTCGCGGCCTGCCGGCGTTTCGACTCGCACTGCCCGAAGGCGACGCCGTCGTGGTGGCTCGGCACGGCGCGCAAGTGCTGTCCTGGGTCAGCGGCGGCGACGAGCGAATCTACCTCAGCCCGCAGGCCATGATGGATGGGCACAGCGCCATCCGGGGCGGGGTGCCCATCTGCTTTCCGCAGTTCAACCAGCGCGGCCCGCTGCCCAAGCACGGCTTCGTGCGCAACATGCCGTGGCAGCTGGAAGAGCGCGACGCCCCAGCCGGCGAACTGGCCCTGGTGCTGCATGACGGCGACGCGACGCGCGCGTTCTGGCCCCACGCCTTCCGGGCCGAATTGCGGGTGGCGCTGCAGCCGCGCACACTGCGCGTGACCCTGACCGTCGACAACACCGGCTCGGCGCCCTGGAACTTTGCCGCGGCCTTGCATACCTACCTGCGCGTCGACGAGATCGCCGACGTGCGGCTGGAGGGCTTGCAGGGCGCCAACCGCTGGGATGCGGTGCGTGACGACCGCCATGTGGAGATGGCGCCTGCCTTGCGCTTCGACGGCGAATTCGACAGCGTCTACACGTCGCCGGCCCAGGGCCTGCGCCTGGTGCAACCCGGGGCGACGCTGGCCATCAAACAGAGCGCGAGCTGCACCGAAACCGTGGTCTGGAACCCTGGCGCACAATTGAGTGCCAAGCTGGCCGACATGCCGGACGATGGTTACCGCCATATGCTGTGCGTGGAAGCCGCGCGGATCGACGAACCGGTCCAACTGCAGGGCGGCGCCCAATGGAAGGGTTGGCAAGAGCTGACTCTGGCCTAGTTTCTTTCTTTCCTCATCATGCTTGCCAAGCGAATCATTCCTTGCCTGGACGTCACGGGCGGCCGCGTCGTCAAGGGCGTCAACTTCGTCGAACTGCGCGACGCGGGCGATCCCGTCGAGATTGCCGCGCGCTACAACGCGCAGGGCGCCGACGAACTGACCTTCCTGGACATCACCGCCACCAGCGACGGGCGCGATCTGATCCTGCCCATCATCGAAGCGGTGGCTTCGCAGGTCTTCATTCCACTCACCGTGGGCGGCGGCGTGCGCACGGTGGCCGACGTGCGGCGGCTGCTCAATGCGGGCGCGGACAAGACCAGCTTCAATTCCGCCGCCATCGCCGATCCGCAGGTGATTTCCGACGCGTCGGCCAAGTACGGTGCCCAGTGCATCGTGGTGGCCATCGACGCCAAGCGCCGCACGCCGCAGGACGAGCAGCGCGCTGGCGCCGACGGCCAGCCGGTCGGACCGGGATGGGACGTCTACAGCCATGGCGGGCGCAAGAACACCGGGCTGGACGCCGTGCAATGGGCCGTCGAAATGGCGCGGCGCGGCGCCGGCGAGATCCTGCTCACCAGCATGGACCGCGACGGCACCAAGAGCGGCTTCGACCTGGCGCTGACCCGGGCCGTGAGCGATGCCGTCAGCGTGCCGGTCATCGCCTCGGGCGGCGTGGGCAATCTCGACCATCTGGCTGACGGCGTCCAGCAGGGCGGCGCCGATGCGGTGCTGGCAGCCAGCATCTTCCACTACGGCGAGTACACCGTGGGCCAGGCCAAAGACTGCATGGCGGCGCGCGGAATCCCTGTTCGGCGATGATGTGTTGATGATCTACAGCGACTCAATGCCTGAAGCACCGCGGAACCGGCTTTGCCGGGCCGCTGGTGTGGCCCCCTCGAAGGGGTTGGCGAAGCGACACGAAGTGCGCGAAGACTGGGGGTGGGCCAATGACTTGGCTCGATGAAGTGAAATGGGACGCGAACGGCCTGGTGCCGGTGATCGCGCAGGAAGCGTCCAGCGGCGACGTCATGATGTTCGCCTGGATGAACCGCGAGGCCCTGGCCAAGACGGCCGAACTGGGCCGCGCGGTGTACTTCAGCCGCTCGCGCGGCAAGCTGTGGTTCAAGGGCGAAGAGTCGGGCCACGTGCAGACGGTGCACGAGATCCGCATCGATTGCGACAACGACGTGGTGCTGCTCAAGATCACCCAGCTGGGCCACGAGCCGGGCATTGCCTGCCACACGGGGCGTCACAGCTGCTTCTTCAGCAAATATGAAAATGGCCAATGGGTCGTGACCGAACCGGTCTTGAAAGACCCGGAAAGCATCTACAAGTAAATTCCAAGAGAAGATGAGTACCGACGCCCTGGCGCGCCTAGCCGCCGTGATCGAAAGCCGCCTGCCGGCGCGCGGGGGCGACCCCGACAAGAGCTACGTCGCCCGCCTGCTGCACAAGGGCCCCGACGCGTTCCTGAAAAAGATTGGTGAAGAAGCCACCGAGGTGGTCATGGCTGCCAAGGACGCGGACCATGGCGGTGAGCGCCAGAAGGTGGTCAACGAAGTGGCAGACCTGTGGTTTCACAGCATGATCGCCCTGGCGCACTACGGGCTTTCGCCAGCCGACGTGGTGGCCGAACTGGAGCGCCGCGAAGGCACCAGCGGCATCGAGGAAAAGGCGCTGCGCAAGGCGCAGGCGCGCGAAGCCTCGAACGACTGATCCGCGAAGAAGGAGCCGCAAAGACTATGGCCAACGAGATCGTTCCCGCGCCGGCCGACGATTCGCTCAAGACCTGGGGCTGGGTCAGCTACATCCTGCATCTGGTCGTGGCGGTGGCCGCGGTGGTGCCCGGCGCCTACGTTTCCATCGGCCTGCTGCTGATTGCGTTGGTCATGGATCTGGTCAAGCGCGACGACGCGGCCGGCACGTGGCAGGCCTCGCATTTCAGCTGGCGCATCCGCTCGGTGCTGTGGGCGGGCGTGCTCTATGTGGTAACTATTCCGCTCTATCTGCTTCTTTATGTGCCCGGCTGGATCGCCTGGGCGCTGATTTCGCTCTGGTTTCTCTACCGCATCGTCAAGGGGATGGTGCGCATGAACGCCGGCCAACCCATGGAGCCCACGAATGTCGTCTGACCCGAACTGCATCTTCTGCAAGATCATCGAAGGCAAGATCCCCTCGAAGAAGGTCTACGAGGACGAGGAACTGTTCGGTTTTCACGACATCGCCCCCTGGGCGCCGGTGCATTTCATGCTGGTGCCCAAGCGCCACATTCCTTCCATGGCCCAATTGACGCCGGAGGATTCCGCGCTGATGGGAAAAATCATGACACTGGCGCCCCAGCTGGCGCTCGAGAATGGCTGCCGTCCCTACCCGGAAGGCGGATTCCGGGTCGTGGTCAATACCGGTGCGGAAGGCGGCCAGGAAGTGCAGCATCTCCATGTTCACGTCATGGGCGGCCCCCGCCCTTGGGCACGGGGATGACATCTTCGGCCGTCTAAAATTGCAGCAATTCTTCAGGAGCTTTCCATGGGTTCGTTTTCTATCTGGCACTGGCTGATCGTGCTGCTCATCGTCGTGATGGTGTTTGGCACCAAGAAGCTCAAGAACATGGGCTCCGACCTGGGCGGCGCCGTCAAGGGCTTCAAGGACGGCATGAAGGACGGCTCTGCGCCCGACGCGCCGGCCGCCCCGCCTGCGCAGGTGACCTCGGCCACCGCCGCCGACAAGCCGACCATCGACGTCGAAGCGCGTCAGAAGTCCTGATCCGGCTGCTGCTCACGTGCTCGAACTCGGCATTTCCAAGCTGGCACTGATCGGCGCCGTGGCGCTGGTCGTCATCGGCCCGGAAAAGCTGCCTCGGGTCGCGCGGACCGTCGGCACCCTGCTGGGCAAGGCGCAGCGCTATGTCAACGACGTCAAGGCCGAGGTCAACCGGTCGATGGAGTTGGACGAGCTGCGCAAGATGAAGGACACGGTCGAGGGCGCTGCCCGCGACGTGGAGCAGAGCATCCGCACCGAGGCCGAAGGGGTCAAGCAGCAACTGGAAGGCGAAAGCCTGCCCTTTACGCCGCTCGAGACCCCGCCCGACTATCCCCAGTACAAGCACCCGCGCAAGAACTGGCGCTTGAAGCAGGGGGCCACGCCCCAGTGGTACAAGGCACGCAACGGCGTGCGCACCAAGGCGCTTTCCGGCGCGGCACGGGTGGCACGCTACCGTCCGCACAAGTTCAATTAGCAAGGCGCCCACGTCGCGCCTTTTTTCGCGTTCCAACGCGTGCCGGATACCGGCCCACCCACGATCCATGGCTGAATCCGACAAGAACAAAGAAGACGAACTCGCCGGCACCGAGCAGCCCTTCGTCGCGCACCTCATGGAGCTGCGCGACCGCCTGCTGTACTGCATCTACGGGCTGGCGGTGGCCGGTGCGCTGCTGGCCATCTGGCCGGGGCCCTCGGGGCTGATCGACATGATCGCGGTTCCCATCAAGGCCCACATGCCGCCCGATGCCAAGCTGATCGCGGTGGGCGTGTTCTCTCCCTTCTTCGTGCCGCTCAAGGTGCTGCTGATGGCGGCGGTGCTGCTGGCGCTGCCCTGGCTCATGTACCAGGCGTGGATGTTCGTGGCGCCCGGCCTGTACAGCCACGAGAAGAAATTCGCCCTGCCGCTGATCATTTTCGGCAGCCTGCTGGCCTACGGCGGCATCGCTTTCGTTCAGTTCTTCGTGCTGGACAAGATGTTCGGCTTCATCCAGCGCTTCACGCCGGCCAGTGTGGCGGCCACGCCGGACATCGCGTCCTACGTGGAATCGATTCTTTCCCTCTACATCGCCTTCGGGGTGGCTTTCCAGGTGCCCATCGTGGTGATGCTGCTGGTGCGCTTCGAGATGGTCACGGTCGAGAAGCTGCGCAGCTTCCGCGGCTACTTCGTGGTGGGTGCCTTCGTGGTCGCGGCCGTGCTGACACCGCCCGACGTCATCTCGCAACTCGCCCTGGCGGTGCCGATGTGCCTGCTCTACGAGGTCGGCATCATCGCGGCCCAGTACTTCGTGAAGGTCTCGAAGTCGCCGGAGGCCGAGGGCGAAGCGTCCGAAAAAGCGGATTCCGCTTGAACTGAGTCCTCCCGGCTTTTCACTCCGCTTCGCTGCGTGTAGTTCGCCACCTCCCGAGGAGGGGACCCCACCTGCGGCCCGGCAAAGCCGGTTCCGCGGTGCGGGGCTGGCTCTAAGGCCGGTTGTCTATTCCCTTTCCGGGACGCGCCGCACCGGCGTCCTGGGCCGCAGGCCCGGGGTGACGTCGAGCTCCATCCGGTCGCCGCCGCGCTGCAGCGAGAAGCGCGCGGCATTGCCGGGCTTGAGGCCTGCCACTGCCGTCAGCAGCTCCTGCACGTTCTCGATCTTCTTCTCGGCCACGCTGGTGATCACATCGCCAGGCCGGATGCCGGCGCGTGCGGCCGGACCGTTCTGGAGCACGCCGGTGATGATGACGCCGCTCTTGGCCTTCACGCCGAAGGTCTCGGCCAACTCGGGGGAGAGGTCGTTGGGTTCCACGCCGATCCAGCCGCGCGTGACCTTGCCTTCCTTCACGATGTCTTCCAGCACATGCTTGGCGGTGGACACCGGAATGGCGAATCCGATGCCCATGCTGCCGCCCGAGCGGGAGTAGATCGCGGTATTGATGCCTTCGAGGTTGCCACCAACGTCCACCAGCGCGCCGCCGGAGTTGCCGGGGTTGATGGCCGCATCGGTCTGGATGAAGTTCTCGAAGGTGTTGATGCCCAGCTGGTTGCGGCCCAGGGCCGAGACGATGCCGCTGGTGACCGTCTGCCCCACCCCGAACGGATTGCCGATGGCCAGCACCTGGTCGCCCACCTGCAGCGTGTCGGAGTTGCCCAGCACGATGACGGGCAGCTTGTCCAGGTCGATCTTGAGCACGGCCAGGTCGGTGTCGGGGTCGGTGCCGATCACCTTGGCTTGGGCCTGGCGGCCGTCGGTGAGGGTGACGGCGATCTCGTCGGCACCTTCCACCACATGGTTGTTGGTGAGGATGTAGCCCTCGGGGCTGACGATCACGCCGCTGCCCAGGCCCACCTGGGGCTGGTCGTCCTGGTCGCCGAAGAAGAAGCGGAACCAGGGGTCGTTGCTGCGCGGATGGCGCGGCGCGGCCTTGCTGGTGTTGATGCTCACCACCGCCGGCGCCGCGCGCTTGGCCGCGGCGCTCAGGCTGCCCGCGGCAGGCGGCTGCGGCGCGGCCACGGGCGCCTCGAGCACCGAGACCACGCCGCCCAGGCTGGTGGACCGCTGGTGTATCCACTCCGGCTTCAGGGTGGCCACGACGAAATAGCCGGCCAGGACGACCGTGACGGCCTGGGAAAAGAGCAACCAGAAACGCTTCATGTGAGATGGGGATGTTGACGCTGCGGATTGTCCCTCAGCCGCCGGGTCCTGCGCGAGCAGGGGATGCAGGCCGGCGCGGGCGGGGTGAAAATGATGCGATGAGCACGACGCGCCATGAACTCCTCCATGCCTTCGACCTGCTGCTCGCCCCCGAGCGCTTCAAGGACTACGGCCCCAACGGCCTGCAAGTCGAAGGCCGTACCGCGGTGCGAAAGATCGTCTCCGGCGTAACGGCGAGCCGCGCCTTGATCGAGGCGGCCATTCACGCCGACGCCGATGCGATCTTCGTGCACCATGGCCTGTTCTGGCGCGGCCAGGACGGCCGGGTCACCGGCTGGATGCGGCAGCGGCTGGGGCTGCTGCTGGGCGACGACGTCAACCTGTTCGCCTATCACCTGCCGCTGGATGCGCACCCCGAGCTGGGCAACAACGCGCAGTTGGGCCTGCAACTGGGGCTGGTGGCGCACACGGGCTCTGCGGGCCGTTTCGGCGACCAGGAAATCGGCTTCCTGGGGGCGCCCGAGGATGGCGCCACCTTTGCCAATGGCAGGAAGCTCGCGGCTCACGTCGAGCGCGTGCTCAAGCGCCCCGTGACCCTGGTCGAAGGGCAGCGCCCCATCAAGAACGTGGCCTGGTGCACGGGCGGCGCGCAAGGCTACTTCGAAGCGGCGATTGCGGCCGGTGCCGATGCCTTCATCACCGGCGAGATCTCGGAGCCGCAGGCGCACTACGCGCGCGAGATGGGTGTGAGCTTCCTCGCCTGCGGGCACCATGCCACCGAGCGCTACGGCGCACCGGCCGTGGCAGCGCATGTGGCGGCCCAGCTGGGCCTGGCGCACGAATTCATCGACATCGACAATCCCGCGTGACCACCGCTTCCGCAGCGCCGGCGCCGCTGGCCATCACCATGGGCGATCCGGCCGGCATCGGCCCCGAGATCGTGGTGAAGGCCTTCCGCGAAGCGCCCGAACTCGTGCGTGGCACCTTCGTCGCAGGCGACGTGGGCTGCATGCGGCGCGCCGCATCGATCCTGGCCCGTCCGGGGGCGCCGGCATGGCCGACGGTGGTGATCGACGATCCGGCCGAGGCCTGGTCTGCGCCGCCGGGCAGCGTGCCCGTCATGCAGGTGGTCGGCACGGTGCCCGAAGTGGTGCTTGGACAGGTGAGCGCCGCGGCGGGCCGCGCCGCGGGCGATGCGGTGACCTGGGCGGCACGGGCCGCACTGGCTGGCGACGTCGCGGCCATCGTCACCGCGCCCCTGCACAAGGAGGCGCTGTCGGCCGCCGGCTTCGATTTTCCCGGCCACACGGAGCTGCTGCAGAGCGAGGCTGCGCGGCATCTTGGACGCACGGTGGCAGAAGTGCCCGTGCGCATGATGCTGGCCAATGACGAGTTGCGCACCGTGCTCGTGAGCATCCATGTGTCCCTGCGTGCCGCCATCGAAGCCGTCACCTTTGATGGTGTAGCGCAGACCTTGCGCATCACGCACGAAGCCTTGTCGAAGGCGCTGGGCCATGCGCCACGCATTGCCGTGGCGGGGCTCAATCCGCATGCGGGGGAGGGCGGCCTGTTCGGCTCGGAAGAACAGCTCGTCATCGCGCCTGCCATCGAGACCGCGCGAGCCGGGGGCATCGTGGCCAGCGGCCCCTACGCTCCGGACACGGTCTTCATGCGCGCCCGCAAGGGTGAATTCGATGTCGTGGTTGCGATGTACCACGACCAGGGCCTGATCCCCGTGAAGTACCTCGGCGTGGAAAAAGGCGTGAACGTCACGCTCGGGCTGCCGCTGGTGCGCACCAGCCCCGACCATGGTACCGCATTCGACCTTGCCGGCACCGGTCGGGCCGACGCCGCCAGCCTGGTCGAGGCGATCCGGGTCGCCCGCGCGCTCGTCAGGACCGCTTGAGGCTGTCGCGGATCTCGCGCAGCAGCGTGATGTCTTCCGGCGTGGCCGCAGGCGGCGGAGGCGCCGTGTTGCGCAGGCGGTTGATCTGCTTGACCATCACGAAGATCACGAAGGCCAGGATCACGAAGTTGACCGCCACGGTGATGAAGTTGCCGTAGGCCAGCACCGGCACGCCCGCCTTCTTCAGATCGGCCAGCGTGTTCGCCACGCCGGCGGGCACGGTGCCCAGCACGATGTACAGGTTCGAGAAGTCCAGCTTGCCGAAGATCAGGCCCACGATCGGCATGATCACATCGGCCACCAGGGAGTCGACGATCTTGCCAAAGGCGCCGCCGATGATCACGCCGACGGCCAGGTCGACGACGTTGCCCTTGACTGCGAACTCTCGAAACTCGCTCATGAAGCTCATGTTGATTCCCCGCGCGCTTGTTGTTGAAAACGGCGCCAAGTATAGGGAGGAGGCTTGGGCGCAACACGGTGCGCACCTCGGGTCTGCTCGCGTTGAGTTCGCCATTTACGCTCCGCTACAATGATTCGTTGAGCCTGCAAGTACCCCAACGAAGAAGATTGAGGACCCTATAAATGAGTGAGACCACCGTCGGCCAGCCCCGGGTCGACAGCAGCAAAAGGACTTGGTTGATCGCATCCGGCTGTGCCGGAGTGGTGGGCGGCGTGGCAACTGCCGTCCCCTTCGTGAGTACCTTCGAACCTTCAGAAAAGGCCAAGGCGGCGGGGGCCCCGGTCGAGGTGGACATCAGTGGGCTCAAGCCCGGCGAAAAGGTCACCGTCGAATGGCGGGGCAAGCCGGTGTGGATCCTCAAGCGAACGCCCCAGCAGATCGCAGAACTTGCCAAGCTCGATGGCCAGCTGGCCGACCCGGCGTCCAAGCGCAATCCAGACGAATTCACCCCCAAATACGCGCAGAACGAGCACCGCTCGATCAAGCCCGACGTGCTGGTGGTGGTGGGCATCTGCACCCACCTGGGCTGCTCGCCCATCGACAAGTTCCAGACCGGGCCGCAGCCGTCGCTGCCCGACAACTGGGAGGGCGGCTTCCTCTGCCCCTGCCACGGCTCGACCTTCGACCTGGCCGGCCGCGTCTTCAAGAACAAGCCCGCGCCCGACAACCTGCCGGTCCCACCCCACATGTATCTTTCCGACACGCGCCTTCTGATCGGCGATGACAAGAAGGCCGCCTGAGGAAAAGAACATGGCAGAACTCAAGGAAATCTCCCCCAACGCCGCCGCCAGCCAGAAACTGCTCAACTGGGTGGACAACCGCTTCCCGTTGTCCAAGCTCTACAACGAGCACATGGCGGACTACTACGCGCCGAAGAACTTCAACTTCTGGTACATCTTCGGCTCGCTGGCGCTGCTGGTCCTGGTCATCCAGATCGTCACCGGCATCTTCCTGGTGATGCACTACAAGCCCGACGCGACGCTGGCCTTCGCATCGGTCGAGTACATCATGCGAGACGTCCCGTGGGGATGGCTCATCCGCTACATGCACTCCACGGGCGCCTCGGCCTTCTTCGTGGTGGTGTACCTGCACATGTTCCGCGGGCTGCTCTACGGCAGCTACCGCAAGCCGCGCGAGCTGGTCTGGATCTTCGGCTGCGCCATCTTCCTGTGCCTGATGGCCGAAGCCTTCATGGGCTACCTGCTGCCCTGGGGCCAGATGTCGTACTGGGGCGCACAGGTGATCGTGAACCTGTTCTCCGCCATTCCCTTCATCGGTCCTGACCTGGCCCTGCTGATCCGCGGCGACTACGTGGTGAGCGACGCCACGCTCAACCGCTTCTTCAGCTTCCACGTCATCGCCGTGCCGCTGGTGCTGCTGGGCCTGGTGGTGGCGCACCTGATCGCGCTGCACGAAGTTGGCTCCAACAACCCCGACGGCGTGGAAATCAAGAGCAAGCTCGACGACAAGGGCCGCCCGCTCGACGGTATCCCCTTCCACCCCTACTACACGGTGCATGACATCCTGGGCGTGGTGGTGTTCCTGCTGGTGTTCTCGGCGGTGATCTTCTTCGCCCCCGAGGCCGGCGGCTACTTCCTCGAGTACAACAACTTCATCCCGGCCGATTCGCTCAAGACGCCCAACCACATCGCCCCGGTGTGGTACTTCACGCCGTTCTATTCGATGCTGCGTGCCATCACCAGCGAGATGATGTATGCGCTGATCGCCTGCGTGGTGGCCGGCGCCGTGTTCGGCGTGTGGAAGACGCGCCTCATCGGCCTGGTCAAGGCCGTGATCGTGATCGCCGCGGTCGTGGTGGCGGCCGCCATGCTGTCCATCGACGCCAAGTTCTGGGGCGTCGTGGTCATGGGCGGCGCGGTCATCATCCTGTTCTTCCTGCCCTGGCTGGACCACAGCCCGGTGAAGTCGATCCGCTATCGCCCGAGCTGGCACAAGTGGGTCTACTTCGTGTTCGTCGTCGATTTCATCGTGCTGGCGTACCTGGGTGTGCAGCCGCCGTCGCCCACCGGCGAGCGTGTGTCGCAGATCGGCACCCTGTTCTATTTCGGCTTCTTCCTGCTCATGCCCTGGTGGAGCCGGCTTGGCGAATTCAAGCCGGTACCCGACCGCGTGACCTATTCGGCGCATTGAGCGGGAGCACACAAGAATGAAAAAGATCATCCTCACGCTGATTGCCGCCCTGGGTTTCGCGGCGGGCGCCCAAGCCGCCGAGGGCGGCATCGCCTGGGACAAGGCGCCCAACAAGACCACCGACATGGCCTCGCTGCAAAACGGCGCCAAGCTTTTCGTCAATTACTGCCTCAACTGCCATTCGGCCGCCTTCATGCGCTACAACCGCCTGCAGGACATCGGCATCACCGAAAAGCAGATCAAGGACAACCTGCTGTTCACCACCGACAAGGTGGGCGAAACCATGCAGGCCAACATCAATCCCCGCCAAGCCAAGGACTGGTTCGGCACGGTGCCGCCCGACCTCACGCTGGTGGCCCGCTCGCGCGCCGGCCATGGCGGCACGGGTGCCGATTACCTCTACACCTACCTGCGCACTTTCTACCGCGACGAGAGCAAGGCCACGGGATGGGATAATCTGGCCTTCCCGAGCGTGGCCATGCCCAACGTCCTCTGGGAACTGCAAGGCGAGCGCCGCCCGGTCTACAAGGAAATCGAACAGCACGGGCACAAGGTGCGTGTGGTGTCGGGCTTCGAGCAGGTCACCCCGGGTACCATGACGCCGATGCAGTTCGACCAGGCCGTGGGCGACCTCGTCAACTACATGCAGTGGATGGCCGAGCCAGCGCAGAACACCCGCATCCGGGTCGGCGTCTGGGTCTTGCTATTCCTGTCGCTGGCACTGGTTTTCGTGTGGCGCTTGAACGCCGCTTATTGGAAAGACGTCAAGTAATTCCAAGCAACGCTGATCGAGGCGGGCTTTGCCCCCTCGTCCCGCAGAGTGGTTGCCCTTGGGGGCAAACCACTCTTTTTGATTTTTAGGAGTCTCTCGCCATGATGGTGCTTTATTCAGGAACCACCTGCCCCTTTTCCCACCGCTGCCGCTTCGTGCTGTTTGAAAAGGGCATGGATTTCGAGATCCGCGACGTCGATCTCTACAACAAGCCCGAAGACATCAGCGTGATGAACCCGTACGGCCAGGTGCCGATCCTGGTCGAGCGCGATCTCATCCTGTACGAGTCGAACATCATCAACGAGTACATCGACGAGCGCTTCCCGCACCCGCAGCTGATGCCCGGCGACCCGGTGGACCGCGCCCGCGTTCGCCTGTTCCTGCTCAACTTCGAGAAGGAACTGTTCGTGCATGTCTCCACCCTGGAGAACCGCACCACCAAGGGCAACGAGAAGGCGCTCGAAAAGGCCCGCTCGCACATCCGCGACCGCCTGACGCAGCTGGCCCCCGTGTTCCTCAAGAACAAGTACATGCTGGGCGACAACTTCTCGATGCTCGACGTGGCCATCGCGCCGCTGCTGTGGCGCCTGGACTACTACGGCATCGACCTGAGCAAGAATGCCGCGCCGCTGCTGAAGTACGCCGAGCGCATTTTTTCACGCCCTGCCTACATCGAAGCATTGACCCCCTCCGAAAAGGTGATGCGCAAGTAAGCTGTAGAGTTGCGGCAGGCAACTTTTCAGCACACTTTCGAGCCAATGATCAGCGCGATCGAGTCCTCTTCCACCCGCCCGTACCTCATCCGGGCCTTGTACGAATGGTGCACCGACAACGGCTTCACGCCGTACATCGCCGTGCAGGTCGACGAGGGCGTGCAGGTGCCCCGCGAATACGTGAAGAACGGCGAGATCGTGCTGAACATCAGCTTCGATGCCACCAGCTCGCTCAAGCTGGGCAATGACTTCATCGAGTTCAAGGCCCGCTTTGCCGGCACCGCGCGCGAGATCATCGTGCCGGTGGGTCGGGTGATTGCCATCTACGCACGCGAGAACGGGCAGGGCATGGCCTTCCCGGCGCCAGCCCCGTCGGCTGCCGGCGGCGCCGGGCACGCGCCTGCGCCAGTGCCTTCCGCGGGTCCTTCGCCGGCCAAGGGCGCCGGTGCGCGCACGGCAGAAGCCGATGCGTCCCGCATCGTTCACCTGGTGACAGGCGACGAGGTGGAACTGGGGGCCGAAACGGCATCGCCTTCGTCGCCTGCCGGCGACGACGAGCCGCCCAAGCCGCCTTCGGGCGCGGGCGCCCGTCCCTCGCTCAAGCGTATCAAGTAGTCAATTCATCTCAACCGGCAGCAACGAGGGGCTCCCCGAGGAACGGCGGGGGACCCCGATAGAATGCCGGGCTACGCCGCTTTAGCTCAGTTGGTAGAGCACCCGCCTTGTAAGCGGAAGGTCGTCAGTTCGATTCCGACAAGCGGCACCATTCGAAGGCCCGGCAACGTCCAGCGTTGGCCGGGCCTTTTCCTTGTTCGAACGCTAGCCGTGGCGCACTGATCGCGGCTTCCCGGCAGCGCCGATTCCGCATTCGAGGCCGCGATCCCAATCCGCCAGATCGGCGGCCGCCCGGTAGGTGGTGTTCAGGAAGGCCAGCAAGGCCGCATCAGGATCCGCCGCCGTGCGGACCGCCTCATAAGGCAGCATCCACTCGCCGAACGTCTCGCTCCAGAACGCCTGGCCCGGTTGGACGGCCGCCTGGGCGAATCCGGACGGTGTCGGGTAGGCGTACGAAAAGAAGGCCGCCTCGGGATGCGCCTCGCTGCCGGGCCAGAAACCGGCGCTGCTGACTTCGTGCGAATACGCTTCACGCGTGACCGGATCCGGCAAGCCTGGGAAGCCGCCCGGGTGCAAGGGCGCCGGCCGGCCCGAGAAGCGCGTGACGGCCAGGTCGAAGCTGCCCCAGAAGAAATGCACCGGGCTGCACTTGCCGAGGAAGCTGGTGCGAAACATCCTGAAGACGCGGTCCACCTGCACCAGCGCCCGCCAGAAGCGATGCACCGCATCGCCGTCGTAGGAGGCGTGCAGTTCGTCATCGGGAAAGCGGATCGGGTCCGGCACTTCGTTGGGCACCACGTTGATGGCGACCGCAAAGCCTGCCGCCTGCAGTCCGTTCATCAACCGGCGGTAGAAAGAGGCGACGGACATCGGCTCCAAGGCAAAGCCGCGGTCCGGCCCTTGCGAATGGCGCACCACAAGTCGGTGATCGATGAAGTCGAACTCGATCTCGAGCAGGCCGCCGGCCGCATGGATGGCCGTGGTGCCGAGCCCGCGTGCGGTGACGTACAGGGGAACCTGCCAGCCGTGATTGAGCCAGGGCGACAGGGTCAGCCGCACCTTGCCGACGATCTGCGTCCACAGGTGCAAGGTCTGCAAGGTGTCGCGCCACTGGGCGTAGTCCAGTGCCGGCCAAGGCTTCTGAAGGCGCTGAGCTTCTTGCATCGCATGGCTCCTGGTTTCGGGGCAGATTCTCCCTGCAAACCACCCGCAACGCCTGCGCCCGTCACCGATCCGGTTGACCGACGAGTAATGATTTGGTCCACTGTGTCTAAAAGTTAATTGCGGATCAGATCAGATGACGAGTTCCCCGCATTCGAAGTCCCCTGTGCATGAAGACGCCGTGGCGGGGCTTTACCGTGCGGCGCTCTATCCGGGCGAGATGCATGGCGCCATCTCGGCGGTTGCCGCGAGGGTGGGCGCCGACACCTTCCATTTCCTGGCTTGGGACCGTCAGCGGATGACGACCCGCTTCAACGTCTATTCGCATGCCGGCCTGGCGGACGGCATCGAAGACTATGCGGCCTACTACGGCGCCATCGACCCGCGCCGCAAGCTGCTGGATTCGCAGCCCATCGGCAGCGTGCTGGCCTGCCATGAGCATTTCTCGAGCGATGTGGTCAGCCGGGACGAGTTCTTCCAGGATTTCCTCATCCCGGCGGGTTCGCGCTACGTGGCTGGCGCCAGGGTCTGGACCGACGGCAACCAGGATTTCGTGCTGGGGCTCATGCGCGACGTCGGCAACCAGCCCTTTGCCGCGGATGCGCTGATGGAGGCCGAGCGCCTGGTGGCTCACTTCGGCCGGGCCTCCCAGTTATGGGCCGACACGCGGGCGCTGCGGATGGCCGCCGCCGCTGGGGAACACGTCGCGCAGTCGCAAGGGCTGGCCCTCTTCGGCCTCAATTCACTGGGCGAGCTGGTCTATGCCAACGAGAAGGCGGAGGCGCACCTGCGCGAAGCTTCCATCCTCCGGCTGCGGCACGCCAGGCTGATGGCATGCGACCCGCGGGACGACGAGGCGCTGAGCGCCGCCGTGCGGCATGCGCTGGACCATCGCTCGGGATGCAGCCGGCTCGTGGGGCAACATGCGCCCGGCGGCGCGCTGATGGTCAGCATCGCCCCGCTGGATCTCGACCGCAGCGCTTCTGCCTGGAATCTCGACCTGGCCAGCGTGCTGGTCACGGTACGCCAGCGCAACCTGGGCGTCGCACCGTCTCCCAATGCGCTGAACCAGATGTACGGCCTGAGCCGGGCCGAGGGGGCGCTCGCGGTCGCCCTGTGCCGCGGCGATACGCTGCAGGAGTACGCGGAGGTGGCAGGCCTGTCCGTGGCGACGGTGCGCACGCAACTCAAGGCCATCTTCCAGAAGACCACGACTTCGCGGCAGGCCGAACTGGTGAGCCTGCTGCTGCACGTGCCCGGCTGACCCGCCGGCGGCGGGCCTGGCGGCTGCTCAATCAATCGATGTACGACAGCGGCAAGGCGGTGGTGAACTTGAGCTCTTCCATGGCGAAGCTCGAAGAAACGTCGAAGAGCTGCGTGCCGGCGATCAGTCGCTTGTAGACCTTGTCGTAGGCGCCGATGTCCGGCACCACGACGCGCAGCAGGTAGTCGATGTCGCCGCTCATCCGGTAGAACTCGACGACTTCCGGAATGGCCTCCACCGTCGCGCGAAACTGGTCGAACCAGGCTTGCGTGTGTGTGTTGGTGCGCACGGAAACAAACACGGTGACCCCCACATTGACCTTGTGGCGGTCCAGCAGAGCCACATTGCGGGTGATGACGCCGGCATCCCTCAGCCGCTGAACGCGCCGCCAGCACGGGGTCTGGGACAGGCCGACCGCCTCGGCCAGCTCGGCCACCTGGCGGCCGGCATCTTCCTGCAGAAGCGCGAGCAGCTTGCGGTCCGTGGAATCCAATTTCAATAGTTTGGTCATTATTGGAATCTGATGCTCATTCTTGGTGGCAACCGGTCGAATTTAGCACCCGGATTCCACGACTGCATCCGCAGAATTGCGCGTATGGAAATCTATCTCGACGCGAATGCCACGACCCCGGTGCTTGCGCAGGCCCGTGCGGCCGCGCTGTCCGTCATGGCCGACACCTTCGGCAACCCGAGCAGCATCCACGGCAGCGGCCTGAGGGCACGCGCACTGCTCGACGAGGTCCGCGCGGCGGCGCGCCGGGTGCTGGGCGCACCGACCGGCCAACTGCTGTTCACCAGCGGGGCCACCGAAGGCATCCAGACCGCCGTGCTGTCTGCGCTGCATGCGTTGCGCCAGCGCCGTATTGCCGGCGAAACCATTCCCGCCCGCGTGCTCTATGGCGCTACCGAGCACAAGGCCGTGCCCGAAGCGCTTCGGCACTGGAACGCGCTGCTCGGCCTGCAATTGCACATCGAGGCGATTCCGGTGGGCGCCGACGGGCGCCACGACCTGGCCTGGCTGAGCCGCCACGCGCCTGAAGCGGGGCTGGTGTGCACCATGGCGGCCAACAACGAAACCGGCGTCATCAGCGACCTGGACGGCATCGCCGCGGCGCTGGCAGGCAGCGGCGCGCTGTGGCTGGTCGACGGCGTGCAGGCGCTCGGCAAGCTGCCGCTGCACCTGGCCGAGCGCCGCATCGACTACGCCCCGTTCTCCGGCCACAAGCTGTATGCGCCCAAAGGCATCGGCATGCTCTACGTGCGCGAAGGCGCGCCGCTCACGCCGCTGCTCATGGGGGGAGGGCAGGAGGGCGCACTGCGCGCAGGCACCGAGAACATGGCCGGCATCGCGGCACTGGGCGCGGTGCTGTCCGCGCTGGAGGCGGGTGGCGTGTTCGCGTCGCCCGAGCGCCTTCAGGCCCAGCGCGACCGGCTCGCCGCCGCCTTGCGCGATGCCTTTCCCGGCGTGGTGTTCAACGCGCCCTTCGAATCCAGCCTGCCCACGACGCTGAACTTCTCGGTGCCCGGCATGAGTGCCCGCATGCTGCTCGACCTGTTCGATGCTGCCGGCCTGCGCATGAGCGGCGGCTCCGCCTGCAGCGCGGCGCGTGCGCAGCCCAGCTACGTGCTCGAGGCGATGGGCTTGCCCGCGTGGCAGACCGAATCGGCGGTGCGCCTGTCCTTCGGCGCGGCCGACAGCGCCGGGCTCATCGACGAAGCCTGTGCCCGGCTGCAAAGCTGCGGCGAAGCCTTGCGTGCCACCTGCCAGAGCGAGGGTGTCCAGGGGGCCGACGGGCCCGTCGAGCTGCTCACCCGCTTCGTCGTCGACGGCGCCTGCTGCTACATCGTGGCGGACGAAAGCAGCCGGCGCTGCGTGGTGATCGATCCGCTGCCGCAACTGACGGACAGGCTGGCCCAATGGATCCACTGCCGCCAGCTCGAACTGGCCGCGGTGCTGGACACGCACAGCCATGGCGACCATGCCTCTTCCGCCCAGGCGCTGCGCGACGCGCTGCCCGCATCCTTGGGCAAGTGCGACGCCGTCGACGGCCTGGGCTGGCCGAGGGGCGTCCAGGCCCTTGACCTGGGCGGGCATCGCCTCTTGCGGATGTCCGTGCCGGGCCACACCCAGGACTCGACCGCCTATCTCCTGCACGACGGATTGCAGCAACTGCGCCTGGCTTTTGTCGGCGACACCGTGATGCCCGGCGCCTTGGGTCGAAGCGACTTCGAGCAGAGCGCGCCTGCGGCGTTCGGCGCGTCGCTGCGCGCCCTCGAGCAGGCCGTGGGGCCGCACACGCTGCTGTTGCCTGCCCACGACTACGACAACCGGTTCGCCACCACGCTGAGCGTCGAATGCGCGGCGCAGCCCCTGCTGGCCGCGGTTTTGCAAGGTCGATTGAGCGACGAGTCCTTTGCCATGGAAAAGGCCGCGCTCGAGCAGGCGTTGGCACCCACCGAGTACCAGACCCTGGCCTGCGGTGCGCGCTCCGAATGCAGCCTCTTCGACGAGCAGGTGGAGTTGCCGTCGACCGAACTGCTGGCGCAAATGTCTGCCGGGCCGGCGCCGATGCTGGTCGACGTGCGCGAGCCCTTCGAGTCGCGCATGGGCATGGCCGGCGGCGCGCTCGACGCGCAGCCGGTGCCGCTGTCCACCCTGATCAACGCCCTGCCGGCATTGACCCGGCTGCCGGCTGAAACTCCGCTGGTCTTTGTCTGCCGCAGCGGCAACCGCAGTGCGCAGGCGGCGCGGGCGCTGCGCCGGCTCGGCCATGCGCAGGCCTGGAGCCTGGCAGGCGGGCTTGCGCTGTGGCCCGCGCAGGCGGGCGATGTGCCTGGCGCCGAGGCGCTGGCGATCTGACGACCGGCGGGGCGCGCTGCCGCTGCGTCAGAGCAGCGATTCGATCGGCAGGATCTTCAGGAAGTCCACCCACAGCCGGCGCAGTCCTCCCGTGCCCGGCTCGCTGGTGTAGGTCGTCTCTCGGCCACCGGCCTCGCGCTCGATCCATTCCAGGTCGCCCTGCGGCGTCAGGCGGACCTGGTACGCGGCGTTGGGCAGGGCGCTGTCCAGCTGGCTGGACAACTGGCCGGCCAGCTTCGGGCTGTCGATGACCACGCCCATCTCGGTATTGAGCTGGGCCGAGCGCGGGTCCAGGTTGAACGAGCCCACGAAGATCCGCTTGCGGTCGGCCGCGAAGGTCTTCGCATGCAGGCTGGCGGCCGAGCCGCCGCCGGTGGAGCCGCTGCCGGGCAGGCCGTGCGGCCGGCTTTCCTTGTCGGGCGGCGGCACGGCGGCGCCGGGCTTGAGCTCGTAGAGCGTGATGCCTGCCTCGAGCAGGTCCTTGCGGTACTTGGCGTAGCCCGCGTGCACCGGTGCGACGTCGGTGGCGGCGAGCGAATTGGTCAGCACCCGGACCTTGACCCCGCGCTTGGCCAAGGCGGACAGGCCCGCGGTGCCGTCCTTGCCCGGCACGAAGTAGGGCGAGACCAGATCCAGTTCCTTGTCGGGCCGGCCCAACGCAGCCTCCAGGTGCGGCAGCATCTGCAGGTCCTTGCGGTCGACCGGCTGCAGGGCCTTGGCCGGGTCGTCGTGCAGCACGCGCGCGCGGGTCCATTCGAAGTCGAGCTGGCCCTGCATCACCTGCGCGACCAGCGGCGTGCGGCTGGTCTCCCCGATGTATCCACGGGCCTCGTCGCGGTTGCGATTGGCCTCCCACGAAGCCTGCAGCTGCGCCACGCCGTCGGGTGGGGCCGCGGGCAGCAGGCTGGCGCCGGGATAGGCCGAGGCGCTGTTCCAGAAAAGATCGAACTCCTGCGATACCTCGCGCACCACCGGGCCCACCGTCATCACGTCCAGGTCCTGGAAGCCCACTTCCATGTTGGCACCGAAGTACTCGTCGCCGATATTGCGGCCGCCCACGATTGCCACCTGGTTGTCGGCGGTGAAGGACTTGTTATGCATGCGGTGGTTCACCCGCGTGAAGTCGCGCATGAAGTCCCCTGCCCGGAAGCTGCGATTGGCAAACGGATTGAACAGGCGCAGCTCGATGTTGGGGTGTGCGTCCAGCGTGGCCAGCATCTCGTCCTGGCCGCCGGTGTTGGCGTCGTCGATCAGAACGCGCACGCGCACGCCGCGTTCGGCGGCGCGCCAGACTTCTTCCCACAGCAGCTGGCCGGTGGTGTCGCGGTGCCAGATGTAGTACTGCAGGTCGAGGCTGCGCTGCGCACCGCGCGCCAGAAGAATGCGGGCCGCGAAAGCCTCGTTGGCCACCGGAAGCGCCCGAATGCCCGACTGGCCCGGGTGCGCCTTGGTCAGTTCGCCCACACCTTGCCCCAGCCGTGTGTCGCTCGTGTCGCTCAGCGCCTTGGATTCGGTTCGCGCGACGTCGGTGGGAAGAGACGAACAGGCGCTGAACAGGAGCGCGAGCGCGCTTGCGAGAACGGCGCGCAGCAGCGGGGAGGTCGGCACGGCATCTCCGGTTGGCGAGAGGTGCCGCAAATTCTAGTGGGGGACCTCGGCCGCAGCGGCAGCATCCAGGTCAGCGGCGGGAGCGCACCTTGATGCGCAGGCTGCTCACGTGCCAGCCGCGCAGGCGCAGCCGTCCCAGCAGCATGGGAATCATCTGGCGCAGCTTGGCGGCTGCCGCATTGCTGCCCACCAGCAGGCACCACTCCTCGCCTTCGGCGGGGCCGGCCTGCACGCCCGCACGCAGATCCCTGGGAATCAGGTCCTCGACGGCACGCAACCGTTCGGCTGCGTCGCGCGCGCGCTCGGCAAGGGCCGCCAGGGTGGGCGAGGCCTCCGTGGCTTGGAGCACGGTCAGGGGGTTGAAGCGCCGGTTCACGGTCGAATTGAAGACAGACAAGGTGGCTAAAATCAATGGTTTGCCGGCGTTCCGGCGGCCTGGGCAGCTTGCTTGGCTTGCATTTGCCAAAGATGCACCCAATTGAGCAGGCCCAAGTGTTGATATCGACTATTTTAGGAATTCAGGTCCAAGTGCCCGCATGCACAGTCTAGGTGCGGGACCGACCTCCACTCATGGCCACCAACTTCCTGACCCAGATTTTCGGCAGTCGCAACGACCGTCTCCTGAAGCAATACCGCAAGACGGTGGCGCGCATCAATGACCTCGAGGCGCAGTTCGAGAAGCTGAGCGAGGACGAGCTGAGAGCCAAGACCCAGGAGTTCAAGGACCGCATCGCCAAGGGCGAGTCGCTGGACGACCTGCTGCCCGAAGCCTTTGCCACGGTGCGCGAAGGCTCCAAGCGCATCATGAAGATGCGCCACTTCGACGTTCAGCTGCTGGGCGGCATGGCGCTGCATTTCGGCAAGATTTCCGAAATGCGCACGGGCGAGGGCAAGACCCTGACGGCCACGCTGCCGGTATACCTGAATGCGCTCACCGGCAAGGGCGTGCACGTGGTCACGGTGAACGACTACCTGGCCAACCGCGACGCCCAGTGGATGGGGCGCCTGTACAACTACCTGGGCCTGTCGGTGGGCATCAACCTGCCGCAGATGCCGCGCGAGGAAAAGCAGCAGGCCTACGCCGCCGACATCACCTACGGCACCAACAACGAGTACGGTTTCGACTACCTGCGCGACAACATGGTCTACGAGACCGGCGACCGGGTGCAGCGCGGCCTGAACTACGCCATCGTCGACGAGGTGGACTCCATCCTGATCGACGAGGCGCGCACGCCCCTCATCATCAGCGGCCAGGCCGAAGACCACACCGACCTGTACCTGGCCATGAAGAAGGTGGTGCCCCACCTGACCAAGCAGGAAGGCGAAGCCGACCCGCGCACGGGCGAAGGCATCACCAAGCCGGGCGACTTCACGGTCGACGAGAAGACCCACCAGGTCTTCCTCACCGAAGACGGCCACGAGAAGGCCGAGCAGCTGTTGTCCCAGTTCCAGCTGCTGCCCGAGGGCGCATCGCTGTACGACCCGGCCAACATCACGCTGATGCACCACCTCAACGCGGCGCTGCGTGCCCAGCACCTGTACCACCGCGACCAGCACTACGTGGTGCAGCAGGGCGAGGTCATCATCGTCGACGAATTCACCGGCCGCCTGATGACCGGCCGCCGCTGGAGCGACGGCCTGCACCAGGCCGTGGAAGCCAAGGAAGGCGTGGAGATCCAGGCCGAGAACCAGACCCTGGCCTCCATCACCTTCCAGAACTATTTCCGCCTGTACGCCAAGCTGGCCGGCATGACCGGCACCGCCGATACCGAGGCCTACGAATTCCAGGAAATCTACGGCCTGGAAACCGTCCTCATTCCCCCCAACCGGCCCAACAAGCGCGACGACCAGCTCGACCGCGTCTACAAGACCACGCGCGAGAAGTACCAGGCGGCCATCGACGACATCCGCGAGTGCTTCGAGCGCGGCCAGCCGGTGCTGGTGGGCACCTCGTCCATCGAGAACTCCGAGATCATCTCGGGCCTGCTGACCGAAGCCGGGCTGCCGCACCAGGTGCTCAATGCCAAGCAGCATGCGCGCGAGGCCGACATCGTGGCGCAGGCCGGCCGGCCGAAGATGATCACCATTGCCACCAACATGGCAGGCCGCGGCACCGACATCGTGCTGGGCGGCAACGTCGAAAAGATCATCGAGTCGCTGGAGAACGACGAGACGGTGGACGAAGGTGCCAAGCGTGCCGAGATCGAGCGCCTGCGCGCCGACTGGGCCAAGGAGCATGAATTCGTCACCGCCCAGGGCGGCCTGCGCATCATCGCCACCGAGCGCCACGAGTCGCGCCGCATCGACAACCAGCTGCGTGGCCGCTCGGGCCGCCAGGGCGACAAGGGTTCCTCGCGCTTCTACCTGAGCCTGGACGATCCGCTCATGCGCATCTTCGCGGGCGACCGCGTCAAGGCGATCATGGACCGCCTGAAGATGCCCGACGGCGAGGCGATCGAGGCGGGCATTGTCACCCGCAGCATCGAAAGCGCCCAGCGCAAGGTCGAGGCGCGCAACTTCGACATCCGCAAGCAGCTGCTCGAGTACGACGACGTGTCGAACGACCAGCGCAAGGTGATCTACCAGCAGCGCAACGACATCCTCGACGCGGCCGACCTGTCGGCGCAGATCGCCGCGCTGCGCGAAGGCTGCATGACCGACCTGGTGCGCCAGTTCGTGCCGCCCGAATCGGTGGAGGAGCAGTGGGACCTGGAAGGCCTGCAGCGCACGCTGGCCAACGACTGGGGCATCGATCTGGCGCTCAAGCAGGAAGTGGAAGCCGCCAGCAGCGTTTCGGACGAAGACGTGGTCGAGAAGGTGGTGGCTGCGGCCAACGCGGCCTTCGATGCGAAGGTCCAGCTCATCGGCCAGGACAACTTCGTCCAGTTCGAGCGCATGGTGCTGCTGCAAAGCATCGACACCCACTGGCGCGAGCACCTGGCCTCGCTCGACTATCTGCGCCAGGGCATTCACCTGCGCGGCTATGCGCAGAAGCAGCCCAAGCAGGAATACAAGCGCGAGGCCTTCGAGCTGTTCGGCCAGCTGCTCGATTCGGTGAAGAACGAAGTCACGCGCCAGCTCATGACGGTGCGCATCCAGTCCAGCGAGCAGCTCGACGAAGCCGCCCAGGCCATGGAAGAGCGCGGCGAGAACATCAGCAACGTGACCTACACCGCGCCCACCGAAACCGGCGAGCCCGAGGTCCGCCTGGACGAAGAGAGCATTCGCCGCGCCGCCACCGGCGGCCTGTCCGCGGGCGCCATGGCCTTTGCGCGCGTCGGCCGCAACGACCCGTGCCCCTGCGGCAGCGGCAAGAAGTACAAGCAGTGCCACGGGAAGCTGACCTGATTCGAGGAGATCAGCCCCCGTTTCGAACCGACGCGCCCGCGCCAGCCGGATGGATTTCCGGTGACGCGGGCGTTTTTTTCTTGACATCATCCTCAGCGCACGTTCCCCAGGAGTAAGACGATGCCCGTGAACCTTTCCGCCCCCGAGCCGGCCGCACTTTTCCCCGTGCCGGGCGTTCGAATCGGCGTTGCCGAAGCCGGCATCCGCAAGGCCAACCGCAAGGACCTGACCGTGGTGCTGGTCGACGAAGGCGCGGCCGTGGGCGGCGTGTTCACGCAGAACCGTTTCTGCGCCGCGCCGGTGCAGGTCTGCCGCGAGCACCTGCAGAAGAACTTCGGCATCCGCGCGATGGTCATCAATACCGGCAATGCCAATGCCGGCACCGGCGAAGACGGCCTGGCCCGCACGCGCGCCACCTGCATCGCCCTGGCCCGCAAGCTGGAGATCGCGCCCGAGGAGGTGCTGCCGTTCTCCACCGGCGTGATCATGGAGCCGCTGCCCATCGACCGCATCGAAGCGGGCCTGCCCGCCGCCCTGGCCGACGCCAGGCCCGACAACTGGGCGCGTGCGGCCGAAGGCATCATGACCACCGACACGATTCCCAAGGCGTTCAGCGCCAAGGTGAAGATCGGCGGTGCCGAGGTCACCATCAGCGGCATCAGCAAGGGCGCCGGCATGATCCGGCCCAACATGGCGACCATGCTGGGCTTCATGGCGACCGACGCGCGCATCGACCCGGCGCTGGTCCAGCCGCTGGCCAGGCAATTGGCTGACGCATCGTTCAACCGCGTGACCATCGATGGCGATACGTCGACCAACGATTCCTTCGTGGTCATTGCCACGCAGAAGGCGGCGAATCCCGTCATCACCTCGCTCGAGTCGGCCGATGGGCAGGCACTGCTCCAGGCCATGCAGGACGTGGCCCGGCAGCTGGCGCAGGCCATCGTGCGGGACGGCGAGGGCGCCACCAAGTTCATCACCGTGCGCGTCGAAGGCGGCCGCAATGACGCCGAGTGCCGGCAGGTGGCCTACGCCATCGCCCACTCGCCCCTGGTCAAGACGGCATTCTTCGCCAGCGACCCGAACCTGGGCCGCATCCTGGCGGCCGTGGGCTATGCCGGCATCAAGGATCTCGACCAGACCGGCATCGACCTGTACCTGGACGATGTGCATGTGGCCGTCAAGGGCGGCCGCAATCCTGCGTATAAGGAAGAAGACGGCCAGCGCGTGATGAAGAAGAGCGAGATCACGGTGCGCGTGGTGCTGGGCCGTGGCGAGGCCGCCGACACGGTGTGGACCTGCGACCTGAGCCACGACTACGTCTCCATCAACGCTGATTACCGTTCCTGATCCAGCGCAATGAACGAGAAATTCGAACACCTGATCGAACGGGCCGAGCAGCTCATCTCCCGCATCGAATCGATCCTGCCGCAGCCGCTGGCCGCGCCGGCCGACTGGAATGCGTCCATCGCCTGGCGCTACCGCCGCCGCAGCTCGGGCCACGGCACGCTGGAGCCGGTGCGCCACGTGGCGACCATGGCGCTGGACGACCTCAAGGAAATCGACCAACAGAAGGAAAAGATCGAGCGCAACACGCGCCAGTTCGTCCAGGGCAAGCCGGCCAACAACGTGCTGCTGACGGGCGCGCGCGGCACCGGCAAGTCGTCGCTGATCCGCGCTTGCCTGCACGCCTATGCGCCGCAGGGCCTGCGTTTGATCGAAGTGGACAAGGCCGAACTGGTGGACCTGCCGGACATCATCGAGGTGGTGTCGCAGCGCCCCGAGAAGTTCATCATCTTCAGCGACGACCTCAGCTTCGATGAAGGCGAGGCCGGCTACAAGGCGCTCAAGTCGATCCTGGACGGCTCGGTGGCCGCCTCCACGCCCAACGTGCTGATCTACGCCACCAGCAACCGGCGCCACCTGCTGCCGGAGTACATGAAGGACAACCTCACCTACACCCACACGGACGACGGCGAGGTGCATCCGGGCGAGGTGATCGAGGAGAAGATCTCGTTGTCCGAGCGCTTCGGCCTCTGGGTGAGCTTCTATCCCTTCACCCAGGCGGAGTACCTGGCGATCGTCGGGCAATGGCTCTCGCACTTCGGCGTCAGCGCCCAGGACGTCGAGGCGGCCCGGCCCGAGGCGCTCGTGTGGGCGCTGGAGCGCGGTTCGCGCAGCGGCCGCGTCGCCTTCCAGTTTGCGCGCGACTACGCGGGGCGTGCCGCGTCATGAGCGAGCCGCGCAAGCACACCGAAGTCGCGGTCGGCATTCTGATTCGTGCCGACGGCGCATTGCTGCTGTCCACCCGGCCGGAAGGCAAGCCCTACGCGGGCTACTGGGAGTTTCCGGGCGGCAAGATCGAGGCCGGAGAAACCGTGGAAGAAGCGCTGCGGCGCGAACTGCACGAAGAGCTGGGCATCACCATCGGTGGCGCCCAGGTCTGGAAAACCACCGAGCACGACTACCCGCATGCCCTGGTGCGCCTGCACTGGTGCAAGGTGCACGAGTGGACTGGCGAATTCGAGATGCGCGAAGGCCAGGCCATGTGCTGGCAGCAGTTGCCGCTGGACGTGAGCCCGGTGCTGCCCGGCGCCATGCCGGTGCTTGAGTGGATGGCCCAGGAGCGCGGCCTGGCCGCGTAGGCCGCGCTGCCCCTGCGCTATTGCAGGCGCGGGTCGCCGAAGGGCTCGTCGTCCGGCGGCGCTTCCGCCGGCAGGGTGAACTCCTCGCTGGCCCAGGCGCCCAGGTCGATCCCCTTGCAGCGCGCGCTGCAGAAAGGCCGGTAGGGGTTGCTGCTGGCGTAGACGCTGTCCTGCCCGCAGGCAGGGCATTTCACGATGCGCGCGGCAAAGCTGCCTTCGTCCGTCATGGCGTGTGTCTCAGGCGCAGAGCGTCAGCTCGAAGGCCGCGTCGTCGGTGCTCTGGTGCAGCCGGTCGTCGGCCTCGTGCCGCATCAGCCGCACCGACACCATCAGGCGGTTGCCGCTGATCTCCGGAATGAGGCCCAGTGCCGGGTCGATGCGCAGGCGCAGCAGCTGGAAGCTGCGCCCTTGCGGAAGCGTCTGCTGGTAGGTGCCGCCGGTGGCGATGACCTTGTAGGGCACGTCGGCGTCGCGCAGCAGCTTGAGCAGCAGGTACACCGCCTCGGCCATGGGCGCGAGCGTGCCGGCCCATTTCTCGACGTCGGCGCGGCGCGCCGCGGCCGGTCGGTGCTGCCAGGCGTAGTAGGCCGGCAGATCGAACTCGCAGGTGCCGCCCGGAATGTTGGCGCGGCTGCGGATGCTCATCAGCCATTCGCTCTCGGTCAAGGTCTGTCCGGCCTTGCCGTGAATGGCGTTGAGCGTGTTGAAGTTGCGCTCCAGCTGCCCGATGACCTGCTCCAGCATCTTTTCCGAGATGGCCGGATTGCCGCGATAACTCGCGAAGATGGTCTTGTGCTTCTCAAGATCGCGAAGGATGTCGGACTTGAGGTCGGCGCGCGCAGTCACATCCATGATCTCGAAGATCGTGACCAGCGCGTAGTGGTGCGACAGCGGGGAATCGGCGGGCACCAGTTCGCCCAGGCGGCGGAACAGGTGCTCCAGACGAAGGTAGGTCCGGATGCGCTCGTTGAAGGGGTACTCGTAAAGGATCACGCGGCTCGGTTTCCAGTCGAGGTCATCATAGTTCACAGTGGTGCAGCGCTGGCGTTTCCGGCCCACAGGCGCCACAAGGCACGCACCTCGTCCTCGAGTTGCGCAAGCGTCAGATTCTCGTTGCAAATCACCGCATCGGCAGCCGCGCGGCGCAATGGCCTGCTGGCCTGCTGGGCGATGACGGCCCGCACGGCCTCGGATGTCCATGCGGAGCGTGCCACGACTCGTTGCAATTGAATCTCTTCGCTTGCATCGACCACCAGCACCCGCTCGACGATGGCGCGCCAGCGCTTGGATTCGACCAGCAGCGGCACGTCGAAGACGATCAGTGCGCCGGTGGCGGCCTGGGCCTGGCGTTCGCACTCCTGGCCGATCAGGGGGTGCAGGATGGATTCGAGCTTGCGCTTGGTCTCGGGGTGGCCGAAGGCCAGTTCACGCATGCGTGCCCGATCGAGACCGCCGTCGGGCGCGACCAGTTCGGGGCCGAACGCGGCGGCAATGGCCGGCATGGCCGCGCCGCCCGGGGCGGCCAGGGCGCGCGCAATGCCGTCGGTGTCGATCAGGCTGGCGCCTTGCGCCACCAGCATGGCAGCCACGGTGCTCTTGCCGCTGCCGATGCCACCGGTCAGGCCGATGCGTCGCATGGACAAGGGCTCAGAGCGACAGCGCGCCCAGGGGGAATGCGAAGGGGATCCATTGCCGCACAGTATCGGGCCCCAGCGCCAGGCAGACGAGCCCCGCGCCGGCCAGGAAGGGACCGAAGGCAATAGGAATGTTCTTGTGGGCCAGCCGGCCCGCCACCAGCATGATCGAGCCGAGCACCGCCCCCACCAGCGAAGACACCAGCACGATGGCGATCAGGTAGTCCGCGCCGAGCCAGGCTCCCATGGCCGCGAGCAGCTTGAAGTCGCCATAGCCCATGCCTTCCTTGCCCGTGGCCAGCCGATAGGCGTGATAGATGAGCCACAGGCCCAGGTAGCCGAACACCGCGCCCCAGACGGCCGATGGCAGCGACACGCCCGTGAGCCCCGCCGCCGCCCCGATCAGCCCCAGCCAGAGCAGGACGTAGTTGATCGAATCGGGCAGGTACTGGGTGTCCAGGTCGATCAGGAACTGGCAAATGAGCAGGGCCGCGAAGGCGGCCCACAGCGCGCCCGTCAGGCTCAGGCCGAAGCGCCAGGCACACAGCGCGAAAAGGGCGCCGGTGACCAGTTCCACGATGGGATAGCGCACGCTGATCGGTGCCTTGCACGCGGCGCAGCGGCCGCGCAGGAACAGGTAGCTCAGCACCGGCACGTTCTGATAGAAGCGGATCGGCGCGCCGCAATGCCCGCAGCGCGAGGCCGGCCGCGACAGGTTGAAGGGCGGCAGCGCATCCAGCGACTTCGCGGCTTCGTCCGCTGCCGCCTCCAGGGCCGGCGGCGTGTCGGCCTTGGGGCCGAACACGAGGCTCCACAGCGAGGGAATTCCTTCGACCTTGGCCAGGTTGCCCACCGCGTCGTTCAGCCACTGCCGGTACATCATGACCGGCGTGCGGTAGACCACCACGTTCAGAAAGCTGCCCACGAGCAAACCCAGGACGCCGGCCAGTGCGGCGTCGAACCCTTGCGAAACCAGCATCAGACGACCTGGCCGAGCTTGAAGATGGGCAGGTACATCGACACCACGATGCCGCCGATGATCACGCCCAGGAACACGATGATGATCGGCTCCATGAGGCTGGACAGGCCCGCCACCATGTCGTCGACTTCCTGTTCGTAGAACTCGGCCGCCTTGCCCAGCATGTGGTCGATGGAGCCGGATTCTTCGCCGATGGCCGTCATCTGCAGCACCATCGAGGGGAAGATGTTGGCGTTGGTCATGGCGCTCGTCAGGCTGGTGCCGGTCGAGACTTCCTGCTGGATCTTGGTCGTGGCTTGCGCGTAGACCGAATTGCCCGAGGCGCCGCCCACGGAGTCGAGCGCTTCGACCAGCGGCACGCCGGCCGCGAACATGGTGGAGAGGGTGCGCGTCCAGCGCGCGATGCACGACTTTTCCACCAGTTCGCCGAAGATCGGCAGCTTCAGCAGCAGGCGGTCCATGAACTGCTGCACGCGTTCATTGCGCTTCCAGGCCTGGAAGAAGAAGTACAGGCCGCCGCCGATCACGCCGAAGATCAGCCACCAGTAGGACACGAAGAACTCGCTCATGCCCATCACGAACAGGGTGGGCGCGGGCAGGTCGGCGCCGAAGGAGGTGAACACCTGCTTGAAGGCCGGGATCACGAAGATCATGATGATGGCCACCACCACGAAGGCCACCACGATCACCGACGTGGGATACATCAGCGCCGACTTGATCTTGGACTTGATCGCCTCGGTCTTCTCCATGTAGGTGGCCAGGCGGTCGAGCAGTTCTTCCAGGATACCGGCCGCCTCACCCGCCTCGACCAGGTTGCAGTAGAGGCTGTCGAAGTACTTCGGGAACTTGCGGAAGGCCGAGGACAGCGAGGTGCCGGTCTCGACGTCCGCGCGGATGTCGTTGAGCAGCTTGGACACGCTCGGGTTGGCGTTGCCGCGGCCGACGATGTCGAAGGCCTGCAGCAGCGGCACGCCGGCCTTCATCATCGTGGCCAGCTGGCGCGTGAAGATGGCGATGTCCTTGGGCTTGATCGCCTTGCCCGAGCTCATCTTCTTCTTCTTGATCTTGGTCGTCAGCACGCCCTGGCGGCGCAGCGAGGCAATGACCTGGTTCTCGCCGGCGGCACGGACTTCGCCGCGAACGGTCTTGCCGTTGCGGTCCTTGCCTTCCCATTCGAAGACGAATTCCTTGTGCGTGATGCGAGGCGTTGCTGCGGTGGCCATCAGTTCTTCTCCGGTGCGCCGTGTTATTCGTTGGTGACTGCCACCACTTCTTCAAGCGATGTCAGGCCCTGCATGACTTTCTGCAAACCCGATTGACGCAGGGTCCGCACGCCTTCGGCCTCGGCCTGCTTGGCGATATCGAGCGCGCTGCCGTCGCGCAGAATGATCTTCTGGATCTCTTCGCTGATCGGCATCACCTGGTAGATGCCCACCCGGCCCTTGTAGCCGCCGTTGCAGGCCGAGCAGCCCACCGCGCGATACGGCTTCCAGGTGCCATTGATTTCGGCCGGCTTGAAGCCGGCGTCGAGCAGCGCCTGGCGCGGCACGTCGTGCACTTCGCGGCACACGGTGCAGAGCCGGCGCGCCAGGCGCTGGGCCGTGATCAGGATCACGCTGGATGCGATGTTGAAGGGCGCAATGCCCATGTTGCGCATGCGCGTAAGCGTGGTGGGCGCATCGTTGGTGTGCAGCGTCGACAGCACCAGGTGGCCCGTCTGCGCCGCCTTGATGGAGATGTCCGCCGTTTCCAGGTCGCGGATTTCGCCCACCATGATGATGTCCGGATCCTGGCGCAGGAAGGCCCGCAGCGCGGTCGCAAAGGTCAGGCCCGCCTTCTCGTTGACGTTGACCTGGTTGACGCCGGGCAGGTTGATTTCGGACGGGTCTTCCGCCGTGGCGATGTTCACGCCCGGCTTGTTGAGCAGGTTCAGGCAGGTGTAGAGCGACACCGTCTTGCCCGAGCCGGTGGGGCCGGTGACCAGCACCATGCCGTACGGGCGGCCGATGGCGGCCAGCAGCCGTTCCTTCTCGACGGCGTCGTAGCCGAGGGCGTCGATGCCCAGGCGTGCGCTGCTGGGGTCGAGAATACGGATCACGATCTTCTCGCCGAACAGCGTCGGCAAGGTGCTCACCCGGAAATCGATGACGCGTTCCGGCCCGATCTTGAGCTTCATCCGGCCGTCTTGCGGAATGCGCTTTTCGGAGATGTCCAGCCGCGAGATCACCTTGATGCGCGAGGCCAGCTTCTCCTTGATGACCACCGGCGGCGTGGCCACTTCGCGCAGTTCGCCGTCGACCCGGAAGCGCACCCGGTAGTTGTGCTCGTAGGGCTCGAAGTGAATGTCGGACGCCCGCATGCTGAAGGCGTCGAGCAGCATTTTGTGCAGGAAGCGCACCACCGGCGCGTCTTCGACTTCGGCGCTGGCCTGGTCGGTGCTTTCCTGCGTTTCGGTGGAGGTCTCGTCGAACTCGAACTCGACGCCGACGATGCTGTCGATGGTCTCGGCCGCGCTCACGGCTGCGGCCTCGATCATGCGCGAAAGCTTGTCGTACTCCGCGATGACCCAGTCCACGCCCATCTGCGACGCGAACTTGATCTTTTCGACCGCCTGCTGGTCCGACGGGTCGGCCGTGGCCACGATCAGGCGGTTGTTGCGCTTGCTCAGGACCACGATGCGGTAGGCCTGGCACATCTTGGGGTCGAGCAGGTCCTTGGGCAGGCGCTGCGGGTCGACCGCATCCAGGTCGAGCAGGGGCGCACCGAAGGCGCTCGAGAGCGTATGAGCGAGGTCGGCAGGCGACACGGCGCCTGTTCCCGTCAGTTCGGCAATGAAACTGCTGCGCGCGCTTTGCGAGCGTTGGTAGATTTCCTCGGCCGTGCGGGCCTGCAGCTTGCCCGCCGAGATGAGCGCGCGCGCCAGCCCCGGCAATGCAACGGGCGCGTTGTCCTTAGCGAGGGGTTCTGCAGCAGCAGCCATTCAAGGGGTCGTAAAAACCGTCACAAAATGATTCTTGGATCATCGCTGATCGATTCCGGGGCGTAAACCGCCGGTCCGGGCTGTATCGCGAAACATTTGGCATTACTCCGCCAATTCCGCCTTGGGAAAGGAGCACCGTCTCTCCACACAGGTAGAGGTTGCGCGCAACCTTACAAAAGGATAGCGCACCAGAGGCGGCGAAGGCCCACTGTCATGGCGCCGTTACCGAAGGTGTCGACTTCGCGCCACGTTTGCTCTTGACGGGAGTTCTCTTGGATTAAGCCGAAGGAATGCGGCCGGCAAATTGCTGCAAGCGGCGTGGACAGGTCGCGGGAGAGGCAATGAAAAAGGCCAGTCTTCCGCGAAGAAGACTGGCCTTGTATGTTGGTGGGCCCTGAGTGACTCGAACACTCGACCTACGGATTAAGAGTCCGCTGCTCTACCAACTGAGCTAAGAGCCCCTGAAAGCATTGCTGTTTTCAGGCAATCCAAAAATTATAGCGCATATTTTTGCACTTCTTCAGACCGCGGCGTTTGATCGAAGAAATCGGGCCGCCATCGCGTTCGACAAGCGCCGGTTTGCGCCCTGTGTTAATCGAAGGTTCGCATTCTGCCCGCACGTCAAGAAACCGAGTGTGGCAAAGGTGGCGAAACCGCCAAAAAGTGCCACTTACAGTCAACTCCTTGTGCCCAAGAACTCGGTTGTCAGGCCTACCATGCCTGCGACTCCGCAAGACGAACAGGTCATTCCATGCATTCCGTGCGCATCTTCCGCTCTGTGCTTGTCACCGCCCTGGCCGTGGCAAGTTTCGCCGCCAGCGCCCAGATCCACCGCTGCAAGGACGAGAAGGGCCAGACCATTCTTTCCGACCGGCCGTGCGCTACGCCGGATGCGGCAGCGCAACAGCAGGCAAGCCGGAGCGGCTCGGGTGCCGTCGATCGGCTCGCCGCGCCTCAGATGATCAGCGCGCGGATGCGCGACATGTCCGGACAGTACGACTTCATTCCGGATCGCGCCGCGCGGCCGGCGGCGTCTGCGCAGCAAGGGAAGTAGTGGCGGTCTCGTCAAGGCGAGTGCGTCGGCCAGCCTTGCAGCGATGGCGCCTGGTTTGGATCCAGCAAAAGAAAAGGGCTCGGAAAGAAGACTTTCCGAGCCCTTGAACCTGTGGTGGAGAGGAGGAGGATCGAACTCCCGACCTCCGCATTGCGAACGCGGCGCTCTCCCAGCTGAGCTACCCCCCCACATCGCAATCAATCAGACAGCAAGTCTAACGCCAAACGGCGCAGGCGTATGTCGGCGCCATGTCAAGATCGCTGCCTTCCGACCCCGTACCAGGAGCCTCGACCGATGCCGCTTGACGATCCCGAATGGCTGGAGCGCATGTACAACAACCGCGCACGCGTGCCGGAGCATGGCGAGTATTTCGCGCGCTGGGCGGCAGCTTCGGCCGAGGTGCGCCGCACGCAGCCCTGCAGCATCGATGTGCCTTATGGCAGCGGGGTGAACGAGACGCTGGATATCTTCCCAGCGCAAGGCGGCGGCGGCGGCGACGGCGCGCCGGTGCTGGTCTTCGTCCATGGCGGCTATTGGCGCGCCCTGGACAAGCGGGATCACTCCTTCATTGCACCGCCCTTCACCCGGCGCGGGGCGTGCGTGGTGGTGCCCAACTACGCCCTGTGCCCCGGCACGGATGCTGCGCCCGTCGGCATTTCGCACATTGCCTTGCAGATGGCGCGTGCGCTTGAGTGGACATGGCGCAACATTGCCGCATACGGTGGCGATCCGCGCCGCATCACGGTGGCGGGGCACTCGGCGGGCGGGCACCTGGCCGCCATGCTGCTGGCGTGCCGCTGGCAGCAGGTGGCCCCCGACCTGCCTCGGCACCTGGTGCGCCATGCGCTGGCCATTTCGGGTCTTTTCGAACTCGAGCCCATGCGCCTCACGCCGTCGTTCCAGGTATCGCTGCGGCTGTCGCCCGAGGAGGTACGGCGAACCAGTCCCGCCATGTGGCCTGCACCCGCAGCGGGTACGCTCTACGCCGTTGCCGGTGGGCTGGAGAGCGACGAGTTCATTCGCCAGAACGAGGCCATCGCCCGGGCGTGGGGCCCGGACGCGGTGCCGGTGTGCAAACTGGCACCGGGCCGCGACCATTTCAGCATCGTCGATGCCTTTGCGGACCCGGCGCACCGGGTGCACGAACTGGCGGTGGAACTGCTGCAGCGCCGCGACTGATCGACAGGAGCAGGCGCGGCGCCCGCGATCACATCAGCAGGTGTTCGCCGGCGTTGTCACCGCCCAGGGTGACGTAGTTGACCTTGCGGATGTCCATCAGCTTCTTGCCACCCGAGTAGCTGATGGAGCTTTGCACGTCCTGCTCCATTTCCACCAGGGTTTCGGCCAGCTTGCCCTTGATCGGCTCGAGGATGCGCTTGCCCTCGACGTGCTTGTATTCGCCCTTGTTGAAGTCGCTGGCCGAGCCGTAGTACTCCTTGAAGAGCTGGCCGTCCACTTCCACGGTCTTGCCGGGCGACTCTTCATGGCCTGCGAACAGCGAGCCGATCATGACCATCGAGGCCCCGAAGCGGATGCTCTTGGCGATGTCGCCGTGGTCGCGGATGCCGCCGTCGGCAATGATGGGCTTGGTGGCCACGCGGGCGCACCACTTGAGCGCCGACAGCTGCCAGCCGCCGGTGCCGAAGCCGGTCTTCAGGCGGGTGATGCAGACCTTGCCCGGGCCGATGCCCACCTTGGTGGCATCGGCGCCCCAGTTTTCCAGGTCGATGACGGCCTCGGGCGTGCCCACGTTGCCGGCAATGACGAAGGACTTCGGCAGCTTCTGCTTGAGGTAGCCGATCATGTTCTTCACCGTGTCGGCATGGCCGTGGGCGATGTCGATGGTGATGAACTCCGGCACCAGGCCTTGCGCCGCCAGGCGGTCGACGGTGTCGTAGTCGGGCTTTTTCACGCCCAGCGAGATCGACGCGAACACGCCCTGGCCGTGCATGTCCTTCACGAACTTGACGTTGTCGATGTCGAAGCGGTGCATCACGTAGAAGTAGCCGTTCTTGGCCAGCCAGACGCAGATGGATTCGTCCACCACCGTCTTCATGTTGGCCGGCACGACCGGGATGCGGAACTTGCGGCCGCCCAGCTCGACGCTGGCGTCGCACTCGGAACGGCTTTCCACGCGGCACTTGCGCGGAAGAAGAAGGATGTTGTCGTAGTCGAAGATTTGCATGAACCAGGCTCCAGAAAATATGGCCCCCCGGCTTGCCACTGCGTGTGCTTCGCCACCCCCCGAGGGGGAGGCCCGAGCCGCCTTGGGGCGGCCCGGCGGCGGCCGGAGTCGTTGAAGAACGAATGAGCGCTTGGTCCGGCCGGGTTCTTGTGTCTGCTCCAGAAGGGGTTTCGGGAGTTTTCGGCCACAAAAAACCGGGCGCAAGAAACTTGGGCCCGGTGACTGATTCTACGCCATCGCCCAGGATGGCGCAGACATGGGAATTCGTATGGAGCCCATACGCGGCGCTTTCTACAATCGGTCAATGTTGACTGACTTCGAGGCGGCCGCCGCCCAATCCCCGCTGCTCCAGCACCTGAACGCCGAGCAGCGCGCCGCCGTGACGCTGCCCGAGGGGCATGCCCTGATCCTGGCCGGCGCAGGCTCCGGCAAGACCCGCGTGTTGACCACGCGCATTGCGTGGCTTTTGCAGACCGGCCAGGTCTCGCCCGGCGGCATCCTGGCCGTCACCTTCACCAACAAGGCGGCCAAGGAAATGCTGACGCGCCTGTCGGCCCTGCTGCCGGTGAACGTGCGCGGCATGTGGATCGGCACCTTCCACGGGCTGTGCAACCGCCTGCTGCGGGCGCACTGGAAGCTGGCGGGCCTGCCGTCCACCTTCCAGATCCTCGATACGCAAGACCAGCTCTCGGCCATCAAGCGGCTGATGAAGCAGTTCAACGTCGACGAAGAGCGCTTTCCGGCCAAGCAGACCCAGTGGTTCATCGCCGGCGCCAAGGAAGACGGCCTGCGCCCGCGCGACATCGAGGCGCGCAGCAGCGACGACCGCAAGAAGATCGAGATCTACCAGCTCTACGAAGAGCAATGCCAGCGCGAGGGCGTGGTCGACTTCGGCGAACTCATGCTGCGCAGCTACGAGCTTCTGCGCGACAACGACGCGGTGCGCGAGCACTACCAGCGGCGCTTTCGCCACATCCTGATCGACGAATTCCAGGACACCAACCGCCTGCAGTACGCCTGGATCAAGATGCTGGCCGGCCACACGGTGGAAGGCCGCTTCGTGCCCGGCGACAACAGCGTGCTGGCGGTGGGCGACGACGACCAGAGCATCTACGCCTTCCGCGGCGCGCGGGTGGGCAACATGGCCGATTTCGTGCGTGAGTTCAGCGTTGAGCACCAGATCAAGCTGGAGCAGAACTACCGCAGCTTCAGCAACATCCTCGATTCGGCCAACCAGCTCATCAGCCACAACAGCCAGCGCCTGGGCAAGAACCTGCGCACCGACCAGGGGCCCGGCGAGCCGGTGCGCGTGTACGAGGCGCCCACCGATTTCGCCGAGGCGCAGTGGGTGGTGGAAGAGATGCGCCAGCTGGTGCGCGACGATTTCGAGCGCAAGGAAATGGCGGTGCTCTACCGCAGCAACGCCCAGAGCCGCGTGCTGGAAACCGCGCTCTTCAATGCCGGCGTGCCCTACCGCGTGTATGGCGGCCTGCGCTTCTTCGAGCGGGCCGAGATCAAGCACGCGCTGGCCTACCTGCGCCTCTTGGAAAACAAGGACGACGACACGAGCTTCCTGCGGGTGGTCAACTTCCCGCCGCGCGGCATCGGCGCGCGCACGCTGGAGCAGTTGCAGGATGCGGCGCGTGCCGCAGGCACCTCGCTGCATGCGGCCGTCAGCACCCTCAGCGGCAAGGCCGGTGCCAACCTGTCGGCCTTCGTCGCCAAGCTGGATGTGCTGCGCGAGCAGACGCAGGGCATCACGCTGCGCGAGATCATCGAGCTGGTGCTGCAGCACAGCGGCCTGGTGGAGCACTACCGGGCCGACCGCGAAGGCGCCGACAGGGTGGAGAACCTGGAGGAACTGGTGAATGCCGCCGAAAGCTTCGTCACGCAGGAAGGGTTCGGCCGTGACGCCGTGGCCCTGCCGCTGGACGAGCTGCGCCAGTCGCCGGCCAGCCAGGGCATCGACACCTCGCGCCCGGTGCTGGACGACGTCCTGCCGCCGCCACCGGACGCCGACACCGGCGAAACGGTGAGCCCGCTGGCAGCCTTCCTCACCCATGCCTCGCTGGAAGCCGGCGACAACCAGGCCCAGGCCGGGCAGGACGCCGTGCAGCTCATGACGGTGCATGCTGCCAAGGGCCTGGAGTTCGACTGCGTGTTCATCACCGGGCTGGAAGACGGCATCTTCCCGCACGAGAACTCCATGAGCGACCGCGAAAGCCTGGAGGAAGAGCGCCGCCTGATGTATGTGGCCATCACCCGCGCCCGCAAGCGCCTGTACCTGAGTCATTCGCAGACGCGCATGCTGCACGGCCAGACCCGCTACAACGTCAAGAGCCGCTTCTTCGACGAGCTGCCCGAGGAGGCGCTCAAGTGGCTCACGCCCAAGAACCAAGGCTTCACGCCCTCCGCCTTCGGCTACGGCGGCGGCTACGGCAGCACGCGCAGCCAGGGCGGCGGCGGGAGCTACGGCAGCAGCTACGGTAGCGGCGCCAGCCGCGACACCTTCGCCAGCCCGCCCGTGCCGCCGCAGAAGGCGGCGCCGTCGCACGGCCTGCGTTCAGGCATGCAGGTGTTCCACAACAAGTTCGGCGAAGGCACCGTGCTCGCCCTGGAAGGCACCGGCGACGACGCCCGCGCCCAGGTCAAGTTCACCCGCCACGGAGTCAAGTGGCTCGCCCTGAGCGTGGCCAAGCTCACGCCGATCTGATCTGAGAGGCGAGCGGCTCGGGCGATCAGTCGCCCGCGAACGAGTCGCGGAAGCTGAACCAGATCGAGCAGAAGAACATGGCGGCCATGACCAGCGCACCGCCCACCATCAGCACGCTGGCAATGGCCGATCCGGCGTCGCCGCCGCCCATGGCGCCCACGGCCATCATCAGCCCGGTGAGCAGGCTGATCACGATGCCGACGCCGATGAAAAAGCCCAGCCATACGATGCCGAACATGGTGAGCGCGCCGATGTTGCGAAAGCAGGCCACCAGGCTGAAGAAGATGCTCTTGGCAGGCGGCACCCGGTGCCAGTGCATCAGCGCCGGCGCATGCCAGAAGGCCAGCGAAAGCGGCAGGTACAGCGCCATCGCGATCCACAGCGCGACCTGGAAGTCGGTTTCTTGTGCCGCTTCGCGCGTGAGCGGGCGGCCCAGCAGGTAGACGCCGGCGAACTTGCCGCCGTCGGCCAGGGCCGACACAGCCATCACCAGCAGGAAGCCCACCGCGTAGAAGGCGCCCAGCACCAGCAGCGGACGCAGGTCCTGGCGCACGGCGCGCAGCGCGGCCATGAACACGCTGCCGGCGGGCGGGCGCATGTCCGGCGCGGCCTCGATGTTGGCGCTGGCCACCATGAGGCCCAGCGTCATGGTCGGCAGCAGCACCAGCGCCAGCGTGCCGCCGATGACCGGGAACTGCGAGGCGATCGAGATCATCGCCATGAAGAAGAAGAACAGCGAGATGAGGGCCAGCGGCTGCTTGAAGAAAGTCTTCAGGCCCTGGCGCACCCAGAGCGAGCCGTTGCGGGCGGGGACGATGTTGAGCTTCATGTCAGGCCGCCATCTCGGCAGGCTCTTGCGGATAGATGTCGGCCGTTTGCAGAGCGCGCGCCCGATGCCGCAGCACGCGCTCGAAATGCCGCGGATCGTGCGGCTTGAGCATCGATGCCTCGCGCGGCAGGTGGAAGTCCCACAGGCGGGAGATCCAGAAGCGCAGCGCCGCCGCACGCAGCATGGCCGGCAGCAGGTGGCGCTCGGCCGCGCCGAGCGGGCGCACCGACTGGTAGGCCTCCAGCAGCGCGGCGGCGCGTTCGGGGTGGTCGACGCCGGTGGGCAGGTCGACGGCCCAGTCGTTCAGGCACACGGCCAGGTCGAAGAGCCAGCTGTCGGTGCCGGCAAAGTAGAAGTCGAACACGCCCGAGAGGTGCGGCGGGTGGCCTGCTTCATCCTCACGCACGGCGAACATCACGTTGTCGCGGAACAGGTCGGCATGCACCGGTCCGCGGGGCACGGCGGCATAGGCGGCCGACTCGGCCACGTGGTTCTGGTAGGCGAGTTCGCTGGCCAGCAGCGCCGCCTGCGATTCGTCCAGGTAGGGCATGACCACGGGGGCCGTCTCATTCCACCAGTGCAGGCCGCGCAGGTTGGGCTGGATGCGCGGAAAGTCGCGCCCGGCCACATGCATGCGGGCCAGCATCCGGCCCAGCTCGGCGCAGTGCGCGGCGCCCGGGTCCAGCTCGCTCTTGCCCGCCAGGCGATGCACCACCGCGGCGGGCTTGCCGGCCACCGTGTGCAGGAACTCGCAAGGCGCATTGGCCGGAATCTCGAGCGCATGGCCGTCAGGCGGCGCGATGGCCGGGTCGGCAAAGGGCTCCGGCACCGGCAGGCCCTTGGCCGCCAAGTGCTTCATGAGGCACAGGTAGTAGGGGAGCTGGTCGGCCCGAAGGCGCTCGAACAGCGTCAGCACGAACTCGCCCTGGTCCGTGGTGGCGAAGTAGTTGGTGTTCTCGATGCCGCCTTCGATGCCCTTGAGCGCTTGCAGCTCACCCAGGCCCAGGCGCGTCATCAACTCGCGGGCCTCGTCCAGCCCGACTTCGGTGAAGACTGCCACGCGGTGCTCAGAACTTCAGCACGTTCCACAGCGTGGGGCCGGTGCCGCTGCCGGCATCGCCTCCGCCTTGCTGGCCGGTGCGGCTGTTGTTGTTGTTCGGCACGACCTCGTACTGGGGCATGTTGGCGTTCTTGGGCGTGACGGTGATGCTTTGCGTCTGCCCGCCATAGCGCAGCTCGTCGACCTTGGCGCCGCCGTCGTCCACGTGGATGCGCTCGATCTTCTGGTTGCGGCGGCCTTCCTCCCGCTTCTCGGCCCGGCTCAGACCGTCGGCCGGTGCCGGCGCTGCGGACGGGGCGGCAGCGTCGGGCGCGGTGGTCTGGGCCTGTGCGATGCCGGCAAGGGCAAGGCATGCAATGGACAGCAGCGCGCTGCGGAAGAAGGAGGAGTGTGAGGCGGCCATGATGCAGATATTGTAGGTGGCGCCAAAGCCGCCTGCTGCCCATTTTGCGCCCGCGAACGGCCCTGGCGCCGGCAGGCAAAATGCCTGGATGACCGAGAACAAGACCCTGCTGCTCGTGGACGGTTCGAGCTACCTCTACCGCGCCTTCCATGCCATGCCCGACCTTCGCGCGGTGCCGGGCGACAGCACCAGCCCCGCGACCGGTGCCATTCGCGGAATGATCAACATGATGACGGCGCTGCGCCGGGAGGTTCGGGCCGACTACGCCGCCTGCATATTTGATGCGCCCGGAAAGACCTTCCGCGACGAGTGGTATCCCCAGTACAAGGCCAACCGCTCGCCCATGCCGGACGACCTGCGAAGCCAGATCGAGCCGATCCACGAGGTGGTGCGCCTCTTGGGCTGGCCGGTGCTCCATGTGCCGGACGTGGAAGCGGACGACGTCATCGGCACGCTGGCGCGCCTGGGCGCCGAGCAGGGCATGCAGGTCATCGTCTCCAGCGGCGACAAGGACCTGAGCCAGCTGGTGACCGATCGCATCACCATCATCGACACGATGAACGGCAAGAAGCGCGACGTGGCGGGCGTCACGGCCGAGTTCGGCGTGCCGCCCAGCCTGATGGTCGACTACCAGACCCTGGTGGGCGACAGCGTGGACAACGTGCCCGGCGTGGAGAAGGTCGGGCCCAAGACGGCGGCCAAGTGGCTGCTGCAGTACGGTTCGCTCGATGCGCTGATCGCCAGTGCGTCCGAGATCAAGGGCGCTGCCGGCGAGAACCTGCGCAAGGCGCTGGACTGGCTGCCGCAGGGGCGCCGCCTGGTGACCATCCGCACCGACTGCGACCTTGCGGGTCACGTCGAGGGGTTGCCGGCGCTGGACGGCATCGCCATCGGGCCGCAGCAGGTCGATGCGCTCAAGAAGTTCTACGACCGCTTCGGCTTCAAGAGCCTGGTGAAGGCGCTGGAGGCGCAGGAAGCGCCGCCGGAGCTGGTGGGCGAGGTGCCTTGCCCACCCGGCATGGAAGGCGCTGCGGGTGTCATCGATGCGAGCGCGATGGCCGCGGCCGCGCCGGCCAGCAACCTGGTCTACGACACGGTGCTGACCTGGGAAGCGTTCGACAAGTGGCTGGACAAGCTGCACGCGGCGGAACTCACCGCCATCGACACCGAAACCAGCTCGCTGGACGAAATGGTCGCGCAGATCGTCGGCATTTCCTTCAGCGTGACGCCCGGCGAGGCGGCCTACGTGCCGCTGGCGCACAACTATCCCGATGCGGCCGTGCAGCTGCCGATCGACGAAGTGCTCGCGCGCCTCAAGCCCTGGCTGGAAGACCCAGCCAAGAAGAAGCTGGGCCAGCACATCAAGTACGACCGCCACGTGTTCGCCAACCACGGCATCGAGGTGCAGGGCTACGCACACGACACCATGCTGCAAAGCTACGTGCTCGAAGTGCACAAGCCGCACGGCCTCACCAGCCTGGCAGAGCGCCACCTGGGCCGCACCGGCATCGACTACGAAGACCTGTGCGGCAAGGGCGCGCACCAGATTCCTTTTTCGCAGGTGGACATCGCCAAGGCGGCCGAATATGCCTGCGAAGACTCGGATCTGACGCTGGACGTGCACCGCAGCCTGTGGCCGCAGCTGCAGGCCAACGCGCAGTTGGGCTTCATCTACCAGCTGGAGATGGACAGCAGTGAGACGCTCTATCGCATCGAACGCAACGGCGTGCTGATCGACGCGCCCACGCTGGCGGCGCAGAGCCACGAGCTGGGCACCCGCATCATGGCGCTGGAGCAGGAGGCCTACAACCTGGCCGGCCAGCCCTTCAACCTGGGCAGCCCCAAGCAGATCGGCGACATCTTCTTCAACAAGCTGGGCCTGCCCGTGGTGAAGAAAACGCCCAGCGGCGCGCCCAGCACCGATGAAGAAGTGCTCGAGAAACTGGCCGAGGACTTTCCGCTGCCGGCCAAGATCCTGGAGCACCGCGGCCTGTCCAAGCTCAAGAGCACCTACACCGACAAGCTCGGGCAGCTGGCCCATCCGCGCAGCGGGCGGGTCCACACCCACTACGCGCAGGCGGTGGCGGTGACGGGGCGGCTGTCGAGCAACGAGCCGAACCTGCAGAACATTCCGATCCGCACGCCCGAAGGCCGGCGCGTGCGCGAGGCCTTCGTGGCGCCCGCCGGCAGCCAGATCGTGAGCTGCGACTACTCGCAGATCGAGCTGCGCATCATGGCCCACATCAGCGGGGACGAGGCGCTGCTGCGCGCCTTCACCGAAGGGCTGGACGTGCACCGCGCCACCGCCGCCGAGGTGTTCGGCGTGCCGCCCGAGCAGGTCAGCAGCGAGCAGCGCCGCTATGCCAAGGTGATCAACTTCGGCCTGATCTACGGCATGAGCAGCTTCGGCCTGGCGCGCAACCTCGGCATCGACAATGCGGCGGCCAAGAGCTACATCGACCGCTACTTCGCGCGCTACCCGGGCGTGAAGGCCTACATGGACGACACGCGGCAGTCGGCCAAGGACCGGGGCTATGTGGAGACGGTGTTCGGCCGGCGCCTGTACCTGCCCGAGATCAAGTCGCCCAACGGCCCGCGCCGCGGGGCGGCCGAGCGTGCCGCCATCAATGCGCCAATGCAGGGCACGGCGGCCGACCTGATCAAGTTGAGCATGGTCAAGATCCAGGACGTGCTCGATGCCGAGAAGCGCGCCACCAAGATGATCATGCAGGTGCACGACGAACTGGTGTTCGAGGTGCCCGATGCCGAGATCGACTGGGTGAAGGCCGAGATGCCGCGCCTCATGGCCGGCGTGGCGCAGCTCAAGGTGCCGCTACTGGCAGAGGTCGGTGTCGGTCCCAACTGGGACAAGGCGCACTGAGCCTGCGCTGCTCGCGCTGCGGCGGAAGAAGGCGCGGCTCGCGAGCGCAAGTGCGCCCACGCCCAGGCCGGCATACAGCATCGCGTCGCCGAATCCCTGGCGCAGCGCTGCCTGCGCGAGTGCCGGGCCGCCTGCGGCCGCCATGGCATCGAGCTTGCCCGCGGCGATGTCCTGCGCGAGCTGCAGCAGCGCTTGCGGCGTTGCGTCCAGCGCGGCTTCGCCCAGGCGGCGCGCAATGCCGCTCACCAGCACGAAACCCATCAGCGCGATGTTGAAGGCCAGCGTGATCAGCCGCGCGCTGAAGTCGATGCCCGAGGCCATGCCCGCGCGCGCCGCCGGCACCGAACCGGTGCTGGTGTTGGTGACGGGCGAGTTCGTGAGGCCCAGGCCGACGCCGGCCGCCAGGCAGGCGGCGATCACCGTGGCGTCGCTGCCGCGCGCATTGCCCGCGGCCATGAGCAGGAAGGCCGCGGCCATGAGCCCCAGGCCTGCGGGGATGACGCGCTCGGCGCCATGGCGCAGTGCCAGGCGCTCGGCCACCGGCGGCACCATCAGCGTCGGCAGCGTGTAGGCCAGCAGCGCCCAGCCCGCACGCATCACGTCATAGCCCAGGGCCGCCTGGAAATAGATCGGCAGGTAGATCATGAAGGGCCAGAAGCTGAAGTTCATGCCCATCGAGCCCATCATCGCGCCGTTGAAGCGGTGGATGCGCAGCACCGAGAAGTCGAACATCGGATGCGCGCTGCGCCGCTCGGCCACGATGAAGAGCACGAGGCCGGCAGCCGCCACCGCAAGCAGCGCGAGCCCGGGCCCGCTCGCAAAGCCCCGCACCGTGCCGAGGGTGATGAAGTAGACCAGCGCGAACACCGCCAGCGTCAGCGTGAGCATGCCGGCCACATCGAGCCGGTGCGCCGCCGGGTCGCGCGACTCCTGCACGCTTGCATGCACGAGGCCGAGCGTGAGCAGCGTGAGCGGCGCGTGCACCAGGAATACCCAGCGCCAGTCGGCCAGCGCCACGATGGCGGCGCCCGCCAGCGGGCCGAAGCCCAGCCCGATGCCCGCGACCACACCCCAGACCGCGAAGGCGCGCGAGCGCGCCGCTGGCTCGCGGAACTGCTGCGACAGGATCGCAAACTGGCAGATCATCATCGCGCCGGCGCCCACGCCCTGCGCGAAGCGCGCGGCGATCAAGAGCGGCGCGCTCGGCGCAAGTCCGCAGGCCAGCGAGGCGAGCCCGAACAGCCACAGGCTCGCCACCAGCACGCGGCGCCGGCCGTAGCGGTCCGCCAGCGTGCCAGCGGCCATCAGCACCGAGGTGCAGGCGAGGGTGTAGGCATTCATGATCCATTGCGCGTCCTGGAAGTCGGCGTGCAGCACTTCTTCGAGTGCGGGCAGGATCACGGGCACGCTGGAGATCTCGAGCCCGAACATCAGGGCGACGAGGCAGATGGCGGTGAGCGCGGCGCCATCGCGGCGCGCAGGGGAAGTGGAAGAGGTCGTGTGCATCCGCCGATCTTGTTGGGAAACGGCTTCCTCATTGGCGACATCTTCTCAGCGGATTCGGGAATGCAAAGGCACAATCGCCGCCCATGACGACCGACCGATTCGATGGCATCCAGACCTTTCTCGAGGTGGTGGAAAGCGGCAGTCTCACGCTCGCGGCCGAGCGCCTGAACCTCACGCGGTCGGCCGTGGGCAAGGCGCTCGCGCGGCTGGAGGCGCGCCTCGGCGTGCGCCTGCTCCAGCGCACCACGCGCAGCCAGAGCCTCACTGAGGAAGGGCAGGCCTACTACGAGCACTGCCTGCGTGCGCAGGCCGAGCTCGAGGCCGCGGAATCGGGCCTCGAGAGCGGCCGGCGCGAGCCGCGCGGACGGCTGCGCGCAAGCGTGCCGCTGGCCTTTGGCCACCACTATGCGGCGCCCGCGCTGCTGGGCCTGATCGATCGCCATCCGCAGCTGCATGTGGAGGTCTCGATCAACGACCGCTTCGTCGACCTGGTGCAGGAGGGCTACGACCTGGCGGTGCGCATCGGCGACCTGCCCGACAGCGACCGGCTGGTGGCGCGCCGCCTGGGCGAGCAGACCATGATGCTCGCGGCGGCGCCGTCGTACCTGGCGCGATTCGGCCGGCCGGCCAGCGTGGCCGAACTGGCGCAGCACCGCGGCATCGACTACTGCTGCCCCGACCGTGCGCAGCGCGAACTGCGCGATCCGCAGGGCCGCACGCACACCGTCATGCTGCCCTGGCGCGCCCGCTTCAGCGACCTGCAGGCGGTGGCCGACGCGGCCATCGCAGGCGCCGGCATCGGCTGGCTGCCGAACTGGCTGCTGGCGCGTTATGCGCGCTCGGGTCAGCTGGAGGCGGTGCTGGCCGATCACCGCGCCGAACCGATGCCGATCCATGTGGTGTGGCCGCGTGCGCGCCACATGCCGGCCAAGACGCGCTGCGCGGTCGACGCCCTGGTCGCGGCCGTGCCCGAGTGCATGGAAGAATGCCGGGCCCGCGAACCATCCGACACGCGGCGCAGTAGAAGAACACAAGGAAGCCATTCATGACCCGATTCCCCTCTCGATCGTGGCGCCGCCTGGGCGGTGCCGTCCTGCTGGCCGCGGCCTGCCAATGCGCCCTGGCGGCGCCCGATGCGCGCATAGCTGCCCTGGCCGCGCAGCAGAAGCAGCCGCTGCTCGACTCGCTGTCGCAGCTGGTGGGCATCGAGTCCGGCAGCCGCGACCTGGAGGGCCTCGCGAAGATCGCGGATCTGATCGCCGGCAAGCTCAAGGCGATGGGCGGTGAGGTGGAGCTGGTCGACACCACGGCCCATGCCTACCGCATGGAGGACACGCCCGAGCAGATCGGCCGCGCGGTACGCGCCACCTTCAAGGGCGCGGGCACGAAGAAGATCATGCTGATTGCCCACATGGATACGGTGTACCAGCGCGGCATGCTGGAAAAGCAGCCGTTCCGCATCGAGGGCGACAAGGCCTACGGCCTGGGCATCGCGGACGACAAGCAGGGCATCGCCGTCATCCTGCACACGGTGGCGCTGCTGAAGGCGCTGCAGTTCAACGACTACGGCACACTCACGGTGCTGATCAACGGCGACGAGGAAATCAGCTCGCCCGGTTCGCGCGCACTCATCACGAAGCTGGGCAGCGAGCATGACGCGGTGCTGTCCTTCGAAGGCGCGTCGATCAAGGAAGACAAGCTGTCGCTGGCCACGGCCGGCATCGCTTCGGTCACGCTCAATGTCACGGGCAAGGCCTCGCATGCGGGTTCGGCGCCCGAGGCGGGCGTGAACGCGCTGTACGAGCTGTCGCACCAGATCCTGCAGATGCGCGACCTGTCGGACCCGGCCACGGGCCTGAAGATGAACTGGACGATCGCCAAGGCCGGCACGAACCGCAACGTGATTCCCGCAACGGCATCCGCCGGTGCGGATGTGCGTGTGCTGAAGGTGAGCGACTATGACCGCATCGAGCAGCAGGTGAACGAGCGCATCAAGAAGCAGCTGGTGCCGCAGGCCAAGGTCGAGATGCGCTTCGAGCGCCGCCGTCCGCCGCTGGAGGCCAACGCCGCCTCGCGCGCCATGGCCAGCCATGCGCAGGCCATCTACAAGGAGCTGGATCGTCCCCTGGGCGCGGACGCGGTGGCGGCCGGCGGCGGCACCGATGCCGCCTTTGCTGCGTTGCAGGCCAAGGGCGCGGTGGTCGAGCGCTTCGGGCTGCAGGGATTTGGCGCGCATTCCGCGGATGCCGAGTACGTGCTCATCGATTCGATCGAGCCGCGCTTGTACCTGGCGGCGCGTTTGATCATGGACATTTCACGGGGGCAGGTCGGCGGGATGTAAGGTGCCGCTTTCGGGTGTTTGTGCGGGGCAAAGGCCTGTGTGCCTGCGGGCGGCGGTGCGCCCACTCAGGCGGTCGGCTTCGCCGCCTTCCCTGCGCTGCTCGGCGCCCGAGAGGGCGCACCGCCGCCCGCAGGCACACAGGCCTTTGCCAGGACGCGTTGTTGTTCTTCCGCTGGTCTAACGAACGAAGCTGGCGGTCATCGCTCAGCGGTGATACGACCGACCACTTGTTGAGGGAACGATGGTTGGCTTTTCCCTGCTTTCTCTCGCTGATACCGACACGCCGTCTCCAGGCGGGGTGCGGCAGGCATCGACCGCCCCGGTACGAGCCCCCGGCCCCTGGCGCCTGCCGCGCCCGCCCACCCACGAGCTCAGGCCACCCCGAAACAAGCGCACTCAGTCCGCCGTCAACGCCGTTCCAATCCGAAGCGCAGACCCGAACGCCAGCGTGAATCCCAGCGCCCCGTGCCCCGTGTTGAACAGCAGGTTGGAAGGCGCGTTCGGAAGACGCCCGATGATGGGCCGTCCGGTCGGCGTGGCCGGCCGCATGCCCGTCCATGGATGGAGGTCGTCGAAGCGGCTGCAGTGCGGAAACAGGGCGCGGGTGGCGGCCACCAGCGACTCGATGCGCTCGGCCGGAATGCTGGCGTCATGCCCCACCAGCTCGGCCATGCCCGCCACCCGCAAGCGGGAGCCGATGCGCGCGAACACCACCTTGCGCGCACTGTCCGTCACGTTCACATGCGGCGCCGCACCGGGCGCGTCGTCCACATCCACGGTGATGCTGTAGCCCTTGAGCGGATACACCGGCAGGTAGGCGCCCAGTTCGCGCCCGAGCCTTTGAGACGCGCTGCCCAGCGCCAGCACATAGGCGTCCGCCTCGAAGGGGCCGGCACTGGTGAGTGCCGCGGCCACCCTGCTGCCCGATTGCACGAAACCCTGCACCTCCACGCCCAGGTGAAAGTTCACGCCGCGCTGCGCCAGCGCTGCTTCGAGTTCGGTGCACAGCTTCAGGCAGTCGGCAGCGCATTCGCTGGGCGTGTGGATCGCCCCGGCGATTCGGTTCTTGTAGTAGGCCAGGGCGGGCTCGATCGCGATGCACTCGTCGGGCGTCAACAGCCGCTGGCCGCCGCCACTGCCCAGCTCGCGCTGCAGTTCCAGCTGACGCCGCGCGCCTTCCAGGCTGGGGGCGCTGCTGTAGAGCACCAGCTTGCCGGTGGCTGAAAAGTCGCAGTGCGGCTCCAGCTCCGCCATCATTTCCTCGAAAGCGGCGCGGCTTTGCGCGGCCAGCGCCAGCAATTGGGCCGTCGTTTCGCGCGAGGTGTTCGCATTGCAGGCGGCCAGGAAGGCCAGCCCCCAGCGCCATTGCAGCGGATCGAGCCGGGGGCGCAGCTTCAGCGGCGACTGGGGCGACAGCAGCAGCTTGGGCAACTGCTTCCAGATCGAGGGATCGGCCAGGGGCTGCACGTACGAATAGCTCAGCTGCGCGCCGTTGCCGCCGCTGGCCCCGTGGCCGGGTGCGTCCCGTTCGATCACGCTCACCCGATAGCCCTCGCGGTGCAGCTGCCAGGCGGTCGCCAGTCCGACGATGCCGGCGCCCAGAACGCAAACGTGCTTTGGATTCATCGGCCTCGATTGTGTGGCGGCCAAACCGGACGCATCAAGGCGTGGAAGGCTTATTGGGGCTGCCGCCATTGCATCGGCGCGACGGTCCTTCCTACACTGGCCCCGCTCTTGCTAACGCATGGCCACTTCCAACTTAAATCGAAAGGTTCGAATGAACAAGAAGATCTCTTTGTTTTTCGCGGCTCTCCTGCTGGGCGCCACCGGCGCGCAGGCCGCGGACACGCTGGGCAAGATCGCCCAGAGCGGCAAGATCACGCTGGCCTATCGCGAGTCGTCGGTGCCCTTCAGCTACCTCAACGGGCCGAACCAGCCGATCGGCTTCTCGGTCGAGCTGTCCAACGCGGTGGTCGAGTCGGTCAAGAAGAAGCTGAACAAGCCCAACCTGGAAGTGGCCTGGATGCCGGTGACTTCTCAGAACCGCATTCCGCTGCTGAGCAACGGCACCATCGACCTGGAATGCGGCTCCACCACCAACAACTCGGCGCGCGCCAAGGAAGTGAGCTTTGCCATCAACCACTTCTACACCGGCACGCGCCTCTTGGTGAAGAAGAGCTCCAACATCAAGGACTACGCCGACCTGGCCAAGAAGACCGTGTCTTCCACCACCGGCACCACCAATGCCCAGGTCATGCGCAAGTACAACAACGACAAGGGCCTGGACATGGACATCGTGCTGGCCAAGGACCATGCCGATGCCTTCCTGCTGGTGGAGTCGGGCCGCGCGGTGGCCTTTGCCATGGACGACATCCTGCTCTACGGCCTCATGAGCAATGCCAAGACGCCCTCGGACTTCGAGGTGGTGGGCGAGGCGCTGCAGGTCGAGCCCTATGCCTGCATGCTGCCCAAGGACGATGCGGCCTTCAAGCAGGTGGTGGACGACACCATCATCGGGCTGATGAAGAGCGGCGAGTTCGAGAAGATGTACACCAAGTGGTTCATGTCGCCCATTCCGCCCAAGAACGCGCCCCTGGGCCTGCCCATGAGCCCCCAGCTGCGGGACAACATCAAGGCGCCCAGCGACAAGCCGGCCACCTGAAGGATCAGCGGCACTTGACAGCGTTGCTAAGATGACCGGAAGGCTGCCGGCCCTGGCTGGCAGCACAGGTCATTCCTTTCCTCGGGGATGAAAAAGCCGGCCCGTGCCGGCTTTCCCTTTTTCTGCCTTGCCATGAATCTTCTAGCCATCCTTGTGGCGACCCTGGTCGCGGGAATCGGCAGCGTGTGGATCGCCGCGCTGCTGCTGCGCCTGCAGCGCCGCCCCGCCAGCGGCAGCCTGCCTGCGGGCGACGCCGCTGCCAGCAGCGCGCAGTCGTTGCTGAGCCTGGCGGCCGGCGCGCTGCTGGCCACCGCCTTCATGCACCTGCTGCCCGAGGCCTTCGAGAGCGGCCGTGCGCCGGGCGCGCTGTTCGCCACGCTGCTGGGCGGGCTGGTGCTGTTCTTCCTGCTGGACAAGGCCGAGCTCTGGCACCACGGGCACGAGCATCACCATGGGCACGAACACCCCCCTGGCGAGCACGATGACCACCACGCGCACCATGGCCATGAGCATCATCATCACCATCACCACCACGCCCCGCGTGCCGGCGGCGGCTGGGCCGTGCTCACCGGCGACAGCGTGCACTGCTTCGGCGACGGCATCCTGATCGCATCGGCCTTCATGGCCGACCTGCGGCTGGGCGCGGTGGCGGCGCTGGCGGTGCTGGCGCACGAGGTGCCGCACCACATCGGCGACCTGGTGGTGCTGCGTCAGAGTTCATCCGACGCGCGCGTGGCACTGGTCAAGGTGTCGCTGGCCGGCACCATGACCGCCCTGGGCGGGCTGGCGGGCTGGTGGCTGGTCGACCAGCTGCAGGGCCTGCTGCCTTTCTTCCTGGTGCTGGCCAGCAGCAGCTTCATCTACGTGGCCCTGGCCGACCTGATTCCGCAACTGCAGAAGCGGCTGGGCGCGCGGCAGACTGGCGCCCAGATCGCCTGGCTGCTGGGCGGTATTGCCATGGTGACGCTGGTGAGCCTGGCGGTCCACGGCGGCCACGACCACGACCATGGTCATGACCACGACAGCCACGGCGAGGCGGGCCACGAGGATCACCGTCACTGAGCCGCCACGGCCGGGGCAGCAAACTTTCTGACACGCTCTGGCTCTGGCGAAATAGCGCGAACGCGCGCAACATCGGGGTCTGTCCGCCGAGGAAGTCCGATCATGAAGCGCCAGGAACCCAAAGTTCAGCCCGCCAAAGCTGCTGCCTCCAACGCCGTCGCCAACAACGAAGCCAAGGGTCGCAAGTTGCCTGGCGATGGCGAAGTGTTCGATCCGCCCGAGTCAGAGATCGAGGACGAATCCGACGTGCCGGACGACGAGCTGGAAGAGGAAACCGGCCTGGACCTCACTGACGCCAGCGAACTCGACGCGGACAACGTGTTGGCCGACGAGGAGTTCGATCGGGTGATGCAAGCACCGGACTGAAGCCCCCCGGCTTTTCACTCCCTTCGGTCGTGTAACTCCACCCCCCGAGGGGGAGACCCCACCAGGGGCCCGGCAAAGCCGGTTCCCCGGTGCGTGGCTGGTATGGGCCTGTCCTTTCGGACGGCCTCACTTTTCTTGGTGGGGGAGGCGCCTCGGACTACTTCTCAAGGATTGGGGCCCTGGCGGGTCGGGAGGCCGGGGGTGTTGCTCCACTCGCTCCAGCTGCCGGCGTAGAGGGCGGTGGTGCCCAGGCCGGCGATCTGCATGGCCAGGAGGTTGGGGACGGCGCTGACACCGCTGCCGCATTGGTGGACCACTGTGGCGGGGTCGCGGCCGGCGAGCAGGGCTTCGAATTCGGCGCGCAGCTGGGCGGCGGGCTTGAACTTGCCGTCGGGGCCCAGGTTCTCGGCAAAGGGGCGGTTCAGGGCGCCGGGAATGTGGCCGGCAATGGGGTCCAGCGGCTCGACTTCACCGCGATAGCGCGGCGCGGCGCGGGCGTCCACCACGGTCTGGGCGGGGTTGTCCAGCCGCTCGGCCACCTGGCGCGTGTCCACCAGGGTGGCCAGGGGGGGGCCGGGCACGAAGTTGGTCCGGAAGTGGGTGGGCTCCTCGCCGCTGCCGAGGGCGCCGCCCGCGGCCTGCCAGGCGGCGAGGCCGCCGTCGAGCACGGCCACGGCCTCGTGCCCCGCCCACTTGAGCATCCACCACAGCCGGCCGCAGTAGTTGGCGCCGTTGCGGTCGTAGACCACGGCCTGCATGTCGTTGGCAAATCCGACGCTGGACAGCCAGGCCGCAAAGGTCTCGCGGCTGGGCAGGGGGTGGCGGCCGCCGGAGGCCGGCGCGCCGGCTTCCTTCTGTGCAATGACCACGCCGCCCTTGCCGGGCGCGCCGTGCTTGGCGCTCAGATCGGTGTCGAGGTTGGCATAGACGGCGCCGGGAATGTGCGCCTCGCGGTAGAGCTGTTCGCCGGCCTCGGGCTTCATCAGGTCGAAGCTGCAGTCGAAGATCATCAGCGGCGCCTTGGCGCGCAACAGGTCCTGCAGTTCGCTGGCGGAAATCAGGGTGGTGTAGGCCATGGTGGTGGAGCGTCCTTCGGGGGAATATTCTGTTCTCAATGCTCTTCGGCGGGCGCGCGCGGCACGGCGCGCTGGCGCAGCACGGTGGCCGCGATGCCGCTGGCGACGATCAGGGCCATGCCGGCCCAGCCCATCGAATCGAGATGGTCGTTGAAGATGATCAGGCTGTAGATGGCGGCGAACACGATGCCCGAATACTGCAGGTTGGCCACCATCAACGTGGCCGCCGGGGTCTTGGCGGTGGCATAGGCGCGCGTCATGCACAACTGGCCCAGGGCGGCCAGCACGCCCACCGGAATCAACCACAGGGCATGGCTCCAGTTCCAGGGCGAAATGCCGGTCATGAGGGTGGCCACGCCGCCGGCCACCATGGAGCCCAGGGCAAAGTAGAAGACGGTGCGGGTCTCGGGCTCGCCGATGCGCGACAGGGCGATCACCTGCATGTAGGCAAAGGCGGCGGTGAGGCCCGACAGCAGCCCCATCAGGCCCGCGAAGCCCTGGTCTGCGCCCACGGTGGGGCGCAGCATCATCACCACGCCGCCGAAGCCGGCCAGCACGGTCAGGATCAAGGGGCCTTGCAGCGGGGGGCGCGGCACGCGGCCGTCGCGCCCGGGCATGGGCATCCAGGCCAGCAGCGTGCCGCCGACAAGGAAGGCGGCAATCCAGACGCTGCTCATGTAGTTCAGCGTCATGGCCGCGGCCAGCGGCATGCCGGCAATGGCGTAGAACCACGCACCCAGCGAGAACACGCCGACCAGGCTGCGCCAGGCATGCATGCCGGGATAGCGCGTGGCCAGCGACACGCCCTGGCGCCGCGCCAGCAGCCACAGGAAGACGATGCCGATGACGCCGCGCCAGAACACCAGCTCGGCGCTGGTGAACCAGGCCGAGGCCAGCTTGACGCACACCCCCATCGAGGCGAAGAAGAGTGCGGCCAAGACCATCCACAGTGCTTGCATGTGCGTCCCAGGAAAAGACCTCCGGCACCGCAAGCTGGCGCTGGATGAAAAAAAGAAAAAACTCAGTCGGCGGTGGCGTTCATCTGCGCGCGGTACCACTCGTGGAACTGCTGCATGCCGTCTTCCATGGGGCTCTGGTAGGGGCCCGCCTCGTTTTCGCCGCGCAGCAACAGGGCGCGGCGGCCGGCGTCCATGCGCTCGGCGATCTCGTCGTCTTCCACGCAGGTTTCCATGTAGGCGGCGCGCTGCGCCTCGACGAACTCGCGCTCGAAGAGGGCGATCTCCTCAGGGTAGAAGAACTCCACCATGTTCAGCGTCTTCTGCGGCCCCACCGGGTGCAGCGTGGAGACGGTGAGCACGTGCGGGTACCACTCGATCATCACGTGCGGGTAGTAGGTCAGCCAGATGGCGCCGTACTTCGGCGGCTTGCCCTCGCGGTACTTGAGCAACTGCTCCTGCCAGCGCTGGTACACCGGGCTGCCGGCGCGGCCCAGGCGGTTGGCCACGCCCACGGTCTGCACCGAGAAGTTGCGGTTGAACTCCCAGCGCAGGTCGTCGCAGGTCACGAAGCTGCCCAGGCCCGGATGGAAGGGCCCCACGTGGTAGTCCTCGAGGTAGACCTCGATGAAGGTCTTCCAGTTGTAGTTGCACTCGTGCAGCTCGACGTGGTCGAGCGTGTAGCCCTCGAAGTCGAGGTCGGCGCGCGGGCCCAGCTGGGCCAGGTCGGCCGCCACGTCGCGCCCGTTGGCCTCGAACAGCAGGCCGTTCCACTCGGTGAGCGGATAGTTGTGCAGGTTCAGGCACGGGTCCTGCGCGAAGTGGGGCGCACCGATGAGCGTGCCCGTGGTGCGCGGGTCGGCCGCCGCATAGGTCCAGCGGTGCAGCGGGCACACGATGTTGCCGCCGCCTTGCGTGTCCAGGCTGCCGCGGCCCTGCAGGATGACGGCCTGCCGGTGGCGGCACACGTTGGAGATGAGCTCCACGCCCTTGGGCGTGTGCACCAGCGCCCGGCCCTCGTGCTCCTGGGGCAGGGTGTGGAAGTTGCCCACCTCGGGCACCGCCAGGCGGTGGCCGACGTAGCGCGGCCCCTTGGCGAAGAGTGTCTGCATTTCGCGGGCGTACAGCGCCTCGTCGAAATACGCGGAAACGTGAAGTTGGCTGGAAGCCTGCTGCAGTTGAAGACTTAAATCAGACATGGGTGACCTGACCAAGCTCCCCACAGGGAGAGAACGACGCAAATGAAAAGGCAGGGGAACGAAGTTGGGTGCCCTGCCGCGTGGCGCACGTGCCGCGCATGTCTTGCCGATGCAGATCGGCCAGCTCGCACGGTTGCACGAAAAAAGAGGGTGGATTGTACCCGGCGCCCGTATTTCCGCCCCAGCCCTAAAATCCCTGGTTTCACACGAGATTGCATGCCCAAGGCGTCCTCATCCTCCCTCTTCGACGCGAGCGCGCTGCCGGCCACCTACGAGGCCGGGCTGGCCGAACTCGAACAACTGGTTTCCGCCCTCGAATCGGGGCAGCTCCCGCTGGACCAGCTGCTGGCCAGCTACCAGCGCGGGGCGGCCCTGCTGGCGTTCTGCCGCGACAAGCTGCAGGCGGTCGAAGACCAGATCAAGGTGCTCGACGCCGGCAACCTCAAGACATGGGCACCGGAATGAGCGCCGCGCCGGGCCGTCCCAAGCAAGCGAGCGCCCCCTTGGGGGGCAGCGAGTACACGCAGTGCCGAGCGTGGGGGTATCAGTAATGGCTGCAGTCATCGAAGAACAACGCTGGGATGCCAGCCAGCTCGCCGCCTGGAGCGAGCCGCAACTGGCCCGCGTGGAAGACGCGCTGTCGCGCTGGGTGGGCGTGAATGCGCCCGTGCTGCTGGGCGATGCCATGCGCTATGCGGTGCTCGACGGTGGCAAGCGCCTGCGGCCCCTGCTGGTGCTGGCCGCTGCCGAAGCCGTCGGCGGCCACGCGGACGCGGCCCTGCGCGCCGCCTGCGCCGCCGAGCTGATCCATGCCTATTCGCTGGTGCACGACGACCTGCCGTGCATGGACAACGACGTGCTGCGCCGCGGCAAGCCTACGGTGCACGTCAAGTTCGGCGAGGCCGATGCGCTGCTGGCCGGCGATGCGCTCCAGGCCCTGGCCTTCGAGCTGCTCACCCCTGAAGAAGCCAGCTTCACGCCCGCGGTACAGGCCCGCCTGTGCCGCCTGCTGGCACGCGCCGCCGGCAGCGAAGGCATGGCCGGCGGCCAGGCCATCGACCTGGCCAGCGTGGGCGTGGCGCTCGACGAAGACAGCCTGCGGCGCATGCACCGGCTCAAGACCGGCGCGCTCTTGCAGGGCAGCGTCGAAATGGGTGCGGCCTGTGCCGAACACGTGACGGCCGCGGCGCTCGCGGCCCTGCGCGACTACGGCGCCGCGCTGGGCCTGGCCTTCCAGATCGTCGACGACATCCTCGACGTCACCGCCGATTCGCAGACGCTGGGCAAGACGGCCGGCAAGGACGCCGCGAGCGACAAGCCCACCTATGTGTCTCTGCTGGGCCTCGATGGCGCGCGGGCCGAGGCGGCGCAACTGCACCGCGAGGCGCTTGCTGCGCTCGAGCGCAGCGGCCTGGCTCACACCGGCGCCCTGCGTGCCCTGGCCAGCATGGTCGTCGAGCGCGACCGATAACAACAACCGAATTCAATGGCTCCGCTTCTTCCCACGATTTCCGACCCCTCGCAGCTGCGCGGCCTGGACCGCGCGCAGCTCAAGCAGCTGGCCGACGAGGTGCGCGCCTGCGTGCTCGACAACGTGTCGCGCACCGGCGGCCACCTGAGCTCCAACCTCGGCACCGTGGAGCTGACGGTGGCGCTGCACCACGTGTTCGACACGCCGTACGACCGTATCGTGTGGGACGTGGGCCACCAGACCTATCCGCACAAGATCCTCACCGGCCGGCGCGAGCGCATGCCCACACTGCGCCAGCTCGGCGGCCTGTCGGGCTTTCCGCAGCGCACCGAGAGCGAATACGACACCTTCGGCACCGCGCATTCGTCCACCAGCATTTCGGCCGCACTGGGCATGGCCATGGCGGCCCGGCAGAAGGGCGAGGACCGCCACGCCATCGCCGTGATCGGCGACGGTGCCATGACGGCGGGCATGGCCTTCGAGGCGCTCAACAACGCCGGCGTGTACGAAGACTGCAAGCTGCTGGTCATCCTGAACGACAACGACATGTCGATCAGCCCGCCGGTGGGCGCGCTCAACCGCTACCTCGCGCAGCTGATGAGCGGCCAGTTCTATGCCAAGGCCAAGACCGTGGGCAAGAACGTGCTGTCCAAGGCGCCGCCCCTGTTCGAGCTGGCCAAGCGCCTCGAAGAACACGCCAAGGGCATGGTGGTGCCGGCCACGCTGTTCGAGAAGTTCGGCTTCAACTACGTGGGCCCCATCGACGGGCACGACCTCGAGTCGCTCATCCCCACGCTGGAGAACCTCAAGCACCTGGACGGCCCGCAGTTCCTGCACGTGGTCACCAGGAAGGGCCAGGGCTACAAGCTGGCCGAGGCCGACCCGGTGGCCTACCACGGGCCGGGCAAGTTCGATCCGTCCGTGGGCCTGGTCAAGCCGGCCACCGCGCCCAAGACCACCTTCACGCAGGTGTTCGGCCAATGGCTGTGCGACATGGCCGCGCAGGACGCGCGCCTGGTCGGCATCACGCCGGCCATGCGCGAGGGCTCGGGCCTGGTGGAGTTCGAGCAGCGCTTTCCCGAGCGCTACTACGACGTGGGCATTGCCGAGCAGCATGCGGTCACCTTCGCCGCCGGCCTGGCGTGCGAAGGGCTCAAGCCGGTGGTGGCGATCTACTCCACCTTCCTGCAGCGCGCCTACGACCAGCTGGTGCACGACGTGGCCATCCAGAACCTGCCGGTGGTGTTCGCGCTCGACCGCGCGGGCCTGGTGGGCGCCGACGGCGCCACGCATGCCGGCGCCTACGACATTCCCTTCCTGCGCTGCATTCCCAACATGAGCGTTGCCTGCCCGGCCGACGAAGCCGAGTGCCGCCAGCTGCTCACCAGCGCCTTCGAGCAGGACCACCCCGTGGCGGTGCGCTATCCGCGCGGCGCCGGTGTGGGCAAGGTGCCGCATGCCACGCTCGACGCCCTGCCGCTGGGCAAGGGCGAAGTCCGCCGCCAGGGTTCGCGCATTGCCGTGCTGGCCTTTGGCACCCTGCTGTACCCGGCCCTTGCGGCCGGCGAGGCGGTGGACGCCACGGTGGTGAACATGCGCTGGGTCAAGCCGCTGGACCGCGAGCTGCTGCTCGACATCGCGCGCACGCACGACGCGATCGTCACGGTGGAAGAGGGCGCCGTCATGGGCGGCGCCGGCAGCGCGGTGTCCGAAGCGCTGCAAGAGGCGGGGCTCATCCGCCCCATGCTGCAGCTGGGCCTGCCCGACCGCTTCATCGAGCATGGCGATCCGGCCAAGCTGCTGGCCGGCATCGGCCTGGATGCATCGGGCATCGAGCGCTCCATCCGCGAGCGCTTCGGCCATCTGCTGGATCAGGGTTTTTCCGGGGGAAAGTCCCGAGCCAGTGCGCTGTAAGCGGTTTTTACAATCATCCGGCTGAAATCAGTCGCCAGCGCGGTCACGAGCCGCGTTTTTCTTTTTTCCTACCCCCTCCCGGAGTGAATTCAATGGATCGTCGTTCCCTTATCAAGAACGCTGGCATCGCCGGCGTCCTGGCCGCCGGCATCGCCCCCGCGGTGCATGCGCAGGCCGCCGTGCGTTGGCGCCTGGCTTCCAGCTTCCCGCGTTCGCTGGACACCATCTTCGGCAGCGCCGAAATGCTGTCCAAGACGGTCAAGGCCCTGTCCGGCGGCCGCTTCGAAATTACGGTCCACCCCGCCGGCGAACTGATGCCCGCCTTCGGCGTGGTCGATGCGCTGCAGGGCGACAACATCGAGATGGCCCAGTCGGCCGCCTACTACTTCACCGGCAAGGACCCGATCTTCGCCTTCAGCTGCGCCGTGCCCTTCGGCCTGACCGCGCGCCAGAACACCGCCTGGAAGCAATACGGCAACGGCCGCAAGCTGCTGGACGCCTTCTTCGAGAAGTACAACTTCCACACCGCCACCGCCGGCAACACCGGCACGCAGATGGGCGGCTGGTACCGCAAGGAAATCAAGACCGTCGAGGACCTCAAGGGCCTGAAGATGCGCATGGGCGGCGGCGTGTTCGGCGAGGCGATGGCCAAGCTGGGCGTGGTGTCGCAGAACATGCCGGCCGGCGACGTGTACCAGTCGCTCGAGAAGGGCACGCTGGACGCAGCCGAGTTCGTCGGCCCCTACGACGACGCCAAGCTGGGCTTCAACAAGGTGGCGCCCTTCTACTACTACCCCGGCTGGTGGGAAGGCGGCGCCGACCTGGAGTTCTTCATCAACAACAAGCAGTACGCCAAGCTGTCGGACGAGAACAAGGCGATCCTCAACGCTGCCATGGCAGTCGCGGCCACGGACATGACCGCGAAGTACGACGCCGTGAACCCGGTGGCGCTGAAGAAGCTGGTGGCCGAGAAGACCCAGCTCAAGGCCTTCCCCAAGGCCGTCATGGACGCCGGCTTCAAGGCCTGCATGGAAGTGTTCGCCGAGCATGAGGCCAAGTCGCCCGAGTTCAAGAAGATCCACCAGGACATGCGCGCCTTCCAGCGCGACCAGATCCTGTGGAACCGCTTCTCGGAGTACCCGTTCAACCAGTATATGAACGGCGTCAAGATCTGATGCAGCCGCGGGCCTTGCCGGCCCGCCAATGAAAAAGCCGCCCTCGAGGCGGCTTTTTCATTTCCGCTGGAGGGGCCGCTGCCGGCCCTCCCAGCGATGGCGAGCCTCAGGGCTTCGCCTTCTGCTCGCCCTCCTTGAGCGCGTCCTGCATTGCCTTCATCGGGTCGTCGCCCTGGCCGGCATCGCTGCCCGCGGCCGCCGGCGCGACCGGGGACTCGGCGGCGGGCGCGGAGGGTGTCGCCGCATCGGCGCCCGGCGCGGGCACTTCGGGTGCCTTCTGCTCGTCGCTGCCGTAACCTGCATCGGAGCCGTAGCTGTCGCCGCTGCTCTCGGGGCTCAGGCTGTCGCGCATCTGCTCGCCCACCGCCTTCAGGTCCACTTTCTCGACCTTGTCCAGGTTGCCCGTCACCAGGTTGGGGAAGAAGATCAGCACGCCCACCATGAACAGCTGGATCAGCACGAAGGGGATCGCGCCGCGGTAGATCTGCATGGTGGTGACCGGGTCCATCACCTTCTTGGTCACCCGGTCCACATAGGGCTTGTCGGGCGCCACCGAGCGCAGGAAGAACAGCGCGAAGCCGAAGGGCGGATGCATGAACGAGGTCTGCATGTTCACCGCCAGCAGCACGCCGAACCAGATCAGGTCGATGCCCAGCTTGTCGGCCACCGGTGCCAGCAGCGGCACCACGATGAACGAGAGCTCGAAGTAGTCCAGGAAGAACGCCAGGAAGAAGATCAGCACGTTCACGAACACCAGGAAGCCCACCTGGCCGCCGGGCAGGTTGCGCAGCAGGTGCTCCACCCAGATCGGGCCGTCGGCCGCCTGGAACACCAGGCTGAACATGGTCGCGCCGATCAGGATGAACATCACGAAGCTGCCCAGGCGGGTGGTGGTGCCCAGCGCCTGGCGCAGCAGGTGCATGTTCAGCCGGCCGCGCGCCATGCTCATGACGAGTGCGCCCACCGCGCCCATGGCGCCGCCTTCGGTCGGCGTGGCAATGCCCAGGAAGATGGTGCCCAGCACCAGGAAGATCAGCAGCAGCGGCGGGATCAGCACGAAGGTGACCCGCTCGGCCAGGCGCGACAGCAGCCCCATGCCGGTGAGCTTGTTGATGGAGGCGATGATGAAGGCCACGAAGGCGCCGCCGCAGGCGGCGGTGACGACCTTCTCGTCGGTGGGCACCGATTCGACCAGCTTGCCCTGCCACCAGGTGTGCACTGCGGCCATGTTCTGCGCCAGCACGATGGCCACCACGAAGGACAGCACCATCAGGATGAGCAGCGACATGTAGCCGCTGCTGCCGTTGGGCTCGCGGTAGATGCGCGCCTCCGGCGGCAGGGCCGGCACCGCGGCAGGGCGGAAGATCGCCAGCGCCACGATGTAGATCACGTAGCAGCCCACCAGGATGAAGGCCGGGATGAAGGCGCCCTTGTACATGTCGCCCACGCTGCGGCCGACCTGGTCGGCCATGATGATCAGCACCAGCGAGGGCGGGATGATCTGGGCCAGCGTGCCCGAGGCGGCAATCACGCCGCTGGTCATGCGCCGGTCGTAGCCATAGCGCAGCATGATGGGCAGCGAGATCAGGCCCATCGAGATCACCGAGGCGGCCACCACGCCGGTGGTGGCGGCCAGCAGGGCGCCCACGAAGACCACGGCCAGCGCCAGGCCGCCGCGCATCGGGCCGAACACCTGGCCGACGGTGTCGAGCAGGTCCTCGGCCATGCCGCTTCGCTCCAGTATGAGCCCCATCAGCGTGAAGAACGGAACGGCCAGCAGCGTGTCGTTGGCCAGGATGCCGATCAGGCGTTGCGGCAGCCAGGCCAGCACCGAGGACGGGAACACGCCCAGTTCGATGCCGACAAAGCCGAAGAACAGGCCACAGGCGCCCAGGCTGAAGGCCACCGGAAAGCCCAGCAGCAGGAAAACGATAAGCCCCGCGAACATGATCGGGGCAAAGTTGGAGGCGATGAATTCCATGGGGTTCTTTCTGTCTCCGCCTCTTTATCGCGCGCCGGCAGGGGCCGCCGCTGCTTCTTCTTCCTCGGCACGCTTGCGCAGCACCTCGGCCAGTTCTTCCTCGGCCGATTTTTCATCGGCCTTGATCGTCGGATCCGGGCCGTCGCCCGTCAGGAAGGCCACGCGCTTGATCAGCTCGGACCAGCCCTGCAGCATCAGCAGCCCGAAGCCAATGGGCAGCGCAATCCACACCGGCCAGCGGATCAGCCCGCCCGGGTTGCCCGACATTTCGCCCGAGACGTATTTCTCGACCAGCACCGGCCAGACGAAGTACAGAGCCGCCAGGCACATGGGCGTGAGGAACAGTGCGAAGCCCAGGATGTCGATCCACATCTGCGTGCGCTTGGACAGGCGGCTGTTCACCACGTCGATTCGCACGTGCTCGCGCTGCAGCAGCGTGAAGCCGGCGGCCAGCAGGAAGGACCAGGCGAACAGGTACCACTGCACTTCCAGGTACGCGTTCGAGCTGGTGTTGAAGACCTTGCGCACGATGGCATTGAGGGCGCTGATCAGCGTCGAGCCCAGGATGAGCCAGATCGACCATTTGCCGATGAGGGCGTTGAGCCAGTCGATGGCCCGGGATAGCTTCAAGAGGGCACTCATGCCGTGTTGCTCCAGGTAGTTGTGCTTTCCACGCAAACACACCCGGGCCTGATGTCTTTTGGACAGGGCGACCGGGTGTGGGTGTGTGACCGAATTTTACCGGCCCAGGGCATGGCTCCCGGAGAGGGGTACTACGGGAAAATCCCTACGCTGTTGGACCCGGTGATCGGCCGTGCCGCCTGGCGCTGTCCGATGCGCCACGGCCGGCCGCAAGGCCGCCGCCTCGCATAATGACCGCATGCCCCCCAACCAACCGGGCCAAGCGCCCGCTGCGTCCGGCATTCCCACCTCCATCGACTCGCCCGAGATGCGGCGCGCCGGCCGCGAGTTGCTGTCGCTGGCGCTGATCGACGCGCGCAACCACACGCTGCACTTGCTCGGCCTGTACGAGCAGGCCATGGAAAAGGCAGGCCTGGTGCAAGTGCCGCAAGGCCCGCAGCTGATGCCGCCCGCCTGGCTGGCCGGCCACATCGGCTGGTTTGCCGAATGGTGGATCGCCCGCAACACGCAGCGCGCCTTCGGCATCGATTGCCCGGCCCGGCCGACGCGCCTGGCGGCCATCGAGCCCATGGCCGATGCCTGGTGGAACCCGGTACAGCGCTCGCCGCATCAGCGCTGGTCGCCGGACCTGCCCGACCTGGCCGCCACCAAGGCCTACCTGCTCGAAACGCTGGAGAGCACGCTGGAATTGCTGGAGCGCGCGGCCGAGACCGACGCGGGCCTGTACTTCTACCGGCTGGCGCTCTTTCATGAAGACCTGCGCGGCGAGCAGCTCATCGTCATGGCGCAGACGCTGGGCCTGTCGCTGGGCGCGGAACTGCCGCCGCCCGGCGCGACGCGCGACCCGCTTCTGATGCCCGCCACGCGCTGGCGCCTGGGCCTCGATGCGAGGGAGGGCAGCGGCTTCGCGTTCGCGCAGGAATGCGGCGCGCTGGAAGAAAACGTTCCCGAGTTCGAGATCGATGCGCAGCCCGTCACATGGCAGCAGTTCGTCGAATTCGTCGACGACGGTGGCTACGACCGCGAAGAGATGTGGTCGCCCGCGGGCTGGGCCTGGCTGCAGGCCGAAGGCCGCCGTGCGCCGCGCCATGTGGAGCAGATCGGGGCCGCGCACCAGGGCATTGGCGGCTCGGTGCTGCAGCGCCGCTTCGGTGTCGCCACGCGTGCGGCCGGCCAGCAGAGCGCGATGCATGTGAGCTGGTGGGAGGCCGATGCGTGGGCCCGCTGGGCCGGGCGGCGGCTGGCCACCGAGGCCGAATGGGAAATCGCCGCGCACGGCGCGGCCCGCCGCGGTTTTCGCTGGGGCGAAGTGCAGGAGTGGACGGCCGGTACCTTGCGTGCGTGGCCGGGCTTCAAGACCGACCCGTGGAGCGCGGGCGGCGAATTCGATCCGCAGCCGGCCTTCGGCCAGGCGCGCGTGCTGCGCGGCGCGTCCTTTGCCACGCGCGCCCGCTTGCGCTCGATGCGCTGGCGTGGCTTTGCCCTGCCGGCACGCGACGAGATGTTCGTGGGTTTCCGGACCTGCGCGATCTAGGTGATCTTCAGGCGGTGCCCGCCTCGGCAGCCATGGCCTTGTCGGCCTTGAAGGTCCACCACGGCAGCAGCGCGCGCAGCGACTGCACCTGCCCGCTGGCCACGGCCTGGTAGCCGGGCAGGGTGCCCAGCTGGTGCTGCCAGGCGGCGCTGCGCAGGACGGCCAGCAGCGCCTGCGTCGCGGGCTGGTCGAGCGCCGTCTTCAGGCACACCAGGTGATAGCGCTCCTGCACCAGCGGCACGAAGTCCAGGTCCGCGCCGCGCGCGGCCGATTCCAGCCCCAGGCCCACGTCGGCCTGGCCTGACTGAATGGCATGCGCCACGGCGGCATGCGAGGGTTCGCAGCGGTCGTAGCCCTGGAGGCCGCGCGGTAGCAGGCCGTCGTCGGCCAGCAGTTCGTCCAGCAGCACGCGGGTGCCGGTGCCCAAAGCGCGATTGACGAAGCGGGCCTGGCGCTGCGCCACGTCCGCCAGGCCGTGCAGCGCCAGTGGATTGCCCGGCGCCACCATCAAGCCCTGCACCCGGCGTGCAAAGCCGATGACCTTGTGCTGCCCCGGCTTGAGCAAGGGCTTGTAGGTGCGCTGCGCGAGCGAGCCCATGGGCGGGCGCTCGCGCGCATGAAAGCCGGCCATCACGCACCGGCCCTGGTTGAGCGCGCGGATCGCATCCACGCTGCCGCTGAACTGGATGTCCAGGTGCACCTGCGCGGTGGCCGCGGCGTGCGTGCGCAGGGCCACCAGCGCGTCGTCGTGGCTGGCCTGCAGGCTCAGCACGTGCGTGCTGTCGTCGAAGGCGAGGGCGAAGGCGCGTTCGAGGTCGGCATGCAGCGCCTCGATCTGCGCGGCCAGCCGCGCCTGCGCCTGCCGCTCGGCCCACAGCAGCTTGTCGCCGAATTCGGAGAGCTGCGCCGCCTGGCCCGCATCGCCGGCCACCAGGCGGTGGCCCAGCAGTCCTTCCCAGCGCTTGAGCTCACCCCACACGTGGCGGTACGACAGGCCCAGCGCGCGGGCCGCGCCCGAGATAGAGCCGCTGTCGCGCACCGCCTGCAGCATCTCCATCAGCGCGTTGCGGATGCGCGGCGCACCGGCGCTGCGGGCGGCGATGGCGTAGGAGAGTTCGACCTGCTGGGGCTGCACGGGCGGATTATGCAGAGCATGCCCAACCTATGAACTGATTTGCATAGGTCCAATTTGTCACAAGTCAATACTTGCGGCGTCGTTTCTTTCGAGCGGCCCCAAGGAGACACCCACCCCATGAACACCTTTGCCGAGAGCTTCGTGGCCGCCTGGCACCTGCTGGTATCAGGCGATGCCGTGCTGTGGTCCATCGTGCTGCGCTCGCTGCTGGTGAGCGCCTGTGCCTGCGCGCTGTCCTGCGTGCTGGGCCTGCTGGCGGGCGCCTGGCTGGGTGTGGCGCGCTTTCCGGGGCGCGGCGCCTTGCTCACCGTGCTCAACACCCTGCTGGCGCTGCCTTCGGTCGTCGTGGGCCTGGTCGTCTACCTGCTGCTGTCCAACTCGGGGCCGCTGGGTTTTCTCGGGTGGCTCTTCTCCTTCAAGGCGATGGTGCTGGCGCAGTCGGTGCTGGTGCTGCCGGTGGTCACCGCGCTCACGCGCCAGGTGATCGAGGACGCCGAGCGCGCCCATGGCGAGCAGCTTCGCTCGCTGGGTGCGCGGCCGCTGCTGCGCGCCGTGCTGCTGGTGTGGGACGAGCGCTATGCGCTGGTCACCGTGCTCATCGCCGCGTTCGGCCGTGCCGTGTCGGAAGTGGGCGCGGTGATGGTGGTGGGCGGCAACATCGACGGCTTCACGCGCGTGATGACCACCGCCATCGTGCTGGAAACCAGCAAGGGCGACCTGCCGCTGGCGCTGGCGCTGGGCACGGTGCTGCTGCTGGTGGTGCTGGTGCTCAACCTGGCCATCTCGCTGCTGCGTGCCTGGCGCGAGCGGGCCGACGGCGGCGCCGTGCAGGCGGCCAGGCGGGGAGCGCTGGCATGAGTGCAACGCCAAGGGTGCTGCGATGACGCGCACGCCTTCAGCCCCCTTGTTCGTGCTGCGCGATGCCGGCGTGCGCTTCGGCCGCGTCGATGCGCTCGCGCACGTGACGCTCACCATCCATGCCGGCGAGCGTGTGGCGCTGGTGGGCGCCAACGGCAGCGGCAAGAGTACGTTGCTGCGGCTGCTGCACGGCCTGGTGCCGGCGGCCACCGGCGAATTCGCCAGCCTGGCGCCGGCCCGCATGCAGGCCATGCTGTTCCAGCGGCCGCACATGCTGCGCGCCAGCGCGCTGTCGAACGCGGCCTTGGCGATGTGGCTGCGCGGCGCCCGCTGGCGCGATGCGCAGCGCTGGGCCATGGCGGCGCTCCACCGGGTGGGCCTGGCGGATGTCGCGCACCGCAATGCGCGCACCCTGTCCGGCGGCCAGCAGCAGCGGCTGGCGCTGGCGCGGGCCTGGGCCCTGGCGCCGGCCGTGCTGCTGCTGGACGAGCCCACCGCCAGCCTGGACCCGACGGCCAAGCGCGAGGTGGAGTCGCTCATCGGCGAGGTGGCCGACGGCCGCACGGTGATCTTCGCCAGCCACAACCTGGGCCAGGTCAAGCGGCTGGCCACACGGGTCATCTACCTGGAGCACGGCCGCGTGCTGGCGGACCTGCCGGTGTACGACTTTTTCTACGGCGCCCTGCCCAAGGAAGCCATGTTGTTCGTCAAAGGAGAACTTGCATGATGTCGAAGAAGCGCGCGGCCTGGAAACGCTGGCGCACGCAACTGTCGGTGCGCGGCGTGGTGCTCGGCGGCCTGCTGCTGGCGGGCACCGTGAACGCCGAGGAGATCACCATGGCCTCGACCACGTCCACCGAGCAGTCGGGCCTGTTCTCGCAGCTGCTGCCGGACTTCAGGAAGGCCACGCAGGTCGATGTGAAGGTGGTGGCCGTGGGCACCGGCCAGGCCATCGACATGGCGCGGCGCGGCGATGCCGACGTGCTCTTCGTGCACGACACCGCGGCCGAGGAGAAGTTCGTCGCCGAGGGCTATGCCGTGAAGCGCTTCCCGGTCATGTACAACGACTTCGTGCTCGTCGGTCCGGCCAAGGACCCGGTTGGCGTGAAGGGCAACGACATCGTGGCCGCGTTCAGGAAGATCGCCGCGGTCAACGCACCCTTCGTGTCGCGCGGCGACAAGAGCGGCACCGACGCGGCCGAGCGGCGCCTCTGGTCGCAGACAGGTCTGGGCGACGCCGGCCAGCCGTTGGACAGCGACAAGAAAGGCAGCGGCTACAAGGAATGCGGCTGCGGCATGGGCCCGGCGCTGAACATCGCCGCATCCAGCGGCGCCTATGTGCTGTCGGACCGCGGCACCTGGCTGTCGTTCAAGAACAAGGCCGGCCTGGCCGTGGTGGTGGAGGGCGACAAGCGCCTGTTCAACCAGTACGGCGTGATGGTGGTGAACCCGGCCCGCTTCCCCAATCGCAACACCGCGGGCGCACAGAAGTTTGTCGACTGGGTGATCTCGCCGCAGGGCCAGGCCAGCATCGCGGCCTACAAGATCGGCGGCGAGCAGTTGTTCTTCCCGAACGCCAACGCCAAGTGATGCGTCCGCCGCGGGCCATGACCTCCCACGTCATGGCTTTGCGGCGCCCGCGCGGCGACCATTCCTTCACCCGCCAAGCCCGGCGGCAACCACCCCAAGGAAAGGAATCGCCATGAACACCACCTCCCAAGCCCAGTTGGCTGACCATGTCGCGCAGCGCTACATCGCGCTGTGGAACGAGACCGATGCATCGCGCCGCCTGGCGTTGCTCGCCGATGGGTGGACGCCCGATGCGAGCTACGTCGACCCGATCGCCAACGCGGCCGGTGCCGAAGGCATCAGCGCGCTGATCGCCGCGGTGCAGGCGCGCTTTCCGGGTTTTCGCTTCAAGCTGCTGGGCAAGCCCGATGCGCACGGCGACCACCTGCGCTTTTCGTGGACGCTGGGCCCCGAGGCCAGCGAGGACCTGATCCAGGGTACCGACTTCGCGCGCCTGGCCGATGGGCGGCTGCATTCGGTGACCGGCTTCCTGGACAAGGTCCCCGCCGCTGCGTGATGGGCTGGCTTGCTCTGGCGGCCGGCCTGTGCTTCAGGCCAGCGCCGCCGACACCGCCTGCGCCCCGGCCACGCGGCCGCCCGCAATGCGCACCACCGACTGGGCCAGCACCCGCACGTCCTCGGGGTCGTGGCTGACCAGCAGCGTGGGCACCTGCACCCGCTCCAGCATCTGCGCCATCTCGTGGCGCAGGCGCGAGCGCAGGTCCTGGTCGAGCGCGGACAGGGGCTCGTCCAGCAGCAGCAGGCGCGGCTGCGTGGCCAGCGCGCGCGCCAACGCCACGCGCTGCTTCTGGCCGCCGGACAGATGCCGCGGCAGCGCGCTGCGCACCTGCTCCAGGCCGAACTGCGCCAGCAGCGCGGCGATGCGCTCCTTCGCGCCCACCGGCATGGCATGCCCCATGCGGCGCACGCCGAACATCAGGTTCTGCTCCACGCTCAGGTGCGGGAACAGCGCATAGTCCTGGAACACGAAGCCCACGCCGCGTTCGCGCGCCGGCAGGTCGATGCCGCGGGCGCTGTCGAGCAAGGTGGTGCCGCCCACCCGCAGGTGGCCGTGCGCGTGCGGGATCAGGCCGGCGATTGCCAGCAGCACGGTCGACTTGCCGGCGCCCGAGGGGCCCAGCAGCGCAGTGCGCGGGCTGTCGGAGCGCAGCGCCACGTCGAGGTCGAAGTGGCGGTCGTCCGAATGCAGGGAAAGGCGAAGGTGCAGGTCGAGCATGCCGGTTCTCCTTCTCAATGCTTCACTTGGAGCAGGCGGCCGGCGACCACCAGCAGCACGATGCACAGCACCGAGATCACCAGCGTGAGGCTGAAGGCCAGCGGGTCGTCGCCCGCCTGCACCGCGCTGTACACGGCCACCGACAGCGTCTGCGTGCGCCCGGGCAGGTTGCCCGCCACCATGAGCGTGGCGCCGAACTCGCCCATGGCGCGCGCAAAGGTCAGGGCCAGACCCGCGGCGATGCCGCGCGTGGCCAGCGGCAGGCTCACGCGCCAGAACAGTTCCCACTCGCTGGCGCCCAGCGTGCGGGCCGCCTGCTGGAAGCGCACGTCGATGTCCTCGAAGGCGGCGCGCGCGGCCTTGTAGATGAGCGGAAAGGCCACCACCGCCGCAGCGAGCACCGCCCCCTGCCAGGTGAAGAGCAGGCGGATGCCGAACCACTGCTCCAGCCATGCGCCGATCACGCCGTTGCGGCCGATCAGCACGATCAGGTAGTAGCCCAGCACCGTGGGCGGCAGCACCATGGGCAGCACCAGCACCGCGTCGAGCGCGTTCTGGCCGGCGAAGCGATGCCGGGCCATCCAATGGCCGGCCGCGATGCCCAGCGCACCGGCGATCAGCGTGGCCAGCAGCGCCACCTTCAGCGTGAGGAAGAGGGGCTGAAGCATGGCAGGGGTCAGCGAACTCAAGATGGCCTCAGGGCGGCGAGAAGCCGTGGCGCTGCAGGATGGCCTGGCCGGAGGCGCCGCGCACGAAGGCGATGAAGTCCTTTGCCGCCTGCGCATGGGCGCTCGCCGCCACCTGCGCGATCGGATAGCTGACCGGGCTGGCGGTGGGCACGGTGAAGGCGATGCGGGTCTTGCCGGCCTCGACAAGCGCGTCGGTGCGGTAGACGAAGCCGGCATCGACCTCGGCCCGGGCCACGTAGTTGAGCACCTGGCGCACGCTCTCGCCGAACACCCAGCGCGGCTGCAGTGCATCGGCCAGTCTCGCGGCGGCCACGGCATCGGCGGTGTACCTGCCGGCCGGCACCGAAGCCGGCGTGCCGGCGGCGATGCGCGGGAAGTCGGGCGCGGCCAGGTCCTCGAGCGACCTGGGCTGGCGCTGGCTCGATGCGGGCAGCACCACCACCAGCGTATTGCGGGCGAAGTCGGCGCGCGTGCCCTCAGCCAGCAGCCTGGCGGCGGCGGCGCGGTCCATGGTGGGCTGGTCGGCCGAGGCGAACACGTCCACCGGCGCACCCTGCTGAATCTGCGCCAGCAGCGCGCCCGAGGCGGCGAAGTTGAAGACCACCTTGCGCCCGGGGTGCGCCTTCTCGTATTCGGCGCCCACGTCGCGGAAGGCCTGTGTCAGGCTGGCGGCAGCGGAGACCACCAGGTCCTGCGCATGGGCGGGCCACGCCATCGCCAGGGCGGCCAGGGGCGGGAGCAGGCGGGAGAACAAGCGGATCGCAGTCTGGCGCATGGGGTCTGTCGCTATTCAAAACTGGAATAGCGCTAGTGTAGCGAGCCGACGAAAGCGCCCCGCACAATCCGCACAATCGCCCCATGACCACCCGCCATCGCTACCTCGACGCCCTGGGCCACGGCGCCTCCGACAAGCGCATCGACATCCTGCGCGGCATCGGCCGCACCGGCAGCATCTCGCAGGCGGCGCGCGAGGCGGGCGTGAGCTACAAGGCGGCCTGGCAGGCCATCGACACGCTGGGCAACCTGGCGGGCGTGGCATTGCTGGAGCGCGCCGTGGGCGGGGCCGGCGGCGGCGGCGCGACCCTGACGCCGCAGGGCAGCGAACTGCTGGCCCTGGCCGACGCCATGGAGGCGGCGCGGCGCGAGGTGCAGGCCCGCTTCGCGGCCGGCAAGCAGCCCGCTGCCGCGCAGCCAACCTCATCGCAGCAGGGCGCCGGTCCGGCCCTGGGGTGGCTGGCGCTGCGCACCAGCATGCGCAACCAGTTGCCCGCGCGGGTGCAGCAACTGGAGGGCAGCGGTCCCGCCGCGCGGGTGTGGCTCGGGCTGGGCGGCGAAGGCCGCATCGCGGCCCGCATCACGCAGGAGAGCGTGCAATTGCTGGGGCTGGCGCCGGGGCTGCCGGTGATCGCCTTGTGCAAGGCCACCGCGGTGAAGGTGGCGCGCGCCGCGGATGCGAAATCGGGGCGCAGTTCCAAGGCAAGCGTCAACCGCCTCGAGGGCACGGTGACCCGCGTGGCGCGCGGCGACAGCGGCGACGAGATCACGCTGGCCCTTGCGCCCGGCCTGCACCTGGTGGGCTTCGCAGCGCCAGCCGAAGGGCTGCGCGTGCGGCAGCGCGTGGTGGCCTGGGTCGACGAATCGTCGGTCGTCGTGGCGCTGGGCGGCTGGACATGATGGCCGCTGCGTGAGAGCGTGGGACAACTTACTGCAACCCAACCCATCAAAATTGTTAATTAACGTAGCAGATAAGTCGCGCCGCGAGCGTCTCGTATCGCGCCATTGACCCAGACACTGTTTTTTACATTCCCCATTGCCATGGCCAGCCGTCTGCCACGAGCATTCGGGCCAAAGAGGCCGAAGCCTCTAGGGGAGGTCGAAAATGGGACATTCCAATGTCCGCAGGGGGCGTCTTTCAGTCTTCCGCCGCGCTCGCGGCGACCGCGGCTCTGATGCAAGCGCCATCTGCAGCCGCCACGAATCCACCGGTTTCTTGTACAGGCAACGCGCCGCGCGCCATGCGCCGGGGCTGACTTTCGCGCGCACTCTGCAACGCTCAACGCCAACTGCGCCAAAGCTGCGGCAGATCCATTGACCGGGTTCGGGCAGCCTCAACTGCCCCGGCGGACACCAGCTGCCGGCTCGGCCATTCACGTGAAGCAAAAGTCGAAATTTTCAGAGCGTTCCGTTCAACCACAGGGAGCTAGACCATGACCTCACGCATCCACCGAACACGGTGCTTCGCACTCTTCGCGGCTTTGTGCCTGATCGGCCCTGGCGTCCAAGCCCAGGTCACCGATATCGGCCTGCTGCCCGGCGGCACCACCTGTTCCGGCGTTGCCATCAACAACAGCGGCACCGCAGTCGCGCATTGTGATGACTCGCAGGGGCGCACGCTGACCGTTCGCAAGCCCCTCGGCCAAGCGTTCCAGACCTTGCTCACCACATCTCAAAATACCTGCAGGGCAGTGGGCATCAACACCCAGAACACGGTATCCGCCAATTGCAGAAACGACGCCGGCGAGTTTGTGCCGCTGCGCTGGCTGGCCAACCTCCAGCGCTACACACTGACGCCCATCCCCGGCCTGCTGGGCCTGCTCCCAGACGTGGCTGCCACCGGGGGGGCCATCAACGACAGTGATTGGATCATCGGGACCAGCATCTCTCCCAATGGCCAGATCCGGCCGGTGATCTGGCCCGGCGGCCAGACCGCTCCGGAAATGCTGCCCCTGATGACAGCGTTGACGCACGGAGGCCTCGATGCCGTGACTTGCGAGCCGGTTGCCCTGGACAACACGACCGTGGCTTTCAATGGTCCGCTCGTGGCTGGCACTTGCAGCGTGAGTGCCAATGGCACCGTGCGGTCGAGGGCGGTGCTCTGGCGGCGCACCGGCAACGGAGGCAGCTACGCGGTGACCGTTCTCGATGCCCTTGCCAATGCCGACAGCAACTGCAGCGCGGTGGCCATCGAAGACGGCGGCGGTGCAGTCGCCGGCACTTGCACCGGCACCAACGACGAGCCTCAGGCCGTGTATTGGGCTGCGGGCGGCACTGCGGTCCAGTCCATCGTGCCCAGCATTCCGGGTGGATCCGCAAGGAGCACGGTCGCAGCCATGGTTGGGAATCTTGTCGTCGGCTCTTTCCGCACATCCAGTGGCTTCGAGCATGGTTATGCGTGGCAAGCCCCCAACCTCAGTTTCGCCGATGTCGGCGTACTGCCTGGCGGGTTCAACAGCAGGGCTGTGGGCATCCTCACGGGTGCCATCGTTCCTATTGTTGTCGGCGTCTCGGAGGTCGGAGGTGGCGCATCGCACGCCTTTTCCTGGGGCATCGGCCAACTCTTCGATGGAGGCACCCTGGGTGGGCCGAGCAGCAGGGTTACTGGTGTTGGAGGCGGACGTCTGATCGGCACCAGCCATGTGGCCAATGGACATGAGCACGCTTTCATTGGCCCCTAGGGAGACGCTCATCAAGTCTGTCCCAGCTGGCGCGCCGGCCCGACCGACTCAGGAAGTGGGCCGCCGCGCCTGCCACAGCTTGCGATAGACCGTGGCCCGGCTGATGCCCAGCGCCCGCGCCGCTTCGGCCACGTTGCCGCGCGCCTCGTCGACGGCGCGGCGAATCAGTTCGCCCTCCACCTCGCGCAGCCGCGGCTTG